>NZ_JALIQP010000002.1:920628-1227505 GCF_023566055.1 Halosolutus amylolyticus | reverse complement strand
GGCGGCCACAGCGGCGGGGTTCCTCCCGTACCCATCCCGAACACGGAAGATAAGCCCGCCTGCGTTTCGGTGAGTACTGGAGTGGGAGACCCTCTGGGAAACTCGATTCGCCGCCACCACTCATACTCTCATTTCGAGCCTCGCACAGCGACAGCTGTGTGGGGCTTTTTGCATATCGAACGTACCGAGGCCGGTGTGCCGACGGTTCGCCTCCGCTAGTCGGTACCAGGCGGCCATAGCAGCGGAGATCTTTCGGATTCGATCGCTTCCGATCGAACGTCGCCGTTCTCTCCAGTCCGTCTCGCTATCGTGGATCGGAGTGGTTCGCCGCTGACGATCGGATCCCACAGCTACCCTCGCGCCGTACCGCTATGCTTAAACGAACGCAGTGACAACGTTGTACTGCGCCAAGGTGGCAGAGTCCGGCCGAACGCAGCGGCCTGCAGAGCCGCCTACCGCCGGTTCAAATCCGGCCCTTGGCTTTTCCGAGTGGCAATTCGTCGTGAGTCGATGCTACGCCCAGAAATGCTCGCTACGCTGCGCCTTTTTGCTCTACTTCAAATCGCTCGTGGCCGTTTTGACACTCACGAGTTCGCTCGCGGCAAAAGCGGGCCGGGCGCGATTTGAACACGCGACCGTCTGGTTAAAAGCCAGACGCTCTGCCAGACTGAGCTACCGGCCCTGCGCTTCGTACTATCGGTGAGTAGGGGTTAAACGTTTCTTTCTTCGTTGCCCGCGAATGTCAGCGACAGCGACGGATGTCGGTACGTACTGTGCCCCTAGGAGGCTCACTCGAAGTACTCGTCGAGTGCTTCCGTGACGATCTCGCCGGGATCGACGCCGTCGATCGAGGCACGTCGACGGAGATCGCGATAGCGCTCCGGCGAGAGCGTGACCTCGAGTTGCCCGAGTTGCACGCCGTGGTCGGCGAGCGCTCGCTCGATCGGCGCCCCGTTGTTGATGGCGCTGGCGACGCTCCGGACGTCCCGGACCGTGAGGTCGCCGTCGAGGGCCGCCCAGGCGAGCAGGAGGCGCGCTTCGCCGCCGACGCGGGCGATGTGTTTGGCGGCGGTCGGCGCGATCTGGCCGAGTGCGACCTGTTTCCGGACCGATCGCGGCAGGTCGTGGACCCGGGCCCACTTGCGGATGAACGAGACGGAGGCGTCTCCGCCGGCGCGTTCGGCGGCGGCCTTGTAGGAGCCTTCGCCACGGACGAGTGCGGCCGAGGCGGCGGCCCCGCGGAGCATGTAGAGGTGATCGTCGGCGGTGTCGTCGGAGGCGAACCGGCGGACGGTCTCGGCGGCGTCCGCGACGCTGTCGGGATCGGTGGGATCGAACTGGACGGCCTCCCGGGCGTGCGGACCGGTGACCGATTCGTCGCCCCGAATGACGGGTGCGCCGACCGGCGATTCGCGGTCCGTCGGGATCGATCGATCGGGTTCGTCGCGGTCGGTGGATCGATCACCGGAGCGGTTGTCGGTCATGGTCGTTCAGTACGTGTCTCGGAGGCAAAAGAGTCGCTCTCGTGGCGAATATCTCGGCTCACTCGTCGCGCTGTTCGGCGAGATGCTCCCAGATCTCCGTGCAGCCGGCCCCTTCTTCGACGTCGTCGAGGTGGGCGTCGTCGCGCTCGGTCTCGTCCTGTCCGGCGGGCCTCGGCTCGCAGTCGGCTGCGTCAGTCATCGGTCGCTGTTCGGTGGGCGAGCGCATAAGTGACGCTTCGCCCGCAAGCGATACCCCTGCTCGGTCGTAGGGGTGAGTGATGCCGGTATCTCGGACGCCCGGAAGATCCGGGCTTCCGGCGGAACGGCCGCGCACGGGACAGACGAGTATCGGGACCGGAGGACCGCGGGGACCGGACGATCGGTCCGGCAAAAACAGCCGGTAAGTGGGGCGGACGAACGCCCGCTCCCGGTCGCCGTCGTGTCGGCGTTCGGAGAGAACGAGTCGAAATTGGCCCCTTTGGGCTACTATCGTGCCACGTTGTGGCTCCGGCGCGTTCGGATCGGATCGCGAGTGCGTCGGGTGCACGCGTCGTGACCTGCCGTCGCAGGCTCGCGACTTTTTCTGGCGGCGCGTGAACGGGGCTCGTGGTCACAGCATGAGCATGGATACGATCCAGGACCTGTTCGAGCACGGCCTCGAGGACCTCTATCACGCCGAGCACCAGCTTCTCGACGCGCTCGAGGACCTCGAGTCGAACACCGAACGAGACGAGATCGCCAGCGCCTTCGCCGAACACCGCGAGGAGACCCAGGGGCACATCGATCGTCTCGAGGAGGTGTTCGAGATGTTCGGCGAGCCACCCGAGAAAGAGGAGTGCGAGGGAATCGAGGGGCTCGTCGAGGAGTACGAGGAGTTCACCGAGGAAGCGCCGTCCCAGGAGGTGCTCGACTATCACAACATGGCGGCGGCCGAGAAGACCGAGCACTACGAGATCGCGGCCTACGGCAACCTGATCCCGCTCGCGGACCAGCTCGGGATGGACGAGGCGGCCGACGTCCTCGAAGAAAACCTCCGGGAGGAGCAGGACGCCCTCGACGAACTGAAGGAACTCACCGAGCAGTTCGAGATGGACGCGATCCCTGCGGAGTGATTCCGGTGGCCGACGAGGAGTGAGACGCCGATCGGTCCCGGACGATCGCTCCCGTTTGGCGGTTCGAACGCCGTCGTCGATTTTGTGGCCGGAAATCGGTCATTACTGCTGTGTTTCATGATGGCAGGTAACACATATATAGGTCCCTGCAGGTGGTGTGGCCGATGTGAGTCGATATGGCTGACGTACCAACGAAAACGGCACGGGCGGAGTGGGGCACCCGGTTCGGGTTCCTGATGGCCATGATCGGTGCGATGGTCGGTGCCGGGAACATCTGGCGGTTCCCGTACGTGATGGGGAACAACGGGGGCGGCGCGTTCGTCCTCGCGTTCCTCACGTTGCTGTTCGTCCTCGCAGTTCCCGGACTGATGGCCGAAGTCGCGCTCGGTCGGTACACGAACAAGGGCGTCATCGGGGCGTTTCGCGACGTCGTCGGTCGCGGCGGCATGGTCGGCCTCGGCGTCGTCGTCTTGCTGGTGAACATCGCACTGATGTCGTACTACTCGCCGGTGATCGCGTGGACGCTGTACTACGCGGTCCACTCGCTGCTGTTCACCTTCACGGGGGCCGGCTTCGAGGCCGAACCGTTCATGAACAGCCTCTTCGGCAACGCGGCGCTGATGATCGGCCTGCACACGATCGTGATGGGCTCGATCGCCGCGGTCCTCGGGCTGGGCATTCGGCGGGGCGTCGAGCGGCTCGTCGTCTACGCGGTGCCGGCGCTCGTGTTTGCGCTCCTCGTCATGGTGGTCCGCGGCCTGACGCTCGACGGCGCGGCCGATGGACTCGCCTTCGCGTTCACGATCGACTGGGCGTACCTGACCTACAGCGACACCTGGATCGCCGCGCTCGGGCAGGCGCTGTTCTCGACCGGCCTCGGCTGGGGGATCGCGCTGACGATCGGCAGCTACCTGCGCGAGTACGACGACGTCCCGCTCGGCGGCGGCATCTTCACCGCGATCGGCGAGTCGAGCATCGGTATCCTCGCGGCGCTCGCCATCTTCCCGATCGTCTTCGCGGTCGGCGTCGAACCCGATGCCGGTGCCGGACTGGCGTTCGTCTCGCTGGTCCAGGTCTTCCCGGAGATTCCGTTCGGCGGCTTCGTCGCCATCCTGTTTTTCGTCGGCTTCTTCCTCGCGACGTTCACCTCGGGACTGCTGATCACCGAGGTGAGCGTCACGACGATTTCCGAGGAGACGCGGTTCAGTCGCACGCAGACGGTGCTCGGCGTCTGCGGCGGGATCTGGCTGCTCGGCCTTCCGAGCGCGTACTCCGTGGAGGTGCTGGACTACCTCGACTTCGTCTTCGGCAACTGGGGGCTGCCGCTGGCGACGCTCATGATTCTCGGCGTCATCGGCTGGGTGATGGGTCCGGAACGGCTCCGCCTGCTCACGGTCAACCGGAACGCAGGCGTCCACGTCGGCCGCTGGTGGAACCCCGTCATCAAGTACGTCATCCCCACTGTGATGATCTTCATCATGGCCTACTTTGCGTGGGAGAACCGCGGCACCGCCGAACTGTACGGCGGCATCGCAGTGATCGTGCTGTTCCCGATCATCGGCTACGCGGTCATGTCCGTCGTCGAGGGCAGACGCGGCCAGCCGGAGACCGCGGAGGTCCCCGGAGGTGACGACTGATGGCCGCGCTCTCGGCCGAGGTGATCGGGATGCTCGCGTTCACCCTGCTGGCGTTCTACGGCGTCGCGGGGTGGGCGCTCGCTCGGACCCTGCGTCAGGAAGGAGAGAAGGTCGAGATCCTCGAACACCAGGACCGGATGGACACCTACTCGCCGGAGGCGCTCGCCGAACTCCGCGAGTGGATCGAGGAGAACCCCAACGATCCGCTGGTCGACGACGCACGCAGTCAGTACAACGAGTGCGTCGAGGTGCTCAGGCAGACCGATCGACACTTCTACGACTGGTCGGACGCCGAAATCGAGCGACTGGATTCGGTCTGAGCCGCGACGCGTAGTTCTTTTATCGCTCGGCGTGTACCCACGCCCGTGACACTCCCCGCGTCGGGTTCGAACGGGACCGAGGGACCGTCGATCCGGCCCGCAGAACGTGCAGACCTCCTCGCAGTCGTGCGCATCGAGAACGCCTCGTTCTCCCAGCCGTGGCCGTACGACGCGTTCGAACGGTTTCTCGGCGAACCCGGCTTTCTCGTGGCGATCCGCGACGGCCGCGTCGCCGGCTACGTCGTCGCCGACGTGACCGAGAACTTCGGCCGCGACCTGGGCCACGTCAAGGACATCGCCGTCCATCCCGCCCATCGCGGCTCGGGCATCGGCTCGGCGCTCCTCTCGCGATCGATCGGCGTCCTCGCGGCCCAGGGCGCCGACACGGTCAAACTCGAGGTCCGGGAGTCCAACGAGGGTGCGAAACGCCTCTACCGGGAGTTCGGCTTCGAACCGCTTCGGCGGGTGCCGGGCTACTACGACAACGAGGAGGACGCGATCGTGATGCTCCGGAAACTGGACTGATACGGATTGCTGTACCGATGTACCGGCGCAACCGCGATCCGGGCGGCGGTTGCGCCGGAAATAACGTACAGTAAACCGTATGACGCCCGATCGGCCGTCTCGCGTCGATCGGGTCCGCCGATTCAGGTCGGCGGCGATCGGGTCCCCGCGATCCAGGACGAGGACGTTTTACAGCGCGCGCACGTACCCGCGAGCATGGGATACGCCTGCCCGGTCTGCGACGCCGAACAGGCCGACGCGGAACACCTCGCGAACCACCTCGCGGTCACCGCCGCGCTCGGCCGGGCGGACCACCGCGACTGGCTCGAGGAACACGCCCCCGACTGGGCCGACCGCGGCCCCGAGGACCTCGGCACGATCGTCAGCGAGTACGCTCCCGAGATCGAGACGCCCGAGTTCGAGTCGGGCCACGGTCACGAGCCGACGTTCGAGGACGAACTCGCCCGGCAGAGCCGTGGTCCCGGACGCGGCGCGCTGACGAGCGAGGCCGAGGGCGTCCTCGAGGAGGCCCGAGAACTGACCCGGCAGATGCAGGCGGGGGACGCCGAGTCCGACGACCGGGACGGAACGGACGGCGAACCGGAGCCGGAATCCGGCGAAAACGAAAACGCGTAACTCCCCGCCGGCCGACTGGTCGCGTATGGATACGGTGGGAACGCTCAGTTTCGAGTCGGCCGCCGAGGCACGCGATCGCTACGAGTCGATCGGCCCCGCGGCGCAGACGGTCGTCCGCGAGGTCGCGAAGGCCATGGAGTTCGATCGCGAGGAGTACGACGAGCGGGTCACCGGCGCGGTCGTCGAGACGGCCCGGGACGCGCTCTTCGCGAGTCTGCTCGAGGTCCGGGTCGGCTCCCGCGAGGAGTACGACGACTGGCGCGAGACGTACGACGGCGAGGTGACCGAGGTCGGTAACGAGAACGTCGAGCGCGTCGTCTGGCACGCCGGCCCCGACGGGGCTGCCGTCGCGGCGACGTTCCAGAACAAGACGGACGCGGCGATCGCGACGCTGCGCCGGCAGGCGTTCGGCAGGCTCTATCGCGACCTTCTCGAAGACTCCTGAGGGCGGGAGCACTCGGCGGGTGCCGCTCGACGCTATTTACTGCTGGCTCCTGTAGGGCCGGCCATGGTCGAAGCCACCGGCATCGATCTCCTCAACCTCCTCCTCGTGCTGACGCTGGCGTGGATCTTCGGGCTCGCGGTCGAGCGGGTCGGCTATCCGGCGCTGATGGGGGAACTCCTCGCGGGGGTCGTCTTCGGACCGGCGGTGCTGGGAGTGTTACACGGGGGCGAGGCGATCGACGTCCTCGCGGAACTGGGGGTCTTCTTGCTGATGCTCTACGTCGGCATGGAGGTCGACCTCCACGACCTGTTCGAACTCGGTCCGCAGTCGCTGATGATCGCGGTCGGCGGCTTCGTCGTTCCCTTCGGACTCGGCTACCTGATCGGTGGCGTCATCGGCGCGACGATCGAGCAGTCGCTGTTCGTCGGCATCGCGATGGCGGCCACGTCGCTGGCGACGAAATCGCGGATCCTGGTCGACCTGGACATCCTCGATACCCGAATCGCGGGCGTCCTCCTCGGTGGCGCACTCCTGTCGGACGTGGGCGTGATGGTCGTGTTCGCCGGCATCATGGGCTTCATCGAAACGGGTGACGTGACGATCGTGGGCCTCGGACTGGTGGCGGGGAAAGCGTTGCTGTTCTTCGCGGTCGCGCTGGTGATCGGCGATCGCTTCCTGCCGTACCTCTGGGGACGACTCCAGGTGTGGATGGCGCACCACGAGTTCGTCGACAAGACCTCGGCGTTCACGATCGCGCTCGTCGTCGCGCTCGTCTTCGCCTTCTTCGCGGCGCTCGCGGACCTGCACATGATCATCGGCGGGTTCGTCGCCGGACTGTTCCTGCGACAGGCGGAACTCGAGCGGGACATCTACGAGCACATGTACAACGTCATCTACGACCTGGCGATGGGCTTTTTCGCCCCGATCTTCTTCGTCTCCGTCGCCTTCGAACTGACGCTCGACGTGTTCACGCAGCGGCTGGACTTGCTCGTCCTCGTCCTCGTGGCCGCCTTCGCCGGCAAGATCGTCGGTAGCTGGCTGTTCGCCCTCCCGACGAAACTCTCCTCGAGGGAGGGACTCGTGATCGGCTTCGGGATGAACGGCCGCGGGACCGTCGAGATCGTCATCGTCACGGTCGCGCTGTCGGCCGGCGTCATCGGCCAGGAACTGTTCTCGGTGCTCGTCTTCATGGCCATCTTCACGACGACGCTCGTCCCGCCGTCCGTCAAGTGGGGCGTCGACTGGCTCCGGCGGACGGACGAACTGATCTCGACGGACGGGGTCCTCCTCGATGCCGACTCGGATCCCGGCAACTCCTGATCGTCGATCGGCCGCCCCCACGATCGCTCGACGCCCGACGCCTTCGGCCCCCGGGATCGCTCGAAACGGCACCTATTACAGGCGCGGCCGCGAGACTTCATCCGATGACCGTACCCGACGACTGGGACCTCCGCGAGGAAGTTCTCGAGTACGAGACGCCCTGGTACGACGGGGGGTACGACCTGCTCGAACAGCCGGACGGCACCGAGAAACGCTACTACTGGGCCGACCTCCCACCCGCGGTGGTCGTGGTTGCCCGGATCGACGCCGGCGTCCTCGCCGGGACGATCGACGACGAAGCGGGAGACGCCGCCGGCGACGAGGCTGGGACCGTCGACGGCGCGGACGGCGATCGCCTCCTCTTCGTCGAACAGTTCCGACCGACGATCCGCGAGACCCACCTCGAACTGCCCGCCGGAATCGTCGAGGACGGCGAGTCCTACACGACGGCGGCCGCGCGCGAACTCGAGGAGGAGACCGGCTTTCGCCCCTCCAGTACCGCCCTCCTCCAGGAGTTCGCCGTCGCGACCGGCGTCCTCCGGCACGATCGCGGCGTCGTCTACGCGGAGGGACTCGAACCCGGCGCGCGCGAACTCGACACCAACGAGTTCCTCTCGGTGACGACGGTGCCGGTCGCCGACGCGCTCGATCGGGCCCGCGAGCAACCGGCCAACGACTCGACGCTGACGGCGCTGTTGCTGGCCAGAGAGGAGGGCCTGCTCTAGATCGCGCCGGGTTCGATCGGGTCGGCGGCGATCGACTGCCGAAATCCACCCGTGGGCTTATTCTGTCGGGGTTCGAACGGAGACCTGATGGATGGCGAAATCTCCCCGTCGGAGGTCAAGCAACTCCTCGAGGACGACGCGGACGTACGGATCGTCGACATCCGCGACGAACGGAGCTTCCGATACAGCCGCATTCCCGACAGCGAGAACGTCCCGTTCGACGAACTCTCGCGGCGGATCGAGGACCTCGAGGGCGCCGACCACATCGTCACCGTCTGTCCCCACGGCAAGGCGAGCGTCCAGGCGGCCAGGCTGATCGGGTCCTACGAGGGCACCGCCGACGCTCGCGTCGAGAGCATGGAGGGCGGCCTCGAAAAGTACGGCATGCAGTTCGGCCTCGTCGGCGACGAGGCCGCCGATGCCGAGTCGACCGCGGACGCGGAATCGCCGTTTTAGACGGATCTGGGCTCACCGATCGGCGAGCGACCGGCTTCGAGGGCGTCGATCGGCGGAAAAACGGGTGTCGGTCGCGTCGTGATGCGTGAGCGGCCGTGGTTCGGAAGTCGTCTCAGATCATCGCGGGCATCAGGCGACGTTGAAGCCGCGGTCCCGAAGGAACTCTTCGATGCGGCCCGTGTGGTTGCCCTGCAGTTCGATGTGGTCGTCCTCGACGGTGCCACCACAGGCGAACTTGGACTTGAGATCCGACGAGAGACTGTCGAGATCGACGTCCTTCGGATCGAATCCTTCGACGATCGTTACCTCTTTCCCGTATCTGCGCTCGTCAATGCGGATGTTGAGCTGTTGTTGGCCCTTGGCCACGTCCTCGCAGACGCAGAGTTCCTCGGGCAGCCCGCACGTCGAGCAGACTTCCGACATTACGTTCGCCCGTACGAA
The DNA here is from genome assembly GCF_023566055.1 of Halosolutus amylolyticus. Classification (NCBI taxonomy): domain Archaea; kingdom Methanobacteriati; phylum Methanobacteriota; class Halobacteria; order Halobacteriales; family Natrialbaceae; genus Halosolutus; species Halosolutus amylolyticus. Next base: position 1,218,425 of record NZ_JALIQP010000002.1, on the reverse strand, counting down.
ATGAGCATATTAAACACTATCGGGACCCAGGCGCCGTCGCGCGGTTCTTTTTCAGTGTGCGGTGAATGAACCGGACCTCACCGATCGCCAAGCACCGGGAGTCGATCGCGAACGAGGTCGTCGACGATCGCGATCGCCGCGTCCGCCGTCTCGCGGTCGACGCCCTCGCCGTAGGTCGCCCGCTCGTAGGCCCGGACGACCCGTTCCGTGCGGGGGTCGAGGTCGTCGTACTCGTCCCGGAGCGCCGTCAGGTACTGCCGGCGCGACTCCGATCGGCGACGCGGCCGGTACCGGTGTGCGAGGAGGCGGTCGAGTCGGCGGTACGCGATCCGGGCGTCCTCGTTCGGGTCGTCCCGTCGCCGCTGCCAGATGAACTGGAGCCCTCGCCGTGCCCGGGCCGTCGCGCTGGTCCGGTGAGCGCCGGCTGCCACTCCGATGAGCACGATCATCCCGAGCGCGGCCGTCTCGCGCGTGATCGGGACCGAAACGGTCGGGTCGTCGTCACCTGTTCCGTCGGTTCCATTGGTGCTGGGGCCGTCCGGTGGATCGGTTCCGTTGGTGTCGTTGGGGGTCGTCCCGTTGGTGGTGTCGGGATCGGACATCTCGGGGTCCGTCCCGTTGCGGTTCTCGTCCGACGGGTCGCTGGTTTCCGGGTCGTCCTCGCCGTCGTCGATCGGGACGTCCTCGCTGGCGTCGGTGTCGACGTTCTCCTGGCCGTCCTCGCGGGCCTGCTGGAGGCGATCGGTGTGGACCTCCTCCCGTGCGTCGCCCGGGGTCGGATCGAACGCGACCCAGCCGTGGTCGGGGAAGTAGACCTCGACCCACGCGTGAGCGTCCAGTCCGCGAACGACGTAGGTGTCGTCGTCGACCTGCTGGCCGGTCGTGTACCCGGTGACGTACCGGGCCGGAATGCCCTCGGTCCGGAGCATCTGGACCATCGTGGTCGCGAAGTAGACGCAGTAGCCCTCCTCCATCTCGAACAGGAACTCGTCGGCGACGTTGCCCTCGGGCCGATCGACCTCGAGCGAGTAGTCCTTCGAGGATCGCAGGTGTGACTCGATCGCGACGGCCTTGTCGTAGGGGGTCTCCGCGTCGCCGGTCACCTCGGCGGCCTGCTGTTCGAACTGGCTCGACGTGCTCTCCGGGAGTTGCAGGTAGTCGGACGCGTGGTCCGGGTAGTCCGTCCCGGCGGTTCGTAGCGTCGCCGGGTCGCGCTCGACCACGGCGCTCTGGACGACGTAGCTGTCGCCCTCGCGCAACTGTTCTTCGGGGCGGGGCTGGCCGTGGACGGAGACCGTCGTCGACTGGGCGATTTCGCCCTCGATCGCGACCGGTTTCGGGGCGGTGGGCATGACGCCCAGCGCCGTTTCGGCGGTGACGCGTTGCGTGACGGCCTCGTACTCGCCGGGCGGCGTCCCAAGGTTCCCGTTGTACCCCCTGTCGTGGCCGGACCGGACCCACTCCTCGCCGGTGAACCGGTCGTAGACCCCCGTTCGCCAGTAGGACGGCCGTTCGGACTCGACCGTAAAGCGGACCTCCGGCGAGAGTTCCACGTCGCCGCCGATCGCGGACTGCTGGCTGGCGAAGTCGATCGTTCCCTCGAGCGTGCCGGCGTCCGCCTGGCCGCTAAACGCCGGACCACTAGACTCTCCCGGCACGAACGTGACCGACAGCGAGAGGACTACGATCACCGCGACCAGCACCGCGAACAGGTCCGCCTGGGCGATCGAGCCACCCCGGCGTTCGAGTTCGCCGAAGCCGATCGCGCCGACGGCGCCGAGGGTACCGAGCAGGACGACGGGCGTCTCGGCGTCCCCGGTCAGCACCAGAAAGAGCAGGGCGAGGCCGCCGGGGACGACGCTCAGGTCGTATCGGCCCCGGAGCGCGAGATACCACGAGAGGAAGACGGGACCGGGCGCGAACCCGAGCGCCCAGACGTCGGCCGCGACCATCCGGAGCAGGGGGAGACCGGTCGCCAGCGCGGCGACGTCTGTGAGCAGTTCGTCCAGTTCCGCCAGTACGATGCCGATCTCGACCCCGGCCGTCGAGAAGTAGTACCAGAAGCCAAAGAGGACGACGATCGCCGTGGCCCCGATCGCGGTCCGGGGCCGGATCGTTTCGGCGAGGACCGTCGCGGCGACCAGCATTGCCACGACGAGCAGGAGGAGCGTCCCGGTGCCGCCCACGACGCGGGTCACGTCGCGCAACACGCTCACGTACGACGCCGTCAGCACCAGGATACAGCCGAGCGCAAGCACCCGGAACGTCCCGGCGTCGATCGTCCCCTCGGCGTCCAGTCCGATCGTCCGATCGCGGGCGTCGGTACTCATGCGGTCACCCCCGACGAGGGACCCTCCTCCGCACCGCTCCGGTCCGCCGGTTCGGATCGCACCCGTTCCTCGCGGCTCTCGTCCCCGCCGTCACGACCGCGGAGCCGATCGAACGGGATCGTGTGGTCGTCGAGGATGACCCGCGTCCCGTTCGCGTCGGCCTGGACGAGCACGTCGGCGGTCGCACGCGTCCCCTCGTCGAGTTCGCCCGCCTCGACGACGGCGAGCAGGCCGAGGAGGTCGTAGTGGTGCTGCTGGCCCGATCCCGGCGGGCGCGCTCCCGTCGGGAGGGTGACGCCGACGTCGACCCCCGTCTGGAGCAGATAGGTCGCCACGCTCGCGACCGCGGTCGCCAGGTCGTCGATCCGCGTCGGAGTACACTCGGCCGCGACGATCGCCGACCCGGCGGCGTCGTTCTCGACGTACTCCGTCACGACCAGTTCCTCGTCGGGGCGCTTGGCGGCCGACTTCCAGTGGACGTCCCGCAGGGAGTCGCCGCGCTCGTACTCCCGCAGGTGGTCGAACTCCTCGCGATCGGGCCGCGTCGCCACGTCGGCGAGCAGGTGCAGGTCCCGACCGGCCCCGCCCCGGAGGTCGTGGATGGGCGGATAGACCAGGACCGACGCCGTCCCCTCGTACTCGAACCGGCGTTCGACGAGACCGAAGAGATCCACGATACCGATCGTCAGGGGGCCGACCGGGTGATCGCCGCGTTCCTCGAGTCGGATCTCGTAGCTGAACTCGCTCTCTCCATCGAGGGTCGTCACTGCGACCGGATCGGTCGCCGTCAGTCCGTCGCCGACGGCGTCGCGGACGGTCGCCGAGACGGCTCGCTCCGTCTCGATCGTCGTCTCGACCGTCCTGGTTTCGCCGACGAACCCCTCGGCGACGCCGCTTCGCCTGACGCGTGGCCGATCCGCCAGGGCGATGGTGAGCACCCCTGCGGCCAGCACCACGACCAGCGGCGTGACGACGGCGTTCAGCGCACGCGGCCCGTACTGCCACCCCATGGCGATCGACCCCGTGACGACGAGGACGGCCGCCCAGCCACGGTGCGTGAGCCTCATGGGACGGGGACGTGCTCGAGCGCGTCCGCGACGACGTTTGGTCCGTCCCGGTCGCGACTGTTCGTCTTGATCCGGTGGGCGAGCACGAGCGGTGCCTCGGTCGCGACGTCGTCCGGGATGACGTAGTCTCGCCCGTCGGTGACGGCGCGGGCCTGGGCGGCGCGCAACAGCGAGATCGTCCCGCGGGGACTGACGCCGATGTGGGCGTTCTCGCGGGTGTACCCGACCAGGTCCGTCGCGTACTCCCGGACCGGATCGTTCACCCGGATCCCCGCGACCGTCTCGCGTGCGCGGACGATCGTCTCGAGGTCGGCGACCGGTTCGAGCGACTCGATCGGGTGGTGACCGACCGTCCGATCGAGCATCTCGGCCTCCTCGTCGGGGTCCGGGTAGCCGAGCGTGAGTTTCTTCATGAACCGATCGAGTTCGGCGAACGGCAGGTCGTAGGTCCGGTTCGGTTCGACGGCGTTCTGGGTCGCGATGACGACGAAGGGGTTGGGTAGCGGTCGGGTGTCGCCGTCGACCGTCACCTGCATCTCCTCCATCGCTTCCAGCAGGGCGGCCTGGGTCTTGGGCGGGGCCCGGTTGATTTCGTCGCCGAGGACGATGTTGGCGAAGACCGGCCCCTCGTTGAACTCGAACTCGCGGGTCTTCTGGTTGAATACGTTGACGCCGGTGACGTCAGTCGGGAGCAGGTCGGGGGTAAACTGGACCCGCTGGAACGTACAGTCGATCGACGTCGCGATCGATCTGGCGAGCATCGTCTTCCCGACGCCGGGGACGTCGTCGAGCAGGACGTGGCCGCGGCCGAGGATGGCGGTGACGACGTGTTCGATCGCCTCGTCGTGGCCGACGATCACGCGGGAGACGTTGGCCTCGATTTCTGTACAGAGATCGGCGACGGTCGATACCGGGAGGGCGTCGTGTTCGGGAGTTGCCATACCGCTCGTGTTCGGAGGTGGCGTGGAATCGGTCATAGATGAGTCGGGCGGGAACGTCGGCGGCGCCGCTGTTGGTACGGAGTGGGCGACGCCGACCCATATGCTTTGTGTCGTTTTACGCGACTGTTCGCACATCCAACCTGTACGTGCGCGTCGACGGCCAGCGTGTGCTCGCGTGACAGTGACGGATGCCGTGCACGCCGGTGCCGTCGCTGGCCGGATCGACGCTCGGAAAACGATACCTCCTCCGGATCGGCCTAGAGCCGTTCGACGTTCTCAGCGCGCGGCCCCTTCTCGGCCTCGACGATGTCGAACTCCAGTTCCTGACCTTCTTCCAGGTCAGGGCCGCCGACGTCTTCCATGTGGAAGAACACGTCCTCGTCCGCGTCCTCGGTCTCGATGAATCCGTAACCGCCAGTGTCGTTGAAGAATGCGACCGTACCTTTCGCCATTGCAGGCCTATAGAACCACCTCGAAGATATAAATGTTCGGGAGAATACCGGCGATCGGCCCCGAGAAGCACGCTGTTACCGCCAGCAGCCGGCGGTTACCGGAACCGAGCGGGAACGCGAGCCGGTCACCAGTCCTTGCACTCGGGGCAGACGAACGCCCCGTCTTCGCGCCAGACCCGATCGGCTGCGCGGTCACAGCGCGCGCAGGTGTACTCGCCCCAGGCGTAGGTCGACAGCGGCGTACCGGCGCGATCGGCAGTCGCGTCGCCGCTCGCGTCCGTGTCGCGGACCCGATCGCCGGTTTCGTCGCCGTTCGACGCCGAATCCGTCTCGTCGACGTCGGATTCCGGATCGTCGGTCTCCTCTTTGGCCCTCGACGGAGCAAACTCCGAGAGCGTCGCGTCGTCGGTCATACCCTCCGGTACGGAGGGCGGCGGCTTAGAGGCACCGACCACCGTCACGGTCCGGTACGTCAGCCGCCACGATCGGGTCTCGATCGCCGCGGTAACGGCCCCACCGATCGCCCCGATCGGCGATCGCCCACCGCCGCAGTCGGGGGCTGGCACGGACCGGCACGGCCAAGTAGCATCGGTGACAACCCCCGGACATGGACACCGTCACACCGCTGAACGTCATCGTGGACAACATCGGCGAGATGGTCGAACTCTTCAGCGACGTCGCGATGGGCGACGGCCTCGCACCGCTTCTCGTCCTGATGGGAACGCTGCTGATCGTCTTCTCGGTCGCCGTCTTCGGTGCGCTCACGCTGGGGGCCGTCGGCAGTCTCTTCACCTCGAGCTAGTCCGGGCCGATCGAACGCGCCGATTGTCACTCCTGCGTTGCGCTCGCCAGCGCTTCGCTCGCCCGTTCGATCGCGTCCTCGAGATCCGGTCCGAGCGGCGAGCCGACGACGATGCCGTCGACGTATTCGAGCGCGGCCGCGAACCGATCGGCGACCTGGTCGGTCGTCCCCGCGATGCAGAAGGCGTCGATCATCGACGGCGTCACCCGGTCGAACGCCTCGTTCAGTTCGCCCGCCTCGAGCGCCTCGCTGACCGCGCTCGCGGCCTCGCGATCGACGTCGTGGCGATCGAGCACCGGCTCGGCCGCGCCGCCGACGATGAACGCGACCGGCGGACGGGCGGCTTCGCGGGCGGCGGCCTCGTCGCCGGCGACGCTCGTGCTCGCGAAGGCGAGCGACTCGAAAGCGTCGTCTCGCGGGTCGCTTCGGTCTCCGCTCGACCGTTCCGAGGCGGGTCGCTCCGCCAGCCCCTGCTCGATCTGCCCCGCGGCCCACTCCAGGTCCCGCGGGTGGGCGGCGTTGACCAGCACGCCGTCGGCGTGTTTCGCGCTCATGCGGAGCATGTGCGGTCCCTGTGCCCCGACGTAGACCGGGATCTCGGTTGGGTCGAGGTTGAGCGAGGCGTCCCGCGCCGTGAACGTCCCCTCGTGGGTGACGGTCTCGCCCGCCCAGAGGTCGCGCGCGAGGTCGAACGTCTCGAGGACCCGCCGGAGCGGACTGTCGCGCTCGACCCCGAGGGTCGCGAGCGAGGACCGATCGCCCGCGCCGACGCCGAACACCGCGCGGCCGTCGCTCACCTCGTCGATCGTCGCCGTCTGCGCGGCGAGTTTGACCGGGTGGGTCTCGTAGGGGTTGACGACGCCCGGTCCCAGCCGGATGTCCGCCGTCGCGTCGGCCATCCGCGAGAGGGTGACGAACGGATCGCGGTTGAAGTAGTGACTGCTCGTAAAGGCGACGTCGAACCCCTCGTCCTCGGCCAGCGCCGCGAGCGAGGCGATCCGATCGGGCGGGTGTTCGGGAGTGAGTTCGACGCCCCAGATCGGACCCTCGTCGCCCGGATGCGTCCCCGTCATGGCTCGAACCTCCACTCGCGAAGCGCCTGTCGCACGAGGTCGTCTTCGACGTCCCGGAAGAGTTCGTCGCTCCCGTCGAGGTCGCCGAAGTCCCAGCCCCGGACGGCGACGGCGGGCGTTCCGCCCGCGGCCTCGCCGGTGACGAGGTTCGCCGCCGCCGCGAGTTCGTCGACGACGGACTGGACGGTGACGCCGAGTTCGTGGCCGTCGCGATCGAGTTCGCCGCGCCAGTCGCGGCTCGCGGGCATCCCCGCCCAGCCGAGCGCGACGCCGCGCTGACCGTGGCGGAACGGTCGCCCGCAGGTGTCCGTGACGATCACCGCGACGTCCTCGTGGCCGCGCGCTTCGAGTCCGGCCCGAATGCGCTCGGCGCTCTCGGCCGGCTTCTTCGGCAGGAGGAGGACGTCGTGGTCGGGCACGTTCGAGCGATCGATCCCCGCGTTGACGCAGATGTGACCGAACCGGGTCTCGGTGAGCAGGAAGGGACAGTCGATCAGCACCTCGGTGCTCTCTTCCAAGACCGCCTGGGCGAACCGCGGGTCCTTCTCCTCGCCGGCCACGTCCTCGATCCGGCGAGCGATCTCCTTCGCGCGGCCGCTGACGGGGTAGTCCTCCAGGTCCGCCGTCCGCCCCTCGGCCTTCGAGACGATCGTGCTCGCGACGGTGAGCACGTCGCCGGACTCGAGGGTGACCCGATCGGCGACGAGGTCGGCGATGTCGTCGCCGGGACGGATCTCGGGCAGGTCCGTCACTGGCTCCAGTTCCATACCGGAGGGAGGGAAAGCGGCGTGAAAAACGCACCGTCACCGGAGACTGGCACCCCGGTTGAAAACAGCCAAACAACAAAGAAGAAAACACCCATACTCTCCAAACACGTAGCTTGATCTATGCCGATCGATATCGAGACGTTCGAACGGGAATCGGAGTTCGATACCGGACGAACCCACGCAGAGCGGATCCTCTCGTTTCTCCTGTCGAACGACGACAAAGCATTCAGACGCCAGGAAATCGCCGATGCGACGGACATCGAACCGAACGCCGTGAGTGCGGTACTGAGTCGATTGAAGGAGCGAGGCCTCGTCCGCCACAAGCCGCCCTACTGGGCGGTCGGTGATCGAGACCGAATCCGATCGGCAGTCGATCTCGGTCGGAGTCTCGAGGCGCTGAACGACCAACTCGGAGTGGAAGATATGGACGCCTGGCGTGACGCAAGTGCCGAAACGCCACACCCGAACGAGCGTGACGGGGAAGCACAATGAAATACGAGCGGGGCGACGTTGTCGAAGCCGGTGACCCGTTTAACGAGGAGACGTCGAGTCGTCCGTTCGCCATCGTCAACACCGAAGCACACCCGTTCGACGGGGACCAGTACGTCGCAGTGACGGTCACGACGCGCACGTGGTACGACGAAACGATTCCCCTCACGGACGACGATTTCCTCGACGGCGGATTGCCGAAACGGAGTTTTCTCGTTCCCTGGGGAGTCGTTTCCCTGGCTCACGACGATATTCTCGACTGGTCCGGTCGAATACAGCACCCTCCGCTCGACGAGACGGTCGAACAACTCACCGCGTATTTGCTCGACTAGTCCGGACGCCGACGATCAATTCTCTCATACGGATTGCTGTAACGATGTACTGGCGCAACCGCCGCCCGGATCGCGGTTGCGCCGGAAATGACGTACAGTAAACCGTATCACTCGGTCTGCGTGGTTTTCCCCGCCACCCGATCGGCCTCGATCGCCGCCGGATCGCGATCGTCGGGATCACCGTGTCCGCCGCCGCCGGGCGTCCGGATCGTCACCGTCGTCCCCGCCGCGACGTCGACGGTCGTCTTCGCGGGGACCCGCTCGCCGTCGAGCAGGTTCTCGCCGGTCGCGCCGTCCTCGCCGCCGGCGACGCCCTTCGGGGCGTGGCGACGGCGCTCCGTGAGCAGCGAGACGGTCGCGTCGGTCTCGACGGTGACCGATCGCTCCAGCCCCAGGCCGCCCCGGTACTCGCCCGCTCCGCCGCTGCCCGACCGGAGCGCGTAGCGCTCGACGCGAAGCGGGTACTCGGTCTCGATCGACTCGACGGGGGTGTTGAGCGTGTTCGTCATGCCGACCTGGACGCCGTCCATCCCGTCCCGATCGGCCCGGGCGCCGAATCCGCCGCCGATCGTCTCGTAGTAGGTGAACGACCCGTCCCGCGCGCCGATGGTCAGGTTGTTCATCGTCCCCTGGCCCTGTGCGGGGACGCGATCCGGCGCGGCCCCGGCGAGGGCGGTGAAGACCACGTCCGTGACGCGCTGGCTGGTCTCGACGTTGCCGCCGACGACGGCCGCGGGCGGGTCGGGATTCAGGAGCGATCCCGCGGGCGCGTAGACGCTCACGGGGTCGTAACAGCCCTGGTTCGGCGGGATCTCGGGGTCCGTGAGACAGCGCACGACGAAGTAGACCGCGCTCTTCGCTACGGCGAGCGGGGCGTTGAGGTTGCCCGCAAGCTGGTCGTCGGTCCCGGAAAAGTCGACCGCGATCCGCTCGCCGTCGATCGTCACCGCGACCGAAACCTCGACGTCCTCGTCCGTGACGCCGTCGCCCTCGAGGACGTCGATCGCCTCGTAGGTGCCGTCCGGGAGCGCACCGATCTCGTCCTCGATCCGCTCGCGGGAGTAGTCGATCACGGCGTCGAAGCCCGCGAGCACGGTCCCGCGGCCGTGTTCGTCGAACAGCGCGGCGAGTCGGGCCTCGGCGCGCTCGTTCGCCGCCTGCTGTGCTCGGAGGTCGGCTCGCCGCTCGTGCGGGTTCCGGACGTTCGCCAGCACGAGCGATCGGACGTCGTCCCGGACCGCACCGTCCTCGACGAGTCGGATCGGCGGCAGTCGCAGTCCCTCCTGGTAGATCTCCCGTGCGCCGGCCGGCATGCTCCCGGGGGCCATTCCCCCGACGTCGGCGTGGTGGGCGCGGGAGACGGCGTAGCCGACGATCTCACGGTCGGCGACGTCGCCGCTCCCGTTGCCACGGTTCCGGTCGTCGGTTCCGCCGCCGTGGTCGCGTCCGGGCGCGATCGGCGAGACCATCGTCACGTCCGGCAGGTGGGTCCCGCCCGTGAAGGGGTCGTTGAGCACGAAGACGTCCCCCGGTTTCGGATCGCACTCCCGCACGGCGTCGACGGCCGCGGGCATCGCGCCGAGGTGGACCGGGATGTGTTCGGCCTGGGCGATCAGCCGTCCCGTCGAATCGAATAGCGCCGTCGAGCAGTCCCGGCGCTCCTTGATGTTCGGCGAGTACGCGCCGCGGATCAGGGTCTGGCCCATCTCCTCGGCGACGCTCTCTAGCTGGTTGCGGAGCACTTCCAGCGTCACCGGATCGATGCGGGAATCGGACCCGTCGGTCGACGGCCCGCTCATTGCCGGCCCTCCGTTCGCGACATCGCGAGCGTTCCGTCCGCGAGAATCTCGCCGTCCCAGGTCGGCGGGACGACGGTCGTGCTCTCCGCCTGTTCGAGAATCGCCGGCCCGGACAGCATCGTGCCCGCTTCGAGCCGATCGCGATCGTAGACCGCCGTCTCCTGCGGTCCGGTGCCGGAAAAGTGCGCGTCGCGGCTCCCGAGGCGCGCGTCGCCCGCGCCGTCGTGGCGGACGATCGGCTCGGTACCGGGGACGGTCGCCGTCGCGCGCAGGGTGACGACTTCGATCGCCTCGTCCATCGCGTAGCCGTAGACCCGCTCGTGGGCGTCGTGGAACCGATCCGCGATCGCCGCCCGATCGATCCCGTCCGCGACCGAAACGGTGAGTTCGAAGCTCTGTCCGGCGTACCGGCAGTCGGCCGCGCGCTCGACCCGCGCCCGATCGGGATCGGAGGCGTCCGCGAGCACGTCGGCGACGAGGTCGTCGGAGACCGACTCAAGCCAGTCCACGTCCGCGGTTTCGAGGTCCTCGCCGACGGTTCGGGCGGCGTCGTGGCTCTCGTCGGCCGCGAGCAACCCGAACGCGGAGAGGACGCCGCCGGGCCGCGGGACGACGACCCGATCGACCTCGAGTGCGTCCGCGAGCGCGGCGGCGTGCATCGGTCCCGCGCCGCCGAAGGCCACGAGCGTGAACTCCCGCGGGTCGTGGCCCCGTTCGACGGTGACCGATCGGATCGTCCGGGTCATCGTCGCGTTGGCCACCCGGTAGACGCCGCGGGCCGCCTCGAGCGCGCCGCCGAGGCCGGCCTCGTCGGCCAGTCGATCGAGCGCGTCGCGGGCCGCCGAGACGTCGAGGGTCAGTTCGCCGCCCAGCGCGGTCTCGGGGCCGATGAATCCCAGCACGACGGTGGCGTCCGTGACGGTGGGCTCGGTCCCGCCGCGGCCGTAACAGGCCGGCCCGGGGTCGGCACCCGCCGATCGTGGACCGACCCGGAGTGCGCCGCCGGCGTCGACCCACGCGATCGAGCCGCCGCCCGCGCCGACGGTGTTGACGTCGACCATCGGCGTCCGGATCGGCAGGCCGTCGATCTCGGCGTCGGTCGTCCGTTCGGCCCGCCCGTCCCGGACGAGGCTCACGTCGCTCGAGGTGCCGCCCATGTCGAAGGTGACCAGCCCGTCGACGACGCCGACGTCGACGGTCGCCGCGGCGCCGACGACGCCCGCCGCGGGACCGGACAGCACCGTCGTGACGGCGTGCTCGCGGACCGTCTCGGCGTCGGCGATGCCGCCGTTCGCCTGCATGATCCGTGGTGCCGGAATCCCCGCGTCCGCGGCCTCGTCGACCAGTCGCCCGACGTAGCGATCGATCGTCGGTCGGACGTAGGCGTCGACGGCCGTCGTCGACGTGCGCTCGAACTCGCGAAACTCCGCGAGCACCTCGTGCGAGACCGAGACGGGACCGTCGAGTTCGTCGCGGAGCGTCTCGGCGACGATCGCCTCGTTCTCGGGGTCGGCGTAGGCGTGGAGCAGGCAGACGGCGACGGCCTCGACGTCGTGCTCGCGCAGGGTCGCCGCGAGGTCCCGTACCGCCTCCGGGTCGACCGGTCGCTCGACGCCGTCGGTCGTCGTCCGTTCGTCGATCTCGAACCGCCGTTCGCGAGGGACCAGCGGGTCGGGCTTTTCGACGTCCAGGTCGTAGAGGGACGGCCGGTCCTGGCGGCCGATCGCGAGGACGTCCCGGAACCCTGCGGTGGTGACGAGCGCCGTTCGCGCGCCGTCGCGCTCGAGCAGGGCGTTGACCGAGACGGTCATCGCGTGGGCGAAGTCGTCGATCGCGGCCGGGTCGATGCCGGCGCGGTCACAGGCCTTCTCGATCCCGTCGAGCACCCCGACGTGCTGGTCGCCGGTGGTCGGCACCTTCGCGGTGTGAAGCCGATCGTCGACCGAGAGGGCCACGTCGGTGAACGTCCCCCCGACGTCGACGCCGATCCGGACCGGATCGCCGGCCGCGTCGCGTTGGTCACTGGTCATCGATGTCCTCCCGTTCGTTTCGGATCTTCGTCGCGGACTCGTGTCGTCTCTTCGTCGGCATTCACGTCGCCCCGTCTCGCTCGGTCCGCCGGTCGACGTCGAGCCGTCCCCCGTCGACGGTCACGACGAGCATCGTCGCCCGATCGGCCGGGCTCGCACCGGTCGCACTGCCCGGGCTGAGCACGCGAACGGCGTCGCCGGACGCAGTCCGGCTGTCCGACGAGCGCTGCTCGTCGCCGTCGACCGTCGTGTCGACTACCTCGTGAGTGTGTCCGGCGACGGCGACCGGCGCGGTAGACGGCCCCGTCTCCGCGCGGGCCGTGTCGACCACCCGATCGTGCCACCCGGCCGGCGAGCCAGTGCCGTGGGTGACGACGAACGTCACGCCGTCGACCGTCACCGTGTTCGGGAGGTCGAGGGTCGTGGGGTCCACGTTCCCGCGGACGGCCGTCAGGTTGCCGTCCGCGAGGTCGACGACTCGATCGTAGCTCTCCGTCGAGTCGAAATCCCCCGCGTGGATCGTGTGATCGGCGCGGCGAATCTCGTCGGCGACCCAGTCCGGGATCGCCGGTTCCCGCGTCGGCACGTGGGTGTCGGCGACGATAGCGATGCGAGTCATATGCGGGCGTTTGACGCCCAGTCCCGAAAGCGATTCCCTCCCCGCACCCGTGGCCACGCGTATGAGCGATCCAGCGGGAACGGACGCCGGCGACGGAGCGGACGTGAACGGGACCGACGACGCGGCCCACGTCGTCACCGCGTTCCTCCGGCACCGCGGAGCGATGCTCCTCCTGCGCCGCAGCGACGCCGTCGGCACCTACCGGGGCCAGTGGGGCGGCGTCTCCGGCTTCGCGGAGGGCGACCCCGACGAACAGGTTCGCTTCGAGATCCGCGAAGAGACGGGTCTCGGCCCGGATGCGGTCTCGATCGTCCGATCGGGCCGGCCCGTCGAGTTCGAGGATTCGGACCTCGGGCGAACCTGGGTCGTCCACCCGTACCTGTTCGATTCCGAGCGACGAGAGATCGAGTTGAGCGAGGAACACGATGCGTACGAGTGGGTCTCGCCGACCGCGATGGTCGATCCCGACGCCGACCAGGAGACGGTACCGAAACTGTGGACGGCCTACGAGCGGGTGGCACCGACGGTCCGGTCGATCGCCGCCGACGACGAACACGGCGCCGCGTTCCTCTCGATCCGGGCGCTCGAGGTGCTTCGCGATCGGGCAGGACTGCTCGTCGGCGAGCGATCCGAGTTCGGGGCGGACCCCGAGGGCGAGTGGGCCGAACTCGCCGAACTCGCCCGGCGACTGCTCGAAGCCCGGCCGTCGATGGCCGTCCTCAGGAACCGGGTGAACCGGGCGATGGCCGAGGCGGGGGACGATGCAGAGTCGGCAGGCGCGCCCGCCGTGCTCGACGCGACGCTCGCGGGGATCGATCGCGCCCTCGCGGCCGACGACGACGCCGCGGCGACGGCGGCCGATCGCATCGAGGGATCCGTCGCGACCCTCTCGCGATCCGGGACGGTCCTCGACGCGCTCCGGAACGGCGCCCCGTCACGGGTGTTCGTCGCCGAATCCCGTCCCGCGGGGGAGGGCGTCGACGTTGCCGAGGCGCTCGCCGACGACTGTCCCGTTACTCTTCACACTGACGCGGCCGTCGCTCACGTCATCGACCGCGAGGAGCCCGATCGGGTCGTCGTCGGTGCGGACACGATCCTCCCCGACGGCTCCGTGGTGAACAAGACCGGGACCCGGACGCTCGCGATCGCGGCCGATCGGGCGGGAATCCCGGTCTCCGTCGTCGCCGCCACGGACAAGGTCTCGACCCGCGAGGAGGTGAACCTGGAGTCCGGCGATCGACAGGCGGTGTACGACGGCCCAGCCGCGATCGACGTCCTGAACCCGACGTTCGACGTGACGCCGGCCGACTGCGTGACCGAGTTCGTGACCGAACGCGGGATCCTCGATCCCGGCGAGATCGGGACGATCGCCGAGGAGTTGCGCGAACTCGAGACGTGGCAATCGGACGGTGAAGCGACAGACGCAAACCCCTCCACGCGCTAACGTCTGGCGGCGGCAGTGACGAGGAGTTACCCCCACCGAGCCCCGTGTGACGAGGGTTTTTCCCGAGCCGCCACCTTCGCTTGGCGCCCGTTCGTGCAAACTTTGAACCTGACCTCGTCCGTACCGGCCGGTATGCAGATCGACCTCGATCGACTGGGCATCCACGACTCCGTCGACGCAGTGTTCCCACCCGCCGAACTGGCCGACTTCCTCGCCGATCTCCCGTTCGACGTCGGCGTCGTCGGCGACGACGACATCGAATCCTGCGACGCGATCGTCACGCTCGAACACCGGGACGCGTTCCTCGACCTGGACTGGGTTCACTCGATCCAGGCGGGCGTCGACCGGTTCCCGTTCGACGAGTTCGACGAGCGCGGCGTGGTGCTCACCAACAGCACCGGGATCCACGATCGGACGATCGGCGAGACGGTCGCGGGCTACCTGCTGGCGTTCGCCCGCCGACTCCACGATCACGTCGCCGACCAGGGGGACCGCCGCTGGGAGCGACCTGCGTGGAACGAAGCGTTCACCCTTCCCGGAACGACCGCCTGCGTCGTCGGGACGGGCACTCTCGGCGGGGGCGTCGCGGACGTGCTCGGCGCGCTCGGCGTCCGGATCACGGGGGTTCGCCGCTCGGCCGAACCAGTGCCGGGATTCGAGGAGATCTACGCGACCGACGACCTGCACGAGGCGATCGCCGACGCCGACTTCGTGATCGTCACCGTCCCGCTGACCGAGGATACCTACCACCTCTTCGGGGCCGAGGAGTTCGCGACGATGCGCGAGGACGCCTACTTTGTGAACGTCGCCCGCGGATCGGTCGTCGACGAACCGGCGCTGATCGACGCGCTCGAAGACGACGCCCTCGCTGGGGCCGCACTGGACGTTTTCGAGACCGAACCGCTCCCCGAGGACTCCCCGCTGTGGGGGATGGACGAGGTGATCGTCACGCCCCACTGTGCGGCCTACACGCGGGATTACTTCCGCGACGTCGGCGATATCGTGCGCGAGAACGTCGATCGATTCGACAGCGGCGACGAACTCCGGAATCGGGTCGTGTGAGGACGTTTGCAGCCCGCGATCGATCGGCCGGGAGCGCGGCCCGAACGATCGTGAGGGGCGCTCGATTCGGGGAAGGGCAGGCCGAACACGGGAGATCCTCCCGTGAGCGCCGTCCCGCGGCGCGAGCGGGCCGACGACCGACGTGAAGGGCCGCGTTGCGGCCCGGAACGGAGGGAGGAGCGCTTTTGATCAACCTTTTGCCGAGCGTCGAGGCGACTGCGCCGGCTAGCCGGCGCAGTCGCCTCAGAGCGCAGAGCAAAAGGTTGGTTCAGAAGAATTTGAACAGGTCGTCCCGGTTCTCCTCGTGGAGGTGGCTCCGGACGGCCTCGTTCAGCGGTTCGATCCGGCCGTTCTTGGCGGTGATCGGCGCGATCGTCTCCTGCCACTGTTTCCACGGCGGGTAGAGGCCGAGCCGATCGCAAAGTTCGTTCAGCCGCTCGTCCCTGTCGTCGACCTTGTCCATCTTGTTGACCGCGACGACGACCGGGATCTCGAGCTCCCGCAGGAAGTGAAACATCTCGACGTCGTAGGGGATGGAGTCGGGGCCGGAGTGGCGATCGATGATGTCGATCACGCTCTTGCCGTCGACGACGAGGATTCCGACGAGAACGTCGTCGGCGTACTCCTCGAGGTAGCGGACGATGTTCGTCTTGATCTCCTCGCGGTGGTCCTCGTCGACGCCGCTCATGAACCCGAAGCCGGGGAGATCGGTGATGACGAAGTCCTCGGGGGCCCAGTCGTAGTGGTTCGGCTGGCGGGTGACGCCCGGCTTCCCGCCGGTGTCGAAGCTGTGGCCCGTGAGTTCGCGCATGAGCGTGGACTTGCCGACGTTCGAGCGGCCGACGAGGACCACCTCGGCGTCGCGATCGGGGCGGGTGTCGAACATACGTCTGGATAGGTTCGAGGCGGGTTATAAGCTCCGTGACGCGACGAGGCAGGGCCGGTCGTCGGCCCTGGTTGCGATCGCGATCGATCGGTGCCGAGAGGGTCAGACGAGGGCGGCGACGACGACGCCGATCCCGATCGACGCGACAGTGAGCAGGACGACGCCGACGAGGCGTTGCAGCGAGGGGGTCCGATCCGGTTCCAGGTGCCGATCGTCGCGGGCGGTCTGGAGACCGAGCCAGGCCAGCGACGCGCCGCCGACGGTCATGGCGACGGCGAGGAACTGAGAACTCGTCGCGCCGGCGGTGGCGGCGGTCCAGAGCCCGAGCACGGCGACGGCGCTCGCGACCGTCACGTGGGCGGCCCCGAGCAGGACGTGCCAGGGGACGGCCACGGGCCCGATCGGCACCTCGCTCGCGAGGCCGCTGGCGATCGACAGGACGGCGCCGACGAACAGTCCCGAACAGAGGACGAGGACGATCGGATCGGCGAGGGCGGTGAGCCCGAAGGCGGCGAGGAACGCGGTGACGAGGGCGAGCAGGAACGCACCGAACCACGGGCCGGTACGGTTCATCGTGGCACGTGGTATCACGACTTGATCAAAGAAGCTACCGTCGATTCGCCGGACGTGATCACGGACGGCTCCTCGAATCGGCTCGTTGCGTGGGAAAGTACCCCAAGTTAAAGCCCCGGGATGCGTCAGTGTCCCACGTGCGGCTCGTACAGTTGACGATTCCGACGGGGAAGCGCCAGACGATCCTCGAGACGCTCGACGATCGGGGGATCGACTACGTCGTCACTGACGAGGAGAGCAGCCGGGATTACACGGCAGTGGCCTACTTTCCCTTACCGTCGGCGGCCGTCGAACCCATTCTCGACGAGATTCACGAGGCCGGGATCGACGAGGACGCGTACACGGTCGTCGTCGACGCGGAGACGGTTGTCTCCCGCCGGTTCGCGGAACTGAAAGCGGAGTACGAGGACGGCGACGTCGAGTCCGAACGGATCTCGAGACAGGAACTACAGGCGGAGGCGGACTCGTTGACGCCGACGTTCGAGATCTTCGCGACGATGACGATCATCAGTGCGGTCGTGGCGACGGCGGGCCTCCTCCTCGACTCGCCCGCGGTCGTCGTCGGCTCGATGGTGATCGCGCCGCTGATCGGGCCGGCACTGGGTGCGAGCGTCGGCTCGGTGATCGACGACGAGGAACTGTTCTTCGAGAGCGTCACCTACCAGATCGTCGGGGTCGTGCTCGCGATCGCGGCGGCGGCGATCTTCGCGTGGATCGTCAAGACGACGAACGTCGTCCCGCCCGGACTCGACATCACCGCCGTCGACGAGATCTCCGAACGGCTCGCGCCGGACCTGCTGTCGCTCGCGATCGCGCTCGGGGCCGGCGTCGCGGGGATCGTGAGCATCGCGACGGGAATTTCCGTCGCGCTCGTCGGCGTCATGATCGCGGCGGCGCTGATTCCGCCCGCCGCCGCGGCGGGGGTCGCCATCGCCTGGGGCCAGCCCTCGGCCGCGATCGGGTCGACGGTGCTCGTGCTGGTCAACGTTCTCTCCGTGAACCTCGCCGGCCTCCTGACGCTGTGGTACGTCGGCTACCGGCCGGACAACCTGTTCGCGCTCGACGAGACCGAATCGCGCGTTCGCAGACGGGTGATCGGACTCGCAGTGATCGTGCTGGTCTTCGCGGTGTTTCTCGGGGCGATCACCTACACCTCCTGGGAGGCCGGGAACTTCGAGCAGGACGCCCGCGAGGAGGTCGAACTAACCCTCGAAGACGAGGAGTACGACCAGTTCCAGTTGCTCGACCTCGAGGTCGTCATGGACGACAACTATCCGTTCCGCGGACCGGAGCGAGTCGTCGTCACCATCGGCGGCCCGCCGGGTGCGTCGGCACCGGACCTCGCCGACACGATCCACGAGCGGGTCAACCGCCACGCCGACGACCCGGTCGACGTTCAGGTCCGGTACGTCCAGGTCGTCGAGCGCTGATCAGACGGCGATCGCTCGTTTCTCGCCGGTCGATCGGTCCCGGTGGCGTCCCGATCGTGACCGACGGCCCGCTGGCCGGTAGGACTATAGCCTTCCCCTGCCGTTGTTTCCCCGAGACGTCACGATCCGATGGTCCGAACCGCCGTCGTGCACCTCCTGTTGTTCATCGCGGCCGTCAGCGTGGCGACGCTGGGGGCCGGAGTGATCGTCACGGAAACCTCGGAGTACGCCCAGTCCGTCGACGGCGAGGCCGACAGGACCGTCGCCGAGATCGACGCCGAGATCGCGATCGTCTCCGATCCGGCGGCGGGGGCCACGTACGACGAGGCGAACGGGACGGTGACGCTGTACGTCAGGAACGTCGGCGGCGACGCGCTGGAACCAGGCGACGCCGAGGTACTCGTCGACGGCGAGTACGTCGCTGCCCCGTCGACGCGAGTCCTCGACGCCGAGCACGATCGCTGGCGCGTGGGTTCCCTGCTCGAAGTCACGGCCGGAGCGACTCTCGGTCCCGGCGAGCACCGTGGGCTGGTGTCGATCGACGGCGCTCGCGACCACCTCACGTTCGAACACCGGATCGCCCGGTGGCTGAGTCCCGCCGGTCAGGACGGAACGAGCGACGACTGTACCGCAGACCAGTGTACGGTCTACCTGGACGAGACGACCGAACTGGTGCTGGAGATGGAAACCGAGGGGCCCCAGCCTGGCGAAGAAGTCACGTACGCCAGCAGTAACGAGTCGGTCGCGACGGTCGATCCCGAGACCGGGGTCACGGCCCAGGACGGAACTGACGAAATAACGCTTTCTCTCGACGAAACCGGCGAGACGACGGTCACGCTGGACGCCGGCTGGGACGACGACGCGATCGACATCGGGGTCGAAGAGACCCGGAACTGATCGTGAGCCGTCGGTTCGCTCCGTCGGCGAGCGGTCGGGGAAATTCGATTTCGGCCGCCCGCCGACTCCGGAGCCGGCCAGAATCGCTCACCGGTCTCGGAGCCGATCGAGCACCGGAACGCGTTCCGATTCGTGGTCGGACTCGCCGTCCGGTGGTGCGTTCTCGCTCGCTTCATCGTCGCCGCCGAGTCGCCGGCGAATCCACGTTCGCGGGCCGCCGATCCGGTTGACGAGGTAGGTCGGGAAGTAGAGCGTGGCGACGCCGAGTGCGAGGAAGCCGATCCCGGCGACGTAGTCCCCCGATCGAAGGAATCCGATGCCGACGACGAAGATCGGGCCGGAGATCGCAAAGCCCGCCGCCGTCTGGAGCATCCAGAAGATGCCGGGCCCTCTCATCCCGATCGCACCCCCGGGGTCGATCGCGATGCGATTCGTCGCGGTTCCATCGTCACTCCTCGAACGGTAACTCGGGTTCGTAGTCGACCGCCTCGACGGCCGCGTCGAGGACGGCCGTGACGTTCTCGCCGGTCTCGACGCTCATCGCGTGGTCGGCGTCGGGATCGTCGGTCCAGCGGTCGCGTCGATCGACCTTGTTCGCCACCGTCAGCACGGGGACGTCCGCGAACTGGGCGGCGATCGAGTCTCGCAATTCGAGTTGCGACTCGAGCGGGTAGCCACACTCGCCGCTGGGATCGAGCATCACGAGCATGCAGTCGCCGAGGTGCTCGATGGCGCTGACCGCCTGGGTTTCGATCTCGTTGCGTTCCTTCGGGGGACGATCGAGCAGGCCGGGGGTGTCGACGATCTGGTAGCGGATGTGATCGCGCTCGAAGTGGCCGACGCCGATCCCCTTCGTCGTGAACGGGTAGGAGGCGGTCTCGCCGCGGGCGCTCGTCACGTCGTTGACGAACGAGGACTTGCCGACGTTCGGGTAGCCAGCGACGACGATCGTGGGCTCGTCCGGGTTGATATCCGGCAGATCCCGCAGGTCGTTGCGCGATTCGTTGATGTACAGCAGTTCGTCGTCGATCTGCTCGACGATGTCCGCGAGGCGGGCGAACGCCTGCTTGCGGTGCTTTCGTGCGGTTTCGGTGTCGGTTTTGCGCAGGCGGGGCTGGTACTCCTCGTGAATCTCGCGGGCCTTCCGGCTGGCCCACATCACCTCCGAGAGGCTCTGGCGGAGTTTGTCGACGTCGACGATCGCGTCGGCGAGTTCGTAGTAGAACGGGTGGACGTCGTCGCCGTACTCGAAGTCCGGCCACGCGGTGACCACGTTCTCCAGGTTGTCCGAGATGATGTTCGCCGCCGTCTGGAGCATCGACTGCTGGGCCTCGAGGCCGCCCTTGGCCCTGCCGGCCCGCGCCGCCCGCGAAAACGCCTTGTCGATCAACTCTTCCGACGTGGGCGTCGTCGGAAGGTCTTCGAAAATCATGCCCGGACCTAGACGGTGCGTTCTTAAAAGGTCGTTCGTTACGCGGCGAGCAGTGTCGATTGTGTCCGGGGACCGGCGATCGCTCTCGATCGTATGGAGACCACCACGAAAGCCCCTGGCGGTATCCGGTCGAGGGGCTTGTTGCGCGCGCTCCTCGTCGTCGCGTGCTTGCTACGCCCGCCTTCCCGGATACCGCCAGCCCCGTTCAGTCCCACCCACATCTGCTGGCCGGGATGCTACCGTGGGTGGGACTGAAAGGGGCTGACGCGGTCGATCCCTCCCGGGCGCAGTAAGGACCGCAAGGAGTGAGCATCGCGAACGACTGAGGACCACAGCAAGCCCCGGAGGGTCGAGCGCGTCAGGGGCTTTCGTGATGTCCGTAATCGCGATCGGCGTCGATCTCAACCCGATCGCCCGGCCGTCTTCGGCGCGCAGGTGCGATCGGCCGCTATAGTAGCACCTGAAACGAGTTACGCACTGCTCGCATAGCTGTCCTGCGATCGGGTGTGTATTGACTTTCAGTGAGCATGTCATAGAACTGTCTTCAAGGAGGTTATTTTCACACAAAGTTCGCCGAACAAGCTGTTGGATAGATCTTGCGGATGTACCGACTGGATTTATTTCGACCAAAGTCAATTAGACGATATGGAGCCGTCATTTAGACGCGACTCGCTCATTTTTATCATTACATATGTAACAGGTATTATAGCTGTCGGCGCTCTTGGAGCAGTTTTGCTCGAACGCACTCCCTCCGTGTTTCTTCGTGATTTATTCACTGACCCTATCTGGCTATTCAACTGTGTGCTACTGATAGTCCTCTGGTTTTTGATGTATCCAAAGCTCCGAAGGAGCTACGGGAGACGAACCAGCTAATTCACTGCTGCTCCGGTAACTACTTGACCTGTATCTATCACTTCAACGGGGACGAGAAGCATTCTATGACACGCTGTTTCAGTGGCTACTATTATCCCGAGACGACCGACACCACCTCGTCCGGCACCTGTCCGCCGGCAGTTTATCTGCGTTCCCCGCGTACAGACGGGTATGACCAACTGGCGTGCCGTCATCATCGGCTTCCTCGTCGCGACGGTGCTCGGAATCGTCGGCCTCGCAGCGCCGGGAATCGGCCAGCTCGGCGCGGGCCTGATCGGCGGGTTCGTCGCCGGCTACCTGGCGGGCGGCGGCCTCGGGAGCGGCTTCTGGCACGGCCTGCTCGCGGGAGCGCTCGGCGGCATCCTCGGCGGCCTCCTCGTCGCCCTCGTCGTCGCGCTCGCGGGATGGGGATTCGGACCCGCCGGCGGAATTATGGGCGGGTTCGCCGGGTTCGGCATCTTCGCGATGGCCGTGGTAATCTCGCTGGTCATGGCCCTCGAGAGCGCCCTCGCGGGTGCGCTCGGCGGCGTACTCAACACCGGAACGCCGGACCGCCCGCCGCGGCAGTACTAGCGTCGGTTCGCGGGGACGCCAGCTGGCGTGGCGAGCCGCTA
Organism: Halosolutus amylolyticus; assembly: GCF_023566055.1. NCBI lineage: Archaea > Methanobacteriati > Methanobacteriota > Halobacteria > Halobacteriales > Natrialbaceae > Halosolutus > Halosolutus amylolyticus. The sequence continues at coordinate 1,196,513 of NZ_JALIQP010000002.1, read as the reverse complement.
GCGATTCGTGATGTCGACGTCGATCCGTCCGACCTGCGTCCGGATATCGTCGGCTTCGATGACCGCGATCACGGTCACCGTCCCCTCTAGGTCGCCGCCGGTGAGGTCGGTCCCGTCGACGGTGATCCGATCGCCGACGCCGAGTTCGACCCGCGACAGGTCGTCCGCGTCGGTGGGACCGTAGTTGTCGGCGGCGTCGAACTCCTCGGCCGCCCCGCCGAGGGTCACGTAATCGGCGTTTCCGATCGACGTGACTTCGATCGTAAACTCCTCGTCGTCCTCGTCGAATTCCAGCACTACCCCTGCCCGTGCTTCGGTCGAACGCGTGTCGCCGCGGAGGAGTCCGTACCAGGTGCCGTCGAGTTCGATCGCGAAGCCCCCGATCGTCGTCTCGCCCTCGGGCCCCTCGACGTCGACCGCGAACTCGCTCCCCGCACCGATCGTAACGTCCTCGTCGATCGCCGACGCGATCGACTGGGTGAATTCCTCGTCGGTCCCGATCTCGTCACACGAGTACTCGGGACGCTCCGCCGGGACGACCAGCGTCTCGTACTGCTGTCGAACGTTTTCGTCGCTGAGTTCCGAGACGTATTCCGTCGGTGCGAACGAAGCTGCTTCGTCGTACTCTTCGGCGACGATCGCATCGAGAATCGCCTCGAACGTCTCGCAGACGGACGCCGGTTCAGTCGTCCCCCGATCGGCCTCGCTTTCGCTTTCGCTCTCGTCTGCGTTTTCGTCCTCGGTCCCAGTACCGCCGTCGGAGTCGCTGGTCTCCGGATCGTCGAGGCACCCCGCGGTGAACCCGCCCAGTACCGCCGTGGTTCCGGCTACGAACGCCCGTCTGTTCATTCAGACGAATGTCTGCGTAATTTACAGTTACCTGTTTCGGTAATCGATCGGCTGCCCGTGCTCGATCGGTATGCGAACAGTATCGCCACTGCGGACGATACCGGCCCGCGGGCCGACGCTCGTGGCCGGGGACCGGTGCGACAGTACGGGAGGATGCAGTCCGCGTGACGTGAGCCCCGTGCGGTGGGCGTGAACGCCACTGACGGGGTCGGGTCGATTCACGTCCTCCGGTTTCCGCGGGTCACGCCCTCCGTTTCGGACCGCGAACTGGCGGCCCCTGCGATCGGTCGGTCCGTCTCGCGATCACGCCGACGTTCGCGTTCGACTCAGGCCGAGGCCATCTCCCGACAGCTCTCGGCACACTCCGGGAGGACCTCCGCGCAGGCCTGGCAGTGCTCGTGGTCGTGTTGCTCGCACTCCTCGGCGCACTCCTCGCAGAGGTCCGCACAGAGTTCGCCCAGTTCGTCGTGGTAGCCGGAGTTGCGAGCCATGAACCGCGCGTGCATCGAGGCGACGTCTGCGACGTCCCGACAGAGGCGAATACAGCGCGCCATCTCCTCGCCCTCGTCGACGCAGGCGTCCGCACACCACTCACACACCTGCGCGGCCTCGAGACAGTTGTCGATACACTCCTGCATCTGCGCGTCCGCGTGTTCGATCTGTTGTAGTGCCATCGGGTGTACTGACAGTCGAAAGCGGAATCAACCTGTGCCGAGAAACTGCAAGCCCTCGCGGTGCCGACCGCCCCGATCGGGTTCGCGATCGATCACCGCGGCGGCTCGTCGGCCCCGCTCGACGGCTGCTGGTTCGATCGATCGGCCGGACGCCGATCCGATCGATCGCCGTCGATCGACCCGCTCGCGGTCGCGTCACCCGTATTCGCCGGGGTCCCGTCGGGCGATCGGGTCGGTGCGACCGACTCTCCGTCGTCGTGGAGCGTGGTTGACTCACCAGCGTCGTCGCTCCCGGTTGCCCCGCCGTCGTCGCTCGCTCCCGGCGAGACCGCCGGGACGTCGACGACGTTCAGCGCGCGGCGAACGACGTCGCGACCCTCGACGCCCTCGACGGTAGCCTCGGTCGAGAGCACGACCCGGTGGGCCATCGTCGGGAGCGCGAGTCGCTTGACGTCGTCCGGGACGACGTACGTCCGGCCGTCGATCACGGCCGCCGCCCGGGCGGCCTCGAAGACGCGCTGGACGCCCCGCGGCGAGACGCCGGTTTCCGTGCGCTGATCCTCCCGGGTTGCCCGCGCGAGGTCGATGATGTACCGGCGCAGTTTCCGATCGACGGTGACGTCCTCGGTCAGGTCCTGCAGGACGCGGACCGTCCCCGGCGTCACGATCGGATCGACGCTGGGTGCGAGCGATCGGCGGTTGGCGCGGCGCTCCAGCAGCCCCATCTCGCCCTCGACGTCGGGATAGCCAAGCGAGGTCTTGACGCTGAAGCGATCGCGCTGGGCCTCCGGCAGTCGGAACGTCCCCTCCTGCTCGATCGGGTTCTGTGTCGCGATGACGACGAACGGCGTCGGCAGGTCGTAGGTCGTCCCGTCGACGCTGACCTGGCGCTCCTCCATCGCCTCGAGCAACGCGGCCTGCGTCTTGGGCGGTGCGCGGTTGATCTCGTCGGCCAGGACGACGTTCGCGAACACCGGTCCCCTGGCGAACTCGAACTCGCCGGCGTGTTCGTCGTAGATCGTCGACCCGGTCACGTCCGCCGGGAGCAGGTCCGGCGTGAACTGGATGCGCGTAAACTCGAGCCCCATCGACTCGGCGACGACCCTGGCCGTCACCGTCTTGCCCGTACCTGGAACGTCCTCCAGCAGGACGTGACCGCGGGCCAGGACGGCGGACAGCAGTGCGTGGAGCACGGACCGATCGACGACGGCCGCCTCCTCGATCCGTTCGACGACGGCCCGGACCGCATCGGCGGCCTCGTCGGCCGTGACGTTCGACGGCGTCTCGTCCATACTCGACAGTCACGCTATACGTTTAAGAAGGTCCTGTCTGCTGCGATGCAGGTTGGGTGTCGGGCCGTGGAATCGGATCGATCGCGAATCCCGATAGGGCGTTCTCCCGATTCATCCCCGTACTGGAAGCAACAGGACGATCGCGCCGAAGACGACCACGGCGGCGGCACCGGTGCTCCCGACCCCGGCGAACGCGCCACTGCGAAGTGTCTCGAGGCCGATCGCGACGAGTCCGGCGACGACCCCGACGCCGATCGCGAGCACCCCGTGGAACAGTTCGAGCCGGCGCGTCTCGGGGACGTGACCGAGTTCCGCGGTCACGCCGAGGCCGAACGTCGAGACGTCCCAGACGATCGCCGCGCCGGCGATACAAGCGAACACGAGCGCGGGGTGGCCCCGGCCGAGCCCGATCGCGGCGATCACCAGGCCAGCGGCCGCGATCGCCGGGCCGCCGGCGCGGTCCGGGAGGAGGCCGAGCCAGACGGCGACCACGCCACCGCCCACGACGACGACGAACACGATCGGGCCGACGCCGATGGTCAGGGCGACGAGCGCCGCCGCGACCGGCCTGAAGATCAGCGGGAGGATCGCGATCGGTGCCAGCAACGCGATGGCGACGCCGACGGTGATCGCGGCGCTTCGTCGGGTGGCGTCGGCGCTGAACCGGCGGGTGAGTCCCCGAAGCAACACGGCTCCCAGGCCCGCGAGCAGGCTCCCGACGGCGACCGCGACGGCGGGACCGAGCACGTACCACGACGAGAGCGCAGCGAGCGCCGGGCCGACGAGCGGCCCGCTCAACGGGGTCGCAGCGAGCGTGCCGCCGAGGCCGAGGCCGATCAGGACGACGAGGACGACCGGCGTTCCGAGGGCTACGACGAGCAGGGTCCGCCGCAACGCTGCGAGACGGCGTTCCATCGCGTCCCGGCGATCGCGGCGGGTCAACTGCAGGATCGGGAGCCACCGGAGCCCGAGCAGGACGGTACCCGCCGTCCCCCCGAGGACGAGCAGGAACCCGCCGATCGACAGCAGGGGTGCGGTCTCGCCGACCAGCAGTTCCAGGGCCCAGCGGCCGAGGACGCCGACGGCGACGACCGCGATCAGGACGATCGCCGCGAGCAGCATCGCCGCGTAGGCAAGCGCCGTCCCCTCGACGCTTCGTTTCACCCCGTCGCTGCCGACGTCCGCCCAGGCGGCCCCGATCCCGAGCAGTGCGAGCGCGAATCCGCTCACTGCGAGCCCCTCCCGGGTCACGAACGGCGCGACGACGAGCAGCAGTATCGTCGCCGAGCCGAACGTCACGAGCAGGGCGTGGCCGACGAATAGCTGGACGAATCCCGTCCCGTCACGTTCGAGGAGGCCGAACCCGGCGACTGCCATCCCGACGACGAGCGCGAGCGTGGTCACCAGCGATGGCTGGTCGAGTACCACGCCGGCGACGCCGACGAGCGCCACGATCACGAGGGTCGCGAGCCACAGGCTCGCCGCACGCGCCCGGCCCTCGTCGCCGATCGCCGACGGCCGATCGAGTCGGGGCCCGGCCAGCGACATCAGTCGTCACCTCCAGCGCTCGGGTCGCCGACCGGGCCGGTCGTGGGGCCGCTGTCACGTCCACTTCCACCGCCACTGCCGCCGGCCCCTGCGCCCAGTCGACCGGCGAGTTTCGCATCGGCGGCGAAGGCCTGCTCGATGATCAGCGGCAACGGGGTCCCGCGTCGCCAGTCGAACGTGCGAGCGCCAGCCGCCTGACACCGGGCCAGTCGCGTTCGTCGGCGTATCTGGGCGTGCTGGCCGCTGGCGGTGTTCTCGGGGACGATGTCGGGCGAGAGCACGACGGTGGGCAGGCCCGCTCCCCGCCAGGTCTCGACGCCGCCGATCGGGACGTCGTCCAGCAACGGCGAGAACAGCGCGACCTGTGCGTTCGCCGGCGCGAGGTCGATCAGTTTGCGGTGTTGCTCGGCGGCCCGGTCCGCCTCGTAGCGCTCCGACCCCGTCATCGACTCGCCCGGATTTCGGTCGCGAATCTCGCTCGGCGTCGTCGCGTCGGTCGCCAGCCGAAACGACTCGAGCGCGCGCGATCGCTGTTCGGGTCCACTCCGCGGCTCGAGCCAGACGAGTCCGGCGGGGCCGTCTCCCTCGAGCCCGACGATCGCGACCCCGACGTCGTGGCCGTGTGCGAGCAGGTCGGAGAGCGCCCGCGTCGCCGCGTACACCGCGAGTTCGACGCCGGTCGGCCGCCCGCGCCCGGCGACGACGTGGTTCGGACTCCGGGCGTCGACGACGAGGATCACCGTCGCGGCGACCTGCTGTTCGTAGTTGACCGTCGCGAGTTCGCCCCGTTTCGCGTACTGGCGCCAGTTGATCCGGCTCGCGGGGTCGTCCGGCTGGTGCTCCCGCGAGGAGTGGAACGCGATGCCCTCGCCGGGCCGATCGGTCGTCAACTGGCCGATGCGCGTTCGACCCGTCTCCTCGATCGGCGGCGCGTCGGCGTCGAGTCGACAGACGAGCGAGTTGTCGCCAGCGGGTTCGGGGGCCGTCGTCGTGACCGCGCTCGCGCCGAGCCCGCGAACCCGGACGTGCGGGGGCTCGAACGCGTACTCGCCGCGCCGGGCGACCACGACGTACTCGATCTCGATCGTCTCGCCCGGCTCGAGGGTCGTCCCCGCACGCGGCGACCCCTGGAGGACTGCGAGGTCCCGCGGGACGCCGTCGACGATCCGGAGATCCGGGAGCGTCCGATCGCTCTCGTTCGTCACCGTGAGCGTCACGGTGACCGGTCGGCCGGGCGGGGCGGGCGTCGGCGTCACTGATCGGCTGAGTGCGAGGTCGTCCTCGTCGGGCGGGCGAACGCGCGAGAGTGCACCGGCGGCCACGTAGGCCAGCGGGACGACACCGCCCAGCAGCAGGACGCCGTTCCCGTCGGCCAGCCCGGCGATCACGAGCACGATCGTGGCCGCGATGGCCCCTCGCCACCGTCGCTGTCTACGCATCGCTCACCTCCTGGTCGTCTCGACGATCGGCCGTCCCGTCTCCCCGTCCGGGGGAGCCAGTCGTCCCATCCCCTCGATGCCGACGGGATGGCCCCGGTCCGCGCGCGATCGCGTCCGGATCGACGGCACGCTGTAACTCGCCGCCGGCCCCGCGTCGTAACTCCTCGAGACGGGGCTGCAGGACCGGGACTGATCGCGGCGCGGTCTGGCCCGGCACCGACGGCAGGGCCTCGTCGGCGGCTTCGGCGACGGCACCCATCGCACGCCTGGTTCGGCGGCGGACGACGCGCTCCGGGAACAGCCACGCGCGGAGCCGATCGCGGAACGGTCGCGGCGGCGGTTCCACGTCGGACGACAGCACGCTCGCGGCGACTCGATCGTCGGTCCAGTTCCCCCCGTCGATCGCCGCCCGAACGTCTGCCCGGGTTCGGCCACCCTGGACGAGCGCGTCACACAGCGTCTCCCGGAGGACGGGCCGTACGACCGCGAGCCCGTCGTCGACGGTCTCTGCCTCGCGAGCGGTCCTGCCCGCTCGCTCGACGACCCTCGCGAGGCCGTCGCTCGAGAGCGGCGGCTCCCGGTCGGTCCGCTCGGGGGCCGGCGTCGCGAACCGATCGTCGTCGGCCCACGGAACGGCGGGGCCGGCCCCGCTCGCGTCCGGCGTCCCGCGGATCTTCCAGAGGCCGACGACGAGCGCGACGAGCGCGAGCAGGATCACGCCGCCCGTGGCACCGTTCGATCCCGTCGGCCGGGTCGCGAGACCGATTGTGATGCCGACGGCCACGAACGCCACTCCGACGATCGCGACGAGTACCGCCCGAAGCCGGCTCACGGGCGATCACCGTCCGTTCCGGGGGACGAGCGATCGCGGTCCGGTTTCGATTCGCGTTTCGGCTCCTCCGCCGGTTTCGATCGCTCGTCGGGCCGACCCCGGCCCCCATCCGTGGTCGCCGTGTTCTGCGTCAGCACCGCGGCGGCCTCGGCGGCGCGCTCGCGAACCCGCTCCGACAGCGGCCGCTCGCCGTACTCGACCTCGCGGAAGAGCGTCGTCAGTTCGCGAACCGGCTCGCGCGGGTAGCCGGCCTCGACGGCCGTGCGTTCGATTTCGCCGGGGGTCCGCGTCTGCCACTGCCCGGGAGCGACCTGTCGGGCGAAGGTCCGCCACAGCTCCCGGAACGAGGGCTGGGTCCCGTCGCCGGTCGACTCGACGGTCGGCGTCGTCACCCCGCCGGCGTCCCCGGGTCCGGTCGGCGACGGCTCGTCCTCGCGACTCGATCGCCGCCGGACGACGGCGACGACGGCCACGGCGAGTATCGCGGCCGCGACGAGGGCGCCCGGTTCGTCGCCGACGACGTAGCCGCCGACCAGCAGCGGTACGGCTCCGACGGCGACGAGGGCGCCGGTCGGGTGTTCCCGGATCCACTCCGTGACGCGGCCGATCGCGGCGACCCCGCGCGCCGGGAGCGACCGGAGCCAGTCGGCCAGCCTCGCACCGAGTGCGGCGGCCGATCGCGGCAGCGATCCGATCCACGTTCGCACCGCATCGACCGCGCTCCAGAGGCAATCGACCGCCGTCTCGAGGAGCGCGACCAGCGCGAGCGCTCGATCGACGAGCCACGCGCTGACGCCGCGCGCGCCGTCGCGGACCGCCGGGGATTCCACGTCGGGGCGTCCGTCCCGAGCCACGACGGCACCGACTCCGATCGCGGCGACGACCGCGAGCGCGACGAGCCCCGCGATCGGACCGTAGAACGCCTCGACGACGAGGACGCCGGTCAGTCCGGCGGCGAGGCCGACGACGGCGAGCGGGCCGCGGACGCCGCGGGATCTGTACGCGACGGCGGCGAGGCCGGCGACGGCGAGCGACAGCAGGAGGGCGACGCCGCCGTACGCCCCGAGCAGCGTCGCGGTCGCGGTCTGGTCCGTCGTGCTGACCGCGACCGTCGCCGTCGGATCTCGCGGCAACTCGACGGCCAGCAGTCCGTCCTCGTCGGTCGTCCCGCGCCGCTCGCCGTCGATCGAGACGGTGGCGTTCGGCACTGGCTCCCCGGCGATCTCGGCCGCGACGTAGCCGTCGCTTCCCGGGACCGGTGCGAGGCCGCCGGGCACCAGTGTCGCCTCCAGCAGCAGGACGTCGATCGTCGTCGTTCCCGCGAAGTCCCCGCGTTCGACCCGGACGTCGACCTGCTCGGTGCCGTCGTCGGGGACGGTGATCGTGGCGGTCCCGTCCGCGGCCGTCTCGGTCACCTGCTCGCCGTCGACGGCGACGCTCGCCTCTCGCATCGGTTCGCCCTCGATCGCGGCCCGGATCTCGATCGGGTCGCCGGGGTAGGGATCGTCGGCGACGGCGATCGCGACGTCGCCGTCGATCTCGTACTCGACGGTGCTGTTCGACTCGTCGCTCTGGGCGGTTCCCGTCGCTCCCAGCAGGGTCGACTCCGACGTGGTACCTGCGCCGGCCGTCGCACTCGCAGACGAAAGCGCCGGGCCGACGGCCCGGCAGTTCGGATCGCCCTCCGCGCCGACGTGGACGACCAGTTGCTCGACGTAGGGAACTTCCCCACTCACCCGGCCTCGATCGTCCGTCTCGCCGATCGATCGGTCGTTGAACCGGACCGGGACGTCGGTGAGCGGTTCGCCCCGGTAGCTGATCGTCGCCGTCACCTCCCGGCCCGGCACCGGGTCCCGGTCGAGCGCGACCGTACACGCGTCGACGGGTCGATCGCCCTCCGGCTCGACCGTCGTATCGCCGTCGTCGGGTTCGAGGTCGAGCCACTCGAGCAGTTCGGTCCAGTCGAAGGAGATGTCCGGGCCGTCGCCGTCACCCGACCCGGAATCCGTGTCGGGATCGAGTTTGGCGTCGGGATCGGCCTCTCCCTCCGGCTCCGGCGGGGACGCGCCGTCGGCGCCGAAGCCCGGCGCGAAAAACGACGCGAAGACGAGTGCGAGCGCCGCGAGCACGACGAACGAGACCTGGCGGTAGTCGAATCGATCGCCGCTCGACTCGTCCGTGGAATCGGCTGACACGTGCGTTCACCTCGTCGTTCGAATCGGCCCCACGACCTGTCGTTCGTTCAACGGGTATGTATCACCGCTCCCCGACCAAGAAACTACCCCGTCGATCCGGCCGCCGGGACGAGGACGGCACGCGTCGGTCCCTCGCTCTCCCCCGTCGAGGGGGCGGCGACGGGGACCCGCCACGCACCCTCGACGGTTTGTCCCGATCCGCTCACCGGCGGGCCCTGAGTTCCGCCTCGAGGTCGTCGAGATCCATGTCCTTCATCGAGAGCACGACGAGCAGGTGATAGACGATGTCGGCGGCCTCGTAGGCAACCTCCTCGCGGTCGTCGTCTTTCGCGGCAAGGACGAGTTCGGTCGTCTCCTCGCCGAGTTTCTCGAGCACCGCGTTCTCCCCTTTCTCGTGGGTGAACAGCGACGCGGTGTAGGAGTCCTCGGGCAGCGTCTCCTTGCGATCCTCGATGACGGCAAACAACTCCTCGAATATGTCCTCCATCTACATGTCACCGGATACGTTGCGGATGTCTTCGAGTTGCTCGAACTTTTCGCTATCGTCTCGGCCGTCCTCGAAGACGTCTTCGGTCACCTCGATCGACGCGTTCGTCCGGGCGGCGAGCGCCAGCGAGTCGCTGGGCCGGGCGTCGATGACGGTCTCGCCCCGCGGCGTCTCGACGTGGAGGTCGGCGATGTAGGTGCCGCCCTGGCCGTCGTCGCGTCGCTCGATCTCGCTGACGACGACCCGATCGATGCGGCTCCCGAGTTCCTCCATCACGTCGAGCAGGAGGTCGTGGGTCAGCGGGCGACCGATGTCGTCGGCCTCGAGGCCCCGCGCGATGCTGGTCGCCTCGTCGAACCCGATGAAGATCGGCACGACGTCTTCCTCGCCCTCGACGGCGAGGACGACCACTGGCACCGGTCCCTGGGGCGTCCCCGCGACGCGGACCGCGTCGATGGATGCCTTCATACCCCCACGGATGTTGGCGAGGATGAAAAACCTGCCCGACAGCGAGTGCATGCACCGGCGGTCCGCGGTCGATCGATCGCCCGCTTCGATCGCCGAACGGACCGCCGCCGCGATCGATTCTGGACGGACGCGCCGCCGCGATCGATCACAGACCGTCCGTCGGGCGGTCAGCGCGACTCCGCGTCCGCCGGCACCGCCGCGTCGTCGTTCTCGAAGAAGGCGAGGCCGTGGATCCGGCTGTCGGGCGTGAGTTCGGGATGGAAGGCGGTCCCGATGATCGGCCCGTCCCGGACGGCGACCGGCCGATCGTCCCACGTCGCGAGGACCTCGCACTCGCCGACCGCGTCGATCGCCGGAGCGCGGATGAACACCGCCGGATACGGTTCGTCGAGACCCGTGACGGAAAGGGGAGCCTCGAAGCTGTCCTTCTGGCGACCGAAGGCGTTGCGCTCGACGCTCGCGTCGAGCAAGCCGAGTTCGTCGACCCGGTCGTCGTTCGCGTCGCTCGAGGCGACGATCAGGCCGGCACACGTCGCGAGAAGCGGCTTCCCGGCGGCGACGTGGTCCCGGATCTCGGCGGCGATTCCCTCGCTGTGAACCAGCCGCGAGATGGTCGTCGATTCGCCGCCGGGCATCGCGAGCAGGTCGCAGTCGGGGACGATACCCGATTCGCGGATTTCGTGAACTGTGACCTCGCGGCCGTGTGCCCGCCCCGCCCGTTCGATGGCGTCCGCGTGTTCCGTCACGTCGCCCTGGACGGCGACGACGCCCGCAACCAGTGTCATGCGCTCTGCTATGGACGGGCCGTTCAACTATCTTTCTTCAAGGCGAGAATCCCGCCGTTTACGGCGGACGTGAAGCCGACAACTGCCTCACGTTCCGCGTCGGTTGCAGGCCGAATACCCCACGACGGCAAATATTTATTAGAATTGGGTGTATAGAAATCAGTACGGCCAAATGAAGTACAACCTCGAAAAAGGGTCGCACACCGTCTACGCGCTCCAATATCACTTTGTGACCGTCACAAAGTACCGCACGGACATCCTCACCGACGAAATCGCAGAACGCATCGGTGAGATTGCCAGCGACATCTCCGAGGACTTTGGCGTGAGCATCCAGAACGTTAACGGCGGTTCCGACCACGTTCACATTCTGTTCACGGCGAAGCCCACCACGAACCTCACCAAGTTCATCAACTCGCTCAAAGGCGTTTCGTCGCGCAAGATTCGGGACGAGTACCCCCAGACTCGGCAGGTGCTCGACAGCGCGTTCTGGCAACCGGGGTACTTCCTCGCCACCACCGGACAGGTGAGCATCGACGTGCTGATGGAGTACGTAGAGGAACAGTAGCGATGTCCACGACCGTCACGAAAACGTTGCAGGCGACGTTCGCGCCCCCCACCGCACACAAACAGGAGAAACTGAACGACCTGCTCGAAACCTACCGTGACGGTCTACAAGAGGCGTTCGACTCCGGGGCGAGTACCATGTCGTCGGTGAGCGACATCGTGACGCCCTACGACCTCCCGTATCAGGCCAAAGCCGCCCTCTGCAACTACGTTCCGAAACTCCGCAAGACGTACAACGCTCAGGAGTTGGACGACGGCCACCCGATACGGCTCACCAACCAAGCCGCGAAGTTCGACCACTCCGACGAGCGCGAGCATGAGTTTACGTGGTGGGTTCCTCGCCCCGGTCGGGGGACGAACTTCTGGATACCGCTCCGCATCAACCCCGAACAGAAAGACCTCTGGCACGACCTCGTATCAGAGGACACGAAGGCAGGCGAGATACGACTTCAACAGCACCGGCAGAACTGGGTACTGCACGTCACCGTCGAGTACCCGGTCGAAGAACCAGCGACAGACGGTGACGCCACGCACATCGGCTTAGACATCGGAGAAACCGCCCTCATCACGGGCTGTGCCCTCAAGGACGGTTCTCCGACTGACCCGTTCGTGCGTAGCGGAAGCAGAGCGAAGCATCTCCGCAAAGAGATGCACACGACCCTGAAACGACTCCAAGAGCGTGACGCCTCGGAGTGGCGTACCGACGAGAGGTTCGACCACTACCAGAACGCGCTTACCGACATCGTGGAGAAGGCGTCTCGGGAAGCCGTCGAGTACGCCAAGCAGTTTGAGAACCCGGTGTTGGTGATGGAGAATCTGACATACATCCGCGAACGACTCGACTACGGGAAGTACATGAATCGTCGCCTTCACTCGTGGGCGTTCGCCCGACTGCAAGGGCGCATCGAGGACAAGGCGACGGAGGCGGGCATCCCAGTTGAGTACGTGAATCCGGCGTACACCTCGCAGACGTGCCACTCGTGCCACCGTATCGGTCGGCGGGACTTGCAGGGCAAGTTCCGGTGTCCGCATGACGACTGCCACGTTTCGACGTTTCAGGCCGACATCAACGCTTCCGCGAATATCGCACGGCGAGTTGACCCGTGGGGAGAGAGCGTCCCGCTTGACAAGGCGGAACGCGATGACTCGCTTCGGGATGGGAGCGGTAGTGACACCGCCACGACTCACCGTGAGACGAGCGAGACTCCCTCGCAGATGACGCTCACGGCGTTCCAAGAGTCGGAACCCTCTGCCAGCGACGACTGACTGGTATTCCCTATGCGTGGGGAAGCCTCGCCGTTTACGGCGAGGAGGATGTCACGTTACGAGGTGTCGCGCAGGACTCGGCCGGTCCCGTCGGCCTCACCCGGGATCGGCGGACGTAGCCCGGCTGCCGAGAATCGCGCCGACGATCGCGGCCGCGAAGCCGGCGAGTAGCCCCAGCGTCCGCCGGTTGGTAGTCACCCAGAGCTGGTAACTCCGATCGCGCGCTCGCTCGTCGAACGGGCCGCGAGCGCCAAAGTCGCCGGCCACCGGCTCGTACAGGTTGTGCTCCCGATCGGGATCGACCGGCTCGTCGGTTTGCTGCGCGTCGTACCCGCCACGGGCGAGATAGTCGTCGAGTCGCCGCGGAACGAGTCGGTTGCCGAGGATCGCCTTCAGCGTCGGCCAGCCGACCCACAGTTCGTCCCGGCCGTGATCGACGGTCCAGACGATCGCCCGGGCGGCGACCTCGGGCTGGTAGATCGGCGGCACCGGCTGTGGCTCGCGCGGCAGGCGGCTCTTCGTCCACTCGAACTGCGGGGTGTTCATTGCGGGCATCTGCACCATCGAAAGTTGCACGTCGCAGTCGTCGTGGATGAGTTCCGTCCGCACGGACTCGGTGTACCCCTGGATCGCGTGTTTCGCCCCGCAGTAGGCGGACTGGAGCGGAATGCCGCGGTACGCCAGTGCCGAGCCGACCTGGATGATCGTCCCCTCGTCGCGCGGGCGCATCCGATCGAGCGCGGCCTGCGTGCCGTAGACGTAGCCCAGGTACGTGACCTCGGTGACGCGACGGTACTCCTCGTCCGTCATCTCCGCGGCCGGCGAGAACACCGACACCATCGCGTTGTTCACCCAGACGTCGATCGGGCCGAACGCGTCCGCGACGGTCTCGGCCGCGGCCTCGACTTGCTCGGGGTCGGCGACGTCCGTCGGGACGGTGACCGCCTCGCCGCCGGCCGCCTCGACGTCCGCTTTGCCGGCCTCGAGACCCTCCTCGCCCCGCGCGAGGAGGCCGATCTTCGCGCCGCGATCGGCGAACGCGCGAGCGGTGGCTCGACCGACGCCGGCCGATGCGCCTGTGACGACGACGACTTCGGCGTCGGTGGATTCGGCTTCGGAAGCGGTAGGTTCGGTCATCGTTAGCTACTGAGAGGGTTCAGTCGATCGACCGTCTCGAGGGTGGCGTAGCGCTCCCAGCCCCCGTAGCGGTCCGCGATCGGGCCGCGCGGAACGCTGAGGACCAGGACGAGCACCCCGGCGACGACGGCGTTGATCGCGGCGATCATCGGAACCCCGGCGAACAGCCACGGGGCGACGACGATCCACGCCGCGAGCGGGACGTTCAGGAACCGAATCGAGCGGGCGGGTTCGGCGGTCGCGATCACGGTAAACGAGACGATCAGCGAGCCGACGAGGTGGCTGCTGTCGGCCATGAGCCCCGACGTCCCGAAGACGGTCGGGGAGAGCATGAGCCAGACGCCGAGCGCCATCGCGGCCAGTAGCGTCCACGGGATCGAGACGCCCCAGAACGGTTCGCGGACCGGCGAGTCGTCGATCGGCCGCGTCGCGCTCCCGTCGACGCCGGCCTCGTCTTCGGGGATCGTCCCGCCCATCCAGAAGGCGGTCCAGAGGCTGTCGCCCTGTCGCATCAGCCGGACGAGGTACTGCCCCATCGCGACGACCTCGTCGACCGTCAGCGAGATCATCCACAGCATGCCGAACGCCGAGAGGAGACAGAGCGTACACCACGTCCCGACCATGATCGGCTGCATGATGACCAGCAGGACCTGGACGAACCCCAGCGGGATCACGACGACGCCGAAGAAGGCGACCATCCACGGCATCGTGCGCCAGCGCCGCCGATCGCCCATGAATCCCATCAGCGCCTCGACGGAGTAGGCGACCGCGCCGAGGCCGGCGTCAGAAACGGGGAAGGCTTCCGACACCTTCGAGGTGAGGATCTGCTCGGTCCCCGTGCCGTACAGCGGGTCCCACGCGCTACTGATGTACTCGAGTTGGAACGCGGCCATGTACCACGAGGCGAAGAAGCCCAAGATCCCGAGCGCGATCAGCGGGGCGCGCTGTGCGCCCGTCGAGGGGTTGTACGACCAGCCCGGGGGCACGGCCGGGCCGTCCATCTCCGAGCGCATCACGATGATGATCGAGAACGTCATCACCATGATACCGACGAGGGTGTTGTTGGCGTAGGCCGCCGCCGTCGGCGCCCAGAACGCGATCGGCGAGAACACCAGCCACAGGCCGACGACGCCGTTCGCGTAGTTGGCGTAGCCGCTCTCCCGGTAGATCGTGAGGCCGGCCAGCGCGATCAGGACGACGCCGCTGATCACGCCGTTCCACCGCATCAACGCACTCTCGTAGCCCAGCGTCGGCGTACTCGCAATCAGCCAGAGGCCCAGCGAGATGATCGCGTACTGGGGCCAGATCTCCTCCGTCGGATGGGCGAGCATCATGTCGCCCGGCCGCATCGACCCGTCGCCGCCATTTCCGTCGTCGCCGTCTCCACCGTCGGTCGACGTCTCGACTCGATCGTCGCTCTCCTCGCCGGACTCCGCGTTCGCATCTCGGATTCGCCCGTCGGTCGCGACGGCGGTGGGTTCGTCGGTCGAGTCGTCGCGTCGTTCGTCGCTCATTGTCTCGGTGTCTCTCCGTCAGTGTCGCTGTCGTTCGACTGGCGGACGATCGTCCCGCTCGAGATCGCTTCTTCGAGCGACTCGTCGCGGCCGAGCGGGGCCGGCGATACTGCGCTCGAGCCGTCCGCGTGGCCGAGGTAGAGCGCGCTGTTGAGGAGCCCGATGTGACTGTACGCCTGGGGGAAATTGCCCCGCTGGTCGCCGCTCTCGGGATCGATCGCTTCGGCCAGCAGTCCGAGCGAACTGGTCTCCTCGAGGAGGCGTTCGAACCGCTCGGTCGCTTCGGCGGTCCGCCCCGAGAGCGCGAGCGCGGAGACGAGCCAGAACGAGCAGACGACGAACGGGCTCGCCTCGCCGGGGAGCCCGTCGTCGCCCTCGTACCGTCGGACGAGGCCGTCGTCGGCTTCCAGCCGATCGATCGTCGCGTCGATCGTGCCCTGCACGCGATCGTCCTCGGGCGGAAGGAAGCCGACGACCGGAACGAGCAGGTTCGCCGCGTCGAGCGTCTCCTCGTCGCCGAACGCCCGCACGAAGCTGTCCGCGCGCTCGCTGTAGCCCCGCCCGAGGATCGCGTCCCGGACCTCGCGTCGGCACGTCCGCCAGCGATCGAGCGGTGCCGACGCGTCGTCGCCGGCGGCCTCGGCGATCTCGATTCCCCGATCCAGCGCCGTCCAGCACAGTACCTTCGAGTAGACGAACTGCTCGTAGTCGGAGCGGACCTCCCAGATGCCGGCGTCGGGCTCGTCCCACCCCTCGCAGACGTAGTCGATGAGATCCCGCATCACCGCCCAGTCGTCGACCGTCACCGGTTCGCCGTAGCGGATGCTCTCGTAGATCGCGAGGATCAATTCGCCGTAGACGTCGAGCTGGTGCTGGTTCTTCGCCGCGTTCCCGACCCGAACGGGCGCAGACCCGCCGTACCCGCTGAGATGATCGAGGACCCGTTCGTCGGGGACTTCCTCGCTGTGGAGGCCGTAGACCGGTGGCACCGCCTCGGGTTCGTGGCTGCGACAGTGATCGAGGCAGAGTTCGAAGTACGATCGGGCCTCTTCGAGGTGGCCCAGTTCGGCCAGCGCTCGAACGGTGAAGGCCGCGTCGCGGATCCAGTTGAACCGGTAGTCCCAGTTGCGGACGCCGCCGAGGTCTTCGGGTAGCGAGGTCGTCGGGGCCGCACACACCGCGCCGGTCTCGCGGTGGATGAGGAGTTTGAGCACGAGCGACGAGCGCGTCGCGAGGTCGTGCCAGGGACCGCCGACGGGGCAGTGCTCTCCGTCGCAGTCGTGGGTCCACTCGCGCCAGTAGTCGACGGTGTCCCGGAGCGTCTCCCGGTGGCGCGACGGTTCGAGGGGAATCGCCTCGTCGTATCCCAGCACGAGCCATCGCGTTTCGTCGGCTTCGAGCGTCACCGTCGCGCTCGCCCCGGTCCCGTCGGCCGAGGGCTCGATCGGAATGTCGCTCGAGAGGACGACCCGATCGTCGTCGCCGATCGCGACGATGTCGTCGCCCGCCGGTTCGACGGTGGGGACGTCCCGCGCATAGTCGAATCGCGGCTCGAACTGGACGTCGAGATCGATCGGCCCCGCCCTGCAGTCCACTTTCCGGTAAATTGCGGGCGGATCGTCCGCCCCGATTGCCTCGGCGACGGGCACGAAGTCGGTCAGCGTCGCACTGCCGCTCGCGGTCTGGAATGTCGTCTCGAGGACGTTGGTGCGGTCGCGGTACCGCTGGACGCCCTCGAACGACTGAGTCGGCCGAACGGCGAACCGGCCGCCGCGATCGGCGTCCAGCACGGAGGCGAAGACGCTCGGCGATTCGACGTGCGGGAGCGGACACCAGTCGATCGACCCGTCCCGGCTGACGAGCGCGACCGTGTTTCCGTCGCCGATTGCGCCGTACTCCTCGAGTCTGGTGTAGTCCATGGTCACGGTTGGTCCCGGATCGGTTCGGCCGCCGCTCGCTTTCCCATCGTCGGACGAGTCCCCCCAACATGCTCCATCACGGTCTCTCTTCGGCAGTCGTACGAAGGGCTGGATCGGTGGCGGCGAGCGTCGCCACGTAAGCGTTGTAGCCGGCGAAGCTCGCGACGAGGGTCCCCGCGACGACGTCGTTCCACAGCGCCACCCCCTTGATGCCGAGCGCGAACGGTGCGACGACGAGCCAGAGCCCCAGGATCGCGGCGAGCCCCGACCCGATCGCGCTTGCGGGCCGCCGCCTGACCGCTCTGGCGTAGTTGGTGCCGGCCGCGAGGACGACTACAGTACCGACGACCGCGTCGTTCCACCAGCCGATCGCCGGTGCGTCGACGACGATCGGTGCGACGACCAGCCAGCAACCGATCGCGACGTTGCCGGCGGCGGCCGCTCTCGTGATCGCATCCATGGTATCGAGGTTTCACGCGCACCGATCGCGAGCGGGTGACGCTCGGAATCACGAATCGCGATCCTGATGGTTTCAGGCCGACGCCATGTTGCGACAGGTCGCCGCACAGTCCCGGAGGACGTCCGCACAGACCTGACAGTGCTCGTGATCGTGTTGCTCGCACTCGTCGGCGCACTCCTCGCAGGCGTCGGCGGTGATCCCGGCCAGGTCGGAACTGTAGCCGGAATTGCGGGCCATGAATCGCGCGTGCATCTCGGCCAGGTCGGCGACGTCGCGACAGAGGCGCAGACACTCGGCCATCTCCTCGCCCTCGTCGGCGCACTCGTCGGCACACCACTCGCAGGCCTGTACACACTCGAAACAGCTGTCGATGCACTCCTGCATCTCCTCGTCTCCGCTGACGTGGTCGATCTGGGTCAGTGCCATTGCGGTCGAACGGTGGGCCCCGATCCGTTTTGTTAGCCGCTCCCCACGACGCGCCGACCGATCGGTGAGGGGCGATACTCGTGGCGGGCGCGGCGGCGCGGCCGATCGGTGAGGACGGAGTTACGACGGATTACCGCCGGTCGACGCGTCCGGTTCGCCGGCGAGCGATCGGCTGGGCCGCGACCGACTCGACGCGGTCGATCCCCAGAATCCCGCAACAGAGTCGCCCTTCGCCAACGCACCGGTGCAATCACAGGCCCCAGGTTAACGGCTCCCGGACCTGTAGCCCGCGTTATGACCAACTCCGTCGGTCACCTCATTGGCGTGTCCTTCGCGATCGTCGCCAGTACCGGGGCCGGAGTGTTCGCGCTCCTCTCCTGGGGAATCTTCCGGAACTCGCCGTTCGGGACTGCGATCGCGCTCCTCTCGATCGGGATGGTCGCCCTGACGCTCTATCACACCATGTTGCTCGTCGCGGGCCCGGAGTCGCTGGCTCTCCACGTGATCCGGAGTGCGGTGAATACGGTTATCGCCGTCTTCCTCGGCCTGCTGATCCTCCGACATCGTCAACTCCACCGGGCTCAATCGAGAGGTGAACCGACGTGGACGGACTGACCCCCTTCGCCGGCTACAACCTGGCGATCGGGATCGTCGTCGCGCTCGAACTCCTGTACTTCCTCTCGCTGGAGGCGTCGACGACGGCGTATCGCCGGTTCGTGCTCGTCACCGCCGCTGGGCTGGTGCTGGCCGTGATCGGCGGGCCGGTCGCCGAACTGGTAGCGCCGTCGCTGGTCCACTGGGTCCACGGGACCGCCGCGTTGCTGGTCGTCTTCGGCCTCTACGATCCCGTCGCGAACGAGGTGCGGACGACGGAGTGGGACCGAGCGTTACTGACCGAACCGTCCAGTATCCGTCGGCCGGCCGACTGGATGACGCCGATGGACGACGAAATCCTCGGCGCGTTTTACGGCACCGATCTCGCACTGACGCCGTCGATCGTGGCCTTCAATACCGGATTCAGCCGAAAAGAGGTGAATCGCCGCCTGATCGAACTGGAGACGCACGACCTCCTCGAGAAAGTCGAGCGGGGGAAGTATCGGTTGACGAGGCGCGGCGAGCGGTACCTTCGCGGTCACCTCCGGGCCGGTCCGGGGACGGCGGACGCCTCTGGCGTTCGCGGGTAGTCGAGTTACGGAACGCGGCGGACGCTCCGCTGTCGTGCGTCGCGATCGATCGGTGAGAAGGGGGGCTGTCGACGTTACGAGACGAAAGTCAACAGCTGGATCAGTACGCCCAGCATCACGCCGAACGCGATGACCGTCTTCGGATCGATACGGATGGCGTTCGAGTCCTCGGAGTCGAAGTACCGGACGAGTCCGGCACTGGACATCAGCCCACCGGTGTTCTGTCCTCTGTCCATACGCATTCGTATGCCCCCCCGAAACTAAGTCTTTCGTCGTGTCCCTGGCATTCGTCCGCGGCGCCGAGCGAATAGTACCGGGGCGTGTACCGCCGTTATTCGCCCGTCATTATCACGAAATCGAAGGGGGTGTGCATTTTTAGCGCCGTGCTACAAGAAGCGAGACGAGTCACATTGTGGCAGTAACTAAGAAAGGACGTACGAGACGAAGCATTCATGCGGAATACCGGACCGACGAGAGTCGGATTTCTCACTGATTCTCACCTCTACTACTGGCAAGCGCGCGCTGTCGAGCGATTACGGCGCGAACTCGATATCGACATCTCGATCGTCGTGAGCGATTCCTGTAACACCGGTCCCGTCAACGAATTCACGAATCCGACGGACCTCGTCGGACTGGACGCGGTGAAAAAGGGGTACGACACCTTGAGCCGCGAGAGCGCGTGGGCGCTCGTTATGGCAGAGCGAACCATCGCCAAGATGCTCGGCGACGAACGGCGGCTCTGGCGTCGGGTCCGCGTCGAGGACGTAGACTGCTTCGACGACGCCGAGCACGTCCGCTGCGACCCGCGAACTGAGAACGGTTGGACTGAATTCTCCGACGACATCGTGACGCACGTCGCGAAGAGTTGCGACGTCGCCGTCCGCTTCGGCTTCGGCCTCATCCGAGGCAGTATCTTGACCGCACCGGAGTACGGCGTTCTGAGCTTCCACCCCAGCGACATCCGAACGTACCGCGGGATGGGTCCGCCGCCCGCGTTTTACGACGATCAAACCACGATCGGGTCGACGTTACAGCGGTTGAACGAGACGATCGACGGCGGACGGATCGTCGCGTACGACGAGGTGCATATCGGTGATTGTTACACGTTGTGGGACGTCTTCGATCGGATCGTGCGGCTCCAGATTCGCCTCTTGACCGACGGAATCGAAACGCTCCGCGATTCGACGAAGGAACCCAAAACCGTCCCCGACGAGGAGTTAGGCGAGTATCATCCGTTGAGTCGACGACGCGATCTGGATTTCTCGGGAAAAATTCTGCTGAAGAACCTCTCCGGCCGGGCTCGCCGCCGATTCAGAAGGTGAAACAGGCGGTCCCGGACGGAACGCTGATAGAGTGACGCTACGTTTTCGGCCGGTTCTCACCGGAGCGACCGAGGAGCCATACGATCGGCCGTGTGTCCGCTCTCGATCGACCGTCCAGCACCGAAGTCGCGTCTCACCGCACCTGCGATCTGCACGACCACGACGCCGCAATCGATCACAACGTGAGTTGGCGTGTAGGGGAACTCTGCTGGCTGAAACCGGGATATAACAATGTACGGGCGCTGAATCTACCGGTCACGACGAACAATGACGGATTCCCTTCTTACTCCTCCAGCCGTCCCGTTGACGGCTGTCGCCGTTGGAATAATCGCTGTACTCCTAATCGGCGCAACAGCCGGGGTCGGGATAGTCGGCGTGGCCGCCGCCCAACAGAACGATCGGTCGGACGAGTACGCTGTCGTACAGGGGGACGAGTGCATTCCCATCGAACCATTCGGACAGGGCCACCAGTCGGCAGCAGAGTTGTACGACTACCGGACGCCGAACACGTCTCCGAGCGCACCCACGTACAGCTCCTACGGAACGGGGGACCTTCAGGAGGACGACACGAGTATCCTCTTCCTGTACGAGGGACGCGACGGGCTCAGCCTCGTACTAGTTCACGACCGGCTCGACGGAAACACGTCCGGCGGTTCGGCGACGATGCACGTCGAGGGCCTGCCGGAAGACGGCGAGTGGGTCGTCGAGGACGATAGCTACGACGGGACGGAGGATACGTTCGATCGTCGCGGATCGACGAGTCGCCTCTCCTGGGCCTGGTCCGAAGGCCGAACCGACGGTGCCGCTTTCACCGGCGGCCTCGACGACGCTTTCGAGATCGAAATCGATCCCGCCTTCAACGACGAGGCGGAGCTACAGGTCTACGACGGAGAGATCACCGACTGGCAGGTCCTCTCCGGCCCCGATCACGACAGCGAAGCGACGTCGCTGGATCTGGACCGACCGATCACGATCCACGCCGGCGGCTGTGGCTCGCTGACGGTGATGGAACTCGACACCTCCGGGACGGTGTCACCCGGCGAGTCGACGACTATCGAGGCGACGGTCACGAACGAGGGCGTCCAGGAAACGACGTCGACCGTGCCGGTGACTGTCGACGGTGAGCCGATCGACCAGATCGACGTGTCGCTGGCACCCGGCGAGTCCACCACCGTAGAGACGGCCGTCGAATTCGACGAGACGGGAACGCATACCGTCGGCATCGCCGACGCGGAGACCGACGTGACCGTCGAGGGCGGCGAACCGGCGGCCGGTTTCGGCACCGTCGCTGTAGTCGTGGCCGGCCTGCTCGTGGCTGTCATCGCGCTCAGCCGGCGCTGAACGGTCTCCAGCGCTCGACCGCGACCGGGATCGATCGGCGAGACGAGAGCCGTCGTCTCCTTCCGTATCGAGTCCGTCGAACGATCATCGACGAGCCGTGATCGACCCGGTACTCGCCGTCGACGAGGCTCGATTGGGCCCCGTCAGGACTCGGTGACGTCGGCGATCCGCGTCCGCCCGGTCGGTCGCGAGATGTGGACGTTGAACGCCCGGTCGTCGGTTTCGGCGTGGACGATCCAGTAGCCGCCCATCTCGTGGGGGTCGTCGCCGATCTCGAGCCCGGCGGCGTCGATTCCCTCGTCCGACTCGAGTGCCGTCCGGGCGGCGTCGATCGCCGCGTCGGCGCTCCCGACGGGTTCTTCGTCCTCCTCGGCGCGCGTGACCAGGACGGAACACTCCGCGTTGCGCACCACGTGTTCGGTGACGCTCCCCAGCAGGAGCCGATCGATTCCCTTGCGGCCGTGGGTTCCCATCACGACGACGTCGATCGCGTTGACGTCGGCGTACGTGAGGATCCGTTCGCGGGGATCGCCCTCCTCGATGGTCGTGACGACCTCGAGGTCGTCGGGGGCGCGTTCGGCGACGGCGTCGGTCAGTTCGCGGCCGTGTTCGCGCATCGATTCGGAGACCTGGCTGTCCGAGAGGCTCCACGGCGTCTTCTCGTCGACGTCGACGGCGAACAGGACGTGCAGCGTCGCGTCGAACTGGTCGGCGATCTCGATGGCCTGTTCGACCGCTCGCGATGCGGGTTCGCTCCCGTCGGTAGGAACCAGTACGTTTCGATACATGGTCTAGACTTCGACTGACTCCCATAAATTCGTGGGGCTAATGACCGGATCCCGAGAACGAACGGTCCGGACCGCCAGTTCCGGAGCCGATTCGCGGGTACCAGGGTCGAGGACCGCTGTCGTGGTGCGCTCGGACGATCGGGTGTGTGTCACCTTCGGCCGACTGGGAAACCCTTATGCGCGCTGCCTCGGAACTAGCGGTGAACCGATGACTGTCACACTCAAGGATTTCTACGCGGACTGGTGTGGCCCCTGCAAAACCCAGGATCCGATCCTCGAGGAACTCGAGGACGACTGGGAGGGGCGATTCGAGGTCGAGAAGATCAACGTCGACGAACAGCAGGACGTGGCCAACGAGTACCAGGTACGCTCGCTCCCGACGCTCATCATCGAGAACGACGACGGGATCGTCGAGCGCTTCGTCGGCGTCACCCAGCGCGAGGACATCGAGGACGCGCTCGAATCGGCCGGCGCGTAAGGACGACCCGTCTCGCTCGTTTTGCGATCGAACTCGCGTCGTAGCCGCTCCTGTCGCGATCGCGCGGCGGTCGCCACGCGCCCGGCTACGGCGTGTCCAACTGACTACCGATATCTACCGATATCTATAGTACTGGCGGGTATTTCCTTGCACCTTCAACCAGTAATTGCGGACATTCCAGAACATTCATAGTGCGGCTCTCCGTTCACTCGCGTATGAAGCCCGACCTGGAGTCGTTCGGGGAGGAGGACGATCCGGACGTCGTCGCGGCGATCGACGAGATCGACGGTCGCCAGCACCTCGTCATCGCAGACATCACGCGAGACGACGTCTGGATGACGGTACCGGAAGCCGAGGCGCTCTCGGCCGACGAGTGGCGATAACGCCACGGCTCTCCCGCGGGTTCGGGGACTCTCGATCGCGGTTCGTTTTGCTCCGGTCCGGACCGACCCGCTTCCATCGCTCCGGGTTCGACTCGATCGATCGTCCCGGGTGTGGGTCCCGGCGGATTCGACTGACAGGTCGGCAGTGGTAGCCAGTAGCGAGTGGCGCGGCGCGTCGATTGCCGGCGCGTCAGCGATCGATCGCTACACCCACTTCACGCCGACGTCGTGCATGTCCTCGTTGTACTTCGCGATGTTGATGACCAGCGGGGTGACGCTCTCGACCTCGGCGGCGTTGGCCAGCGGGCCGACGTCAAGGGCGCGCAGCCCCTCGATCTCGTTCGCGAGGTCGAGCACGCGCTTTTTCGCGTCGCCGTCGTCGGCGACGACGAGCGTGTCCAGGTCGAGGTCGTTGTCGAGATCCGACAGCGCGTCGGCCGCGAGGTTGTGGAAGGCTCCGACGACCGGCACCGCGTCGGGCGCGCGCTGGGCGACGAGTTCGGTGACGCTCCCGGCCCCGGGCGGGTGGTAGTGGAGGCCGTCCTCGTCGCCCTGCATCCCGACCGCGGGCGTGACGAGGATCGTGTCCTCGTCGAGGCTATCCGCGACCGCCTCGACCGTGTCGCCGGCGTAATACGGCGGCACCGAGAGGACGACGACGTCTGCTCGATCCGCGGCCATCTCGTTCGCAAAGCCCTTGACGGACGCGTCGGCACCCCGCTCCGCGAGTTCGTCCTCGTAGGACGCGACCGCGTCGCGAGCCTTCTCGGGATCGCGCGACCCGATGAGGATCTCGTGGTCCGTATCGCGCGCAAAGCGTAGCGCGAGTCCTTCGCCGATGTCGCCGGTTCCGCCGAGTAGTGCGATTCGCATACCCCTCTCTGGGCACGGCATCCGAATAAAATGGTGGGGGTTCGGTCGATCTCGCCGGAATCGCGGGTCGCACGTGGCGGGTTCGCGATCGGCCCGGTCAGTCGCTCCTCTCGTCGCCCGCGTCGTCGGCGACCGTCCCGATCCGCCAGGTCTCGTCCGGCGAAGCGACGGTCCCGTCCGCACAGATCACCCACGGGACGACGCGACAGGTCTGGCAGAGCCGATCGGCGGGGACGGAGAGTCGCGCGGTGTCCGACGCGCCCGCGAGGTCGGTCACGTCGAGGAGCACGTCGGCCTGGGTCAGCCACCAGACGACCCGATCGAGTTCCCCGTCGGGATCGGTCACCTCGAGTTCGAACGTGGCGGTCTCGCCGCTCGCGTACGATCGCTCCCCCGGTTCCGGGCTGTACGCGTCGATCGTCGGGGACGCGTTCCCGTCGTCGGCTACCTCGACCGTCCAGTGGGCCGCGTACGTCTCCTCGCCGTCCTCGGGGACGACGGCCGCGGCCACGTCGTGCGTGCCGGGCGACTCGAACGCCTCCCGCCAGTAGTGGAACCCGGTCTCGGCGTCGTAGGCCGTCTGCCAGGGGCCGCCGATCGGGCTTCCCACGCGGTCGCCGTCGACCCACCAGACGGTCGTCCGCGCGGCGTCCACCTGGTCGAGACGGGCCTCGAACAGCACCTCGGTCCCCGGCTGGACGGCGAGGTCGCGATCGGGTCGCCCGTCGGAGAGCGGCGTCGCGCCGATCACGTTCACGGTGCGTTCGGCCCCGTCACCCGCGACGTCGACTCGAACCGGGACCTCGGTATCCATCGGGACCGGATACGTGTAGAACTCCTGTGTGAGTGTCGTCGTCTCGCCGGCGTCGATCGTCGTCCGCACTCGACCGACGCGTTCGAAATCGTCCCCGACGAGCAGGTCGACGTCGGTCCGGACGTCGCTCGCCCCGACGTTCTCGACGGCGGCAGTCACCTCGAGGAGATCCCCCGCGCCGACGGGTGCGTTCGTCTCGACGATGGTCACCTCGAGTGCGACGTCCTCGCCGGTTCCCGCGTCGGTCCTGGTGTCGTCGTCCCGTTCGGCAGTTGCGCGGATGCCGGTTCCTGTCGAGAGAAATACAGCGCCGGTCGATACGCCGGTCAGCATCCGGCGTCGCGTTGGTCCGCTCATCGCGGCCATCTACCCCGCGTCGATGATATAAATGCGCGCTACCGTTGCGGCCGAAAGCCGCCGTTTCGATCGGGCTCTCGTCCCCGTATTCGTGTGCGTCAGTAGGTGTTTCCTGGATGCGTCCAGTAGGTGCTCCCTGGGACGGTTTCACTGCGTGGAACTGACCGCTCTCGCCGCCCCCGCCGATCGAACGGAACTGTCACCCGCGGTTCCCGCCGGTCGAACCCGGTGCTCGCGCTCGCGGGTGATCGGACCAGGGGTGGTCTCGTACGGATTACCGTACGTCGTTTCCGGTGCAACTGCGACCGCCTGCGGTTGCACCGGTACATCGTCACAGCAGACCGTCTCAGGGGGCGTCGTCGTCCTCCGGATTCATCGCCGCGCCCAGTCCGCCGTCGTAGGCGTCGCGATTCTCGACCTCGCGGATGCGCTGGTCGAGTCGCTCTTCTAAGGCCTGCCGGCGCTCCTCGTCGACGTCGGGATCGTTCCCGAGGGCCTGCAGGTCCTCGCGAGCGGTCCGCAACACCGACACCGCCTCCGTCGTTTCGAGATCGGTCGCGCGATCGAGGCTCCGTTCGACGTCCTCGAGCGTGGTCCTGGTCACGGACGCGGCTTCGGGACCGATCGGCGTGAACCCTGGCCCGTCACTCGTCGGGTCCGGCGGCAGATCGAACGCGCATCACCCCCACGTTTCGAGTCCCCAACACCGACACGGAACGCTCGCTCGTCGACCTCGCGCCGAGCGGCGCGCGCCGGACCCCTCCAGGGGTCGCACCGCCGAGAGACACAGCACCCATTATCCTGACCGCCGTCGTCGGGGTATGGCCAGTCCTGCCGTCATCGCCCACCGCGGCTACGCGGGTATTGCTCCGGAGAACACGATCGGGGCGGCCGTCCGCGCGGCCGATCGGGCCGAGACCGCCATGCTCGAGATCGACGTCCAGCCCGCGGCCTGCGACACCCCGGTCGTGATCCACGACGAGCGCCTCGAGGGGACTCGCGACGGCCGGCCGCTCACCGACGCCGCGGGACGCGTGTGGGAGACCGACCTCGAGACCGTCCGGGCGGCGCGGGTGCTCGGCACGGACGAGACGGTCCCGACGCTCGCGGCGCTTCTCGAGGCGGTTCCCGAGACCGTCGGGGTCAACGTCGAACTGAAGAATCCCGGCACGGCCGACCTCCGGTTCGCCGATGCGCTCGCTCCCGACGACCGCGACGATCGCCGCGCGGTCTGGGCGCCGTTCGTCGATCGAGTCGTCGAGATCTGCGACGACTTCGCCGGGGAGATCCTCTTCTCGTCGTTCTATGAGGGTGCGATCGCCGCCCTCCGCGAGGTCGGGCCCGACTACGCCGCCGCGCCGCTCGTCTGGGACGACCTCGAGGCCGGGTTCGAGATCGCCGACCGCTACGACTGCGAGGCGATCCACCCGCCGCGGAACGCGATCGCCGGAACGGGGCTCACGTCGACCGGGTACGCGGGGTTCGACGCTGGCGACCGCGATATCGATGTGATCGAGCGCGCCCACGACGAGGGTCGCGCCGTCAACGTCTGGACGATCGAGACCTGGACGCAGTTCGACCAGCTCGCGCGGGCCGGGGTCGACGGGATCGTCGTCGACTACCCGGGCCTGGGCGATCGATCGACCGATCGCGGCCGCTGACGCCGGGTGCGGTGCTCGATCGTCCCTCCGGGTGCTACGGTCTCAGCGGGAGTTCGCCCCGCCCGTCGTTTCGCATGAACTCCCGATTTCGGTCGGGCCAGACGAATAGTCGCTCCCGGAGCAGGTCGCCGTCTTCGGTTCTCGGGTCGGGGCCGCCGAGTCTGGCACTCAGTGTCAGGAGCGCCCAGCCGCCGTAACCGACCACTACCGTGACGCCGGTCAGGACGACGATCGAGACCGCGAGTTCCCCCAGCCGGACGAGAACCGGTTTGTCCTCGTCTGTCGATTCGTCCATGAACGAGCCGTACACCGGGGAGTGATATTAGCGTTCTGTCACCTCGCGGTCGGCGGTCTCAGTCCTCTCGCCCGTGATGGGGCGGCAGGTCCGCTCGCGATGGCTTCCGGGCCAGATCTTCGTTCGCCGGCCCCTCCAGCACCTCGCCGTCGGGCGCGAACCGGGAGCCGTGGCAGGGACAGTCCCAGCTACACTCGCCGTCGTTCCACTCGACCAGACAGTACAGGTGGGGACAGACGGCCGAGACGGCGTGCAGGTCGCCGTCGTCGTCGCGTGCACAGGCGATCGGCGTCCCGCTCTCGCGAAACACGCGGCCCTCGCCGGGGTCGAGCGTCGATCGATCGGGGGTCAGTAGCGCCTGCGCCCAGTCGGTGAGGAACTCGCTCGCGGCGTCGGCGTTCTCGGTGACGGTCTCGCCGAACGAGGGCTTCGGCGTGAACCGGAGCGGATCGAACAGGTCCAGCGCCGGCGGGCTCTCCCCCGCGATTTCGGCGGCGAGCAGTCGACCGGCGGTGACGCCGTTGGTCATCCCCCAGCCGCGAAAGCCGGTCGCGACGAAGACGTTCTCGGTGCCCGCGCCGGCGCGACCGACGAATGGCACCTTGTCCGCCGGCCGGTAGTCCTGGGTCGACCACCGGTAGGCGATCTCGTCGACCGGGAACCGGTCGCGTGCCCAGCGGGCGAGTCTGCGGTACCGATCGGCGGTCGACCCGCCCTGTCCGGTCTTGTGGTTCTCGCCGCCGACGAGCAGGAGTGTCTCGTCGCCCCGGTGGGTCCGGACCGACCGGTAGGGGTCGCCGGGCCGGTAGTACATCCCCTCTGGTGGCTCCCCGTCGAGGCGGACGCCGAGCACGTAGGAGCGCTTCGGGTACATCCGCGCGAAGTAGCCCGCCCGATCGAGGATCGGGAACCCGGTCGCGACGACGACCCGCCGCGCCGTCACCGTCCCGCCCGCCGTCCGGACGCGACAGGGGGTGCCTGGCTCGACGTCCGTGACCTCGGTCTCCTCAAACACGTCCGCGTCGTCGTCCGATCGGAGGTCGTCCGCGATCGCGAGCAGGTAGCTCCGGGGGTCGAACCACGCCTGGTCGTCGAACCTGACGGCCGCGGCCGCGCGCTCGAACGGCGGCACCGAGGTGACGTAACTGGCGTCGATCCCCGCACCGCGGGCGGCGTCGGCCTCGCGTTCGATCTCGTCGGGACTGTTGCTGTAGAGATACGATGGCTGACGCTCGAACCCGCAGTCGATCCCGAGGTCGTCGATCCGGCGCTCGACCGCGTCGATCGACTCCTCCTGGGCGGTCGCGTACCGGCTGGTCTGCCGGCGGCCGAACTCCCGGCGCAGGTGGTCGTAGATCAGCCCGTGCTGGCTCGTCAGTTTCGCCGTCGACTTGCCCGTCACGCCCGTCGCGACCCGATCGCGCTCGACGACGGCGACCGACTGGCCGCGATCGCGCAGTTCGATCGCTGTCGAGAGGCCGGCGATCCCGGCCCCGATCACGCAGACGTCGACGGTCCGATCGTCCGCGAGCGGTTCGGCCGGTGGGTCGTCGTCGCGCGTGGTCGCGAGCCAGACCGAGATCGGTTCGCCTGGCAGGTCGTCGCGGCGGGAGAACTCCTCGTGCATCGGTCCACCCCGCTACACCGCCGACGGCGAAAAAACGAGGGGCGGCTACTGATGGGTGCTCGTCCAGTCCGTCGCGACCGCCCGCCCCTCGAGTGGCCGACGAGTGCGGGCGACCCTGGTGTCGATCGCTACTCGCCGTCCAGCGCCGCCGCGATCGATTCGAGTTCGTCCTTCCGGAACGGCCGATCGGCTCGGTCCGGGTCGTCCGCGTCCGGCATGCCGATCGACCGGCGAATCCCCGATCGCATCCGCGATTTGGGCGGTATCGGATCGGTCTCGACGTCGGCGTGCACGGCCTCACAGATCGCGGCGAGGGCTTCTTTGGTGAACGCCGTCGATTCCCGGCGTTCGTATCGCCCCACGGCCTGCCGAATCTCGTTCCGGAGGTCGTCGACGGTTCGTGTCATACGCGGAGTGACGGTCGGCTTCGTCGTGTAGATTTCGATCGGGTGACGAATCCTCCGGACCGGTGCGTGTCGATCACTCCGCCGTCTCTCGTCACCACCGCAGTAGGCGCGTCGCTCCCGCCCCGTCGCTCACTCCTCGAGCAGGTCGGGGACCTCGTTGACGGAGTCGAGCACCGCCGCCGCACCTTCGGCCTCGTACTTCCGGCGACCCTCCTCGCCGGTCAGCCCGCCGGTGAGGACGCCGATCCCGTGGTACTCTCGATCGGCGTCCGCCTCGTTCGCGTTCACGGCGGTCCGAACGTCGTCCAGGGTGTCCCCGACGAACGCCACGCTGTCGGCCTCGAACCGCTCCGCGAGGGTGACCAGAGCCCGCGGGTGTGGTTTGCCTTCCTCCCAGTCGTCCATCGTAAAGCGGTGCTCGACGGGAATCTCGTCGTCCAGGCCGACCCGATCGAGGGCGATCTCTGCCTCGGGTTCGGGGCGGCCGGTCAGGATCCCGACGTCGTAGTTCGCGAGCAGGGTTTCGCGCGCCTCATCCTCGAGGAGGACCGGTTCGTCGTGGATGAACCCGCGCGTTTCGAGGTCGGGGTCGCCGCCCTCGATTCCGCGGTACAGGTCCGCCCCGAGGTAGAGTTGCTGGAAGACGTCGCGGAGCCGATCAGTGTCCCAGCGCTCCGTGACGCGCTGGGTGGCCCGCGCACCGATCGCGTCCCGGATAACAGTCTCGGCCGCCTCGAGGCCGCCGCCCTCCGCGGCGATCCGATCGGTGAAGTCGTCGATCGAGTCGCGGTACCCCTCGTTCGTCGCGAGAACGTACAGTGCGGCGGCGTAGGTGAGTTCCCAGTCGTTGTTGAATCCGCCCGCGTCCTTGAACTGCTGGATGTCGGGCTTGCGGATCGTCCGATCGTAGACGTGCTCGATCGAGTCGACGATCGCCTGCCGGTAGGAGTCGGCGACGTCGACGAGCACGCCGTCGACGTCTAGCACGACGGCGTCTGCGTTCATACCCGTCCCAACGGCTCGCCGAAGATAAAGGCGGTCGGATTCGGTTCGCGAGGGCCGGGACGCCGAACCACGGTCATCGGCTGAACCGTCTCGGCCGATCGGAAACCGATTACTCGACGCATCGCATTCACGATGGGTTCTCCGACCTCGTGGTCGCGGTCCTCGGACGTGATTCGAGGAGCACGTGCCCTGGCATGCCCCTCATTTTTGTCGGCAGTCGTGGGCGATTCTGTGATGGACGATACTGATCGAACCGTCCCGCGACGGCGGGTGTTGCGCGTCGGCGGCGCGACGCTGGTCGGAATCGCTGGACTCGCGAACGGAATCGGATCGGCGAATCGTAAGCGGGCCGCACAGGAAGACGACGAGGGGCCACGAGCCGAAACGCTGGTCGCGTCGAGCGGGCAGGTCGACGTCGGATCTGACGACAGCCTCGAGACGTGGCTGTACGACGAGCAGATCCCCGGTCCGGAACTCCGCGTGAGCGAGGGGGAGACGCTCCGCGTCTCGCTCGAGAATGGGTTGCCCGAGGAGACGACGATTCACTGGCACGGCGTTCCCGTCCCGAATCCGATGGACGGCGTTCCGGACGTCACGCAAGAGCCCGTCTCGTCGGACGAGACGTTCGAGTACGAGTACGAGGCGTCGCCGGCGGGTACGTACGTCTACCACAGCCACGTCGGGTTGCAACTCGACAGGGGCCTCTACGGACCGCTGATTATCGAAGCAGAATCGCCACACGTCGAGTACGATCGCGAGTACACCCTGCAGATCGACGATTACCTCCCGGAGGAGCCGGCGCTCGACTCGATCGAAGCGCCACCGGGCGGTGGTGACGGGATGGGTCCCGACGGCGGACCGGGCGGAGACGGTGATGGTATGGGCCCCGGCGGAAACGGTGGCCCTGGCGGTAATGGCGACGGTATGGGCCCTGGCGGTAACGGCGATGGAATGGGCCCTGGCGGTAACGGCGATGGAATGGGCCCTGGCGGTAACAGCGACGGTATGGACCCTGGCGGTAACGGCGATGGCATGGGGCCCGGCGACGGCATGGGGCCCGGCGACGGCATGGGGCCCGGTAGTCAGATGCAGAGCCAGCGCCCGCCGTACGAGGGACTGCTCGTCAACGGACGTCTCCCCTCTGATCCGCCGGTGTTCGACGTTGAGGAGGGCGATCGCGTTCGTCTCCGGTTTATCAACCCCAGCAGCGCGACGACCTATCGCGTCGGCATCGGCGGCCACCCGCTGACCGTCACGCACGCCGACGGGCGACCGGTCGAACCCGTCGAGGTGAACTCGTTCGTCATGAGTATGGGCGAACGC
Source organism: Halosolutus amylolyticus (assembly GCF_023566055.1). Taxonomy (NCBI): domain Archaea; kingdom Methanobacteriati; phylum Methanobacteriota; class Halobacteria; order Halobacteriales; family Natrialbaceae; genus Halosolutus; species Halosolutus amylolyticus. The sequence goes on along the minus strand of NZ_JALIQP010000002.1, from coordinate 1,164,800 downwards.
TACGACGCGATCGTCGAGGCCGACGCCCCGGGCGAGTGGGCGATCGTCGCGGACCCCGTCGTCGGAACCGAGGACCCCGCGGAGGCGAGACTTCGGTACGAGGGTGCGTCCGAGGACGGGGCCGCCGAACGGCCGCAGTTCGACGGCCCGGAACTCGAGTACGGCGACCTCCAGGCGCTCGAGTCGCTGGATCTCGACGGGGATCCGGATCGGACGTTCGACCTCACGCTATCGGGCAGGATGATGGGGGGCGCTGACTCCGACGCGTGGACCATCGACGGCGAGACGTATCCGGACGCCGATCCGCTCGAGATCAGCGAGGGCGAGCACGTTCGAGTCCGGATGATAAATCGAAGCCCAGCGATCCACCCGATGCATCTCCACGGCCACTTCTTCCAGGTGGGCGACGCGGTCAAGGACACCGTTCTCGTCGCGCCACACGGCGATCAGGTAACGTTCGACTTCCTGGCGGACAACCCCGGCGACTGGCTGTTCCACTGTCACAACGTCTACCACCTGGAACGGGGGATGGCCCGGGTATTCGAATACGTGTGAGACGCACCGGCGCGTCAGAACGCGCCGATCCCGACGACCCACGAGGCCAGCAACAGCAGTCCCACTGCGTAGATGAGATCGGCCCACAGCCGCGAGAGCAGGTTCACGACGTAGATCACGACGACGACCGGAATCCCGAGCAGGACGACCGGCGACCCGCGCCACTCCGCCCGCGATCGGCTCCAGAGAGTGTTCGCGTCGCCCGTACTCGGGAACGAGTGCATTCCGACGCTGATTCCCAGCCAGAACAGCACGAGCCCTGTCGTCCCGGCCGCCGACGGCTCGACTCCGTCGCCACCGTTCGCGGCGATCGCCGTCGCCAGCCCGAGAAACAGGGCGAACGCGACGAGCGTGTTGACGAGAAACGGAGCGACGCTGATCGCGAACGTCTCCCGGTACCGCTCGGGTTCGAGGTGCTGGACGTAGCCCGCCGGCGACCCCAGCCGAAAGTACGCCACGTCGAGGACGGGAACGCCGACGTAGTCACACGCCTTCTTGTGGGCGAACTCGTGGACGACGACGCCGGGGAACGTGAGCAACTGGACGAAGAATCCGATGAACGCGAGTGCGAGCATGCGCCCTGACTCGTCCGATAGTTGAAAAGTGTTTCTCCGCGGACGATTCGAGGACGTGATCGGGTGAGCACTGACGGTCAGTGGCTGCTATACCCGTCGTCGATCGCTCGCGCGACGTACAGCGTCCCCTCTCGAATCGTCTTTCGCTCGACCGGGACGGCGGGCTGGTCGCCGCCCAGCGTCGTGAACAGGAAGTCGGCGTCGACCGCGCGGGCGACCGCGAGCGCGGGCCGGTGGAGTTCCGGCGGCAGGTTCCGCGCGTAAATGGCGTCCGCGTCGGCGTAGACCGATCGATCGGGGTCGACCACGTTGTCGCGGACGAACCGCACGCCGTCGGGGGTGTCGCGATCGTAGACGTCCGTTGCGGTGACGGCAATCCCCTGTTGGGCGAGCGCCGCCGCGAGGTCGGTCCGGCGGCCGATCCCGACTTCGACGACCCGCTCGTAGTCGCACAGGTAATCGCGCATTGGCCGGAGATTGCGGCGAGAGTGGGACACGGCGGGACGTTTATGCTGTCCGCGGCCTAAGCCCTTGCTATGCTCGTCGATATCGTGCCGGTCGGCAGCGTCCCCGCGCGAGTCAAGCGGGTCGCCTCCTCGGCGCTGCGATCGGTCTACGACTGCGACGTGACGATCAACGAGTCGCAGTCGGTCCCAAACGGTGCGTACGACTCCGGCCGGAACCAGTACTGTGCGGAGACGTTCATCCAGCTCGCCGAGCGCGTCGGCCGCGGCGAGAAGAACATCGCGATCACGCCCCACGACCTCTTCTACCGGCGGCGCAACTACGTCTTCGGCCTCGCCTACCTCGACGGCAGCGGCAGCGTCGTCTCGACCTACCGCCTCCAGACCTCCAGCGACGGCGGGTTCTCGAACAAGAGCGCGAGCGACATCTTCGAGGATCGGGTCCAGAAGGAGATCGTCCACGAGATCGGCCACACCTACGGCCTCGAACACTGCGACAACAACCGCTGCGTGATGAACTTCTCCCCGACCGTCCGCGAGGTCGACATCAAAGAACAGTCGCTGTGTGGCAGCTGTCAGCGGCTGATCAGCTGACGCCGGCCGGCTCTCGACGGTTCTGCACTGCCGTTCTCGATCGATCGCGAGTTGTCACTCCGCGTCGGTGATCGATCGGAATCGGCCGGTCGCTCGGGATCGACCGGCGAGACGTCCTGCCCGTCTCGTCCGAACCCGGTCAGGGCGCGTAGTAGTACTCGCCTTCGCGTTTTTGCTCCCGATCGAGCTGTGACTCGGGCTTGTTGATCCGCGGCCGGGAGGTGCGCTCGTCCCGGCGGAACGTGACCTCGAGGTTCGCGAGGAACTCGTTCATGCCGTCGCGCATCGGCTGTGGGGCGCTGGCGCGGCCGTTGACGGCGGGTTCGCCGTCGAAGACCATCAGCCGATCGGCCAGCAGGTCGATCGTGTAGATGTCGTGGTCGATGACCATGACGGTCGCGTCCTGCTGTTCGGCGTACCGGCGGATCGCGCTGGTCGCCTGGACCCGCTGTTCGACGTCGAGGTGCGCGGAGGGTTCGTCGAGCAGGTAGAGGTCCGCCGAATCGGAGAGACAGGCCGCGATCGCGACCCGCTGGCGCTCCCCGCCGGAGAGATCCGAGAGGTTCTGCTCCATGATCCGCTCGAGCTGGAGGGGCTGGGCGATCTCCGTGTTCCAGTACGAGGAGCCGAACTGGTCGGTGATCGAGGAGAGAAAGGCGTCGACCCGCATGTGCTGGTCGATGGTGACGTACTGGGGCTTGTAGGAAATCTCGAGGTCGAGATCGGCGTCACCCGTCGTCGGCTCCAGATCGCCGGTCAGCAGTTTCGCGAACGTCGACTTCCCGATCCCGTTCGGGCCGACGATGCCGAGCACTTCGTTCTCGCGGATCTCGCCGCCCTCGACGTCGAGGGTAAACTCGCCGTCGCCGTAGCTCTTCCTGAGGTCGGGGTATTCGACGAGAACGTCGCCGTGGGTCGCGGTCCGGGGCGCGTGTTCCTCGAACTCGATCGGGTCCGGCCGGATCCGCATGTTCTCGTTCTCGAGGTAGCCCGAGAGGTACTCGTTGATCCCGTTGCGGACCGACTTGGGGGCCGTGATGACACCGTACGCGCCGGGTTCACCGTAGGCGACGTGGAGCGTGTCCGCGAGCAGGTCGAGGATCGCGAGGTCGTGCTCGACGACGAGCATCGATCGGTTCTCCTCCTCGGCGAGTTCGCGGATCAGCCGCGCCGCGGTGACCCGCTGGCCGATGTCGAGGTAGGGCGTAATCTCGTCGAGGAAGTAGAAGTCCGTGTCCCGCGCGAGCGTCGCCGCCAGCGCGACGCGCTGGAGTTCCCCGCCGGAGAGGTCGTCGATCGACTGCTCCATGACGGGACCGATCGAGAGCCGTTCGACCAGGTCGTCCAGCGCGTCGCGCTCGTTGGTCCGCTCGAGCAACTCGCGGGTGTTGCCGTCGAACTGCTCGGGGATCTGGTCGACGTACTGGGGTTTCCGGGCGACGGTAACCTCGCCGTCCCGGACGTCCGCGATGTAGTCCTGGAGCTCGGTGCCGCGGTAGGCTTCCAGCACCTCGTCCCACCCGGGCGACTCCTCGTGGCGACCGAGGTTGGGCTCGAGTTCGCCCGCGAGGATGCGGACGGCGGTCGTCTTCCCGATCCCGTTCGGCCCGAGGATCCCCGTGACCTGTCCTTCCTGGGGTGCGGGGAGGCCGTACAGCGAGAACGCGTTCTCGCCGTAGCGGTGGGCGGGGTCGTCCTGCAGTTCCTGGGGCAGGTTGATGATCTCGATCGCGTCGAAGGGACACTTCTCGACGCAGATGCCACAGCTCTCGCCCAGACAGATCTCTTCGGAGATGTGGACCTGGTCTGGCTGGCCCTGGGCGGCCTCCTCGCCCCGGAGCGTGATACACTCCTTGCCCGTCCGGTTCGGTGGGCAGTAGTTCTTGCACTCGTAGCTACACCGATCGGGCTGGCACCGATCGAGGTCGACGACGGCGATGCTGTCGTCGGCCATGTCAGCCCCCGGCCTCCGCGCTAAGCAGAATGCCCCACGTCACGAACCACATGGAGAACGTCATGAACGTGACGAAGAGGTAGTGTTTCGGCCCGACTTCGTCTTCGTCGTAGATCCCCGACGCGTTGAGCAGCGGGAACTGTGCCAGGATCGCACCCGCGACGAGCAGTAGCGCCCGCGTGTCCGTCGCCGCGTCGCTGGAGACCCCGATCCAGGTCGCGGAGACGAGGGCTGCGCCGACGCCGATCAGCGCGGCGAGTGCCGTCACGCTGATCGAGCGAATGTGCTCGCGTCGGTCGCTGATCGATTCGGTCGACATGGGAGAGACTCTGTTTTCGGGGGTGAAAAGGGGTTCGGGTTGGTGGTGAAGGGTCGTTCGTTTCGATGCATGGTTTGACCGATCCCGAAAGCAAACCGCACGACTGCAGACCGTGGATCAGCTAACCTCAACCGCGTCGACATCGATGTCAATCTCGGAATCGCCTCCGACGATGTCGTCCACAGAACTGTCTGACTCGCCGGTTCTATCGTCGATACTGTCGATTTCGATCTGTGCGGAATCTTCCCGATCGTCGCTTCGGACGGTGACGTTGCCGACGCCGTCGTCTCCGAAATCGGTCTGCCAGACGAGTGAAATCTCTTTCTCATCGTCTTCGTCGAGACTACTTTCTAACGTCACCTGCTCCGTGTCGACGATCTGGCCGTCGGGATTTGTGAGCGTGATCGTCTGCGTGACGCTCTCTTCGTCCCGGTCTTGATATCGACTCGTGACCGTAACATCGATCGTAGCGGTTTCGCCGGCGGTCACGTCTTCTTCGATGTCGTCAATTTCGACCTCGAAGACGCCTTCGGCCTCGAGTTCCCACGCAAACCGTGGATAGGTATCCGGAATCGCGACCCAGGGGCCGCCGTCCTCCTCATAATGGAGGTTGCCGAGTTTTCCGGGGTCCGTCGCGTTGAGCCCCTGCATCTCGTGGGTGTGCCGTCCGGTTACATCGATCTGCTCTCCGATGACGTGCTCGCCGAACGCCGACTCGTGATCGTCGACGTTGTAGTAGACGCTGTCATCGAATCCATCGTTCGCGTCGTCACCGCGCCCGAAGATCGCGCCGCCCGTGTTGTCGGCTGAATGCACGGGTCTCCCCATCCAATTCAGGTAGTCTTCGATTTCCCACGGATCCGCCGTCAACTCGATGTCGCCTTCGGCCCAGTACATTTGCTCGTTGTCGCTGGCGAAGTCGGAGGTCCAGCCGACGATCCCACCGACCGCGAACGGTCCCTCGACGTCCGCCAGCGAGTACGCGGTCGACACTTCCGTGTTGTAGCCGGTCGAGCCGACGATCCCGCCGATACCCATGTTGTCGGCTCCCCACGGATGGTACACCTCGTGAGTCGCCGCGGCCGGAACGCCTCCCTTGACCGTCGCCTCAGAAACCAACCGATTGTCGAGGTCGGCGTTGTGGGCGGAGCCGGCGATCCCACCGACTTCTTGATATTCGGCCGTGACCTCACCGCTCACGCGAACGTTCTCGATGACGCCACCGGCTGCGCCGATCAGCCCGCCGGTAACCTGCTGCCCGTGGACCGAGACGTTCTCGAGTCGAAGGTCGTGGATCTTCGATCCCTCACCCACGCCCGGGCCGCTGTCGTCGAAGTACTCGTTGATGGCGAACAACCCGACGAAATTTTCGTCGGGGCGGTGGATGTGGAGCCCCTTGATCGCGTGTCCATTGCCGTCGAAATCACCGGCGAACTCGTTGCCCCAGAACCACTGATCGCCGATCGGCTCGAACCCGGCCCCGTCGTTCCAGTATTCCGTCCCGTGGGCGTCGATGTCGTCGACGAGTTCGTAATGAGCGTCGAGTCCCTGGTCGTCGATACACTGGAGTTCGTCGACGGTGCTCACCTGATACGGATCGGATCCCGTTCCGCTCCCGTCGTAACTGACTGCGCCACAGACGGGACCGTCTCGATCGACGACGACCACTTCCTCCATCTCGTCATCGTCCGTCCTGACCGTGACCCGGCCGGTCGGCTCTCCGACGTCGTCGTACTGGAGCGTCACGGTTTCGCTTCCCGACACGGTCACGCTCCGTCGATCGACTTCGGTTCCGTCGAATCCTTCCAGAACGACGTCCTGCTCTGTCTCACCGCCGATCGCCTCGATGTCGGCCCGAACCGTCACCGGGTCGCCTTCTTCGACCGGATCGTCGAGCACCTCGATGTCGCTCACTTCCAGCAGCGGATCGATGTCCACGTCTACGGTCTCGCTGTCGGTTTCCGTTCCGACCGTGATCTCGGCTTCGTCGGGCTCTGCAGGGACGTCGACGCTTCCCCACTCGAGTGTTACCGTCTTCTGCTCGTTCCGATCGAGTTCGAGTTCGCCGATGTCGACGACGTTGCCGTCGAATCCTTCTAGCCAGACGAACTGCTTGTGTTGTTCACCTTGGTTTTTGATCCTGGCGTCGACCGTTAGCGACTCTCTCGGCGTGACTGGTCCGTCGATGTCGACGTTTTGGATCGCAAACTCGGGGGGTTCGTCGACGACGAGAAACGTCCCTCGCTCGACGAGCGAGTCGCCGCCGGGGCCGGTTTCAACGTCGTACGTGTACTCCTCTCCCGGCGTGAGATCGATGCCGTGTTCTCCCTCGGATCCCACGTGGAAGAAGTGATTATTGTCCCACTTTTCGTGTTCGCCGGTGAATACGCTCTCACCGGTATCGTACTCGTTTTTGGACTCGATCGTTCGCTCTTCGACGAGTTCGGACTCGTTCCAGATCGAGATCGTCGCCTCGACGTCACTCTCCGTATCTCCGTAATTCGTCAGCGACGCGTTGATACGGAACCTGTCTCCCTGTTCGACGCGATTGTTTTCGATCGCGTGTGGGTACCCTTCGTCATGAGTGGTTAGTCCGTAATCCCGGTCAATCAGGAAGTGCGGATCGGCCGGGACGTCACCGATGTCCTCGACCTTCATCACGACTTCGTCGTCTTTGCGGGTCACGCTGACGTTCCACTTGTCGACACCCTCGGCTTCACGTTCTAAGTGTCGTTCCCACGCCTCGGCATACCTGCTTTCGATCCGCAGTGCGAAATCCTCCCCGTCACTCGTTTCGACAGCAGACGTGAGGTTTTCGACCGCGCTTGAGCCGCTCTCGTAGTCGTGTTGGGCTTTCGACTGCGATCCAGCGGCCTCCACCGAATCGAGTTGCATGAAATCCAACTGCAGCGTCTCGTTGCCGTCGAACCCAACATTCGGGGCTTTCACGACCCTGGCTCCAGAGTCGGTACGTTCCCAGATGCCGCCGCCCTGGTGGGCGATCGTTCGATCGTCGAGTTCGAACTTGAGTGCGCCGAGGTCTTCGGAGACGGTTCGGCTCTCGTTGTCCCAGTCCGGGTCCTCATCTGAACTGTTGAACCACGTGATCTCGAGTGCTCCCTCCTCGACCACCTCGGGTTGACAGTCCGGATCGTCGAACGCCATCGGTTGCTCGGTTCGCGTCGCCACAACGGTGCCGAGCCGGTGGTCCGCTTCGCCCATACACAAATGGACTTTCTCGCGATCGACTTCCGACCCGACCGTGTCGAACATCGCCGACCCCATGACAAACACGAGAATTGCTCCGACGAACACCATCCCGAACAGCAAGGTGATACCGACGATCGGGCTCACACCCCGATCGGTGTCGTCACCGCTTCCCCGCCAGTTCTGCCACATCCTTCCTCGTGATACTGTGCTAATATCATAAAAATACAATGGTTATGGGAATAATTGTAGCCACAGTGGTGGCTTCAAGCAGCATTTGAGTTTCGGTCACCGAATTTATGACCGGACGAGGCTCCTATCGATATCAATCAGTACGGCGGATGCCGTTACGCCGATCGAGTGACGTGTTCGCGTGGGTCGTTGACCTGTTCGGGTCAGGTCTTACCAGCGTTCGGTCTTTCAATGCTTAGACTCGACGAGAACAATACCACAAGGCGTGTCGATCGTTACCTGGCAGCGTAAAACTGGATTCTGAAAGCGTCGTGGCTAACGATACGTCACCTCTCTCTCCAAGGCCGTCGACGATACTATTGTGGATAGGCGAAACCGGTACGAACCCTACGCCATAGTTGTCAGGCGGTAACAGATATCGTAGCCGTCTTGTCCGGGTTCGATTGGGTATCCGTAAAGGTGATCTCAAACGTTTCCCCGTTCATCTCCACGTCGAATTTGAGCGCCACTGTTACCGTCTCGCCCGGATCGATACTCGTTAGCCCACTCTGTCCAGAACTGACGTCGATATCCGTTCCATCAGTTAGCCACTGGCCGCCATCCGGCGTTTCAGTATCACCGTCGATCGTGATTTCGGTGATTTCGGTGGATGCACCGTGGTCGACCGCAAACTGTGTAACACGGAATCTGTCTGTGCCGTTGTTTTCGACGTCGAACGTCACATTTTCGTTGTCGACTTGCGGGTCCGACGTCTGTTCCAACTCACCGGATACTGGTTCAGAGCCTCCCGATCCAGTACACGTGTAGTCTAGTTGTGTCGAAAACGACGCTCCCTCCACGCGAACGGAACCAGTGTCTGCTTCTTCGATTGTGACAGTGACGGTCGCATCTGTCCCACTTGAACCGCCGCCGTCACATTCGAATACGAGGGCTGCCGGTTCCTCGTCCGGGCCGAGAACGAAGCTGGGACCGACATCGGACCCATCGCTAATGGCCACGCCTTCCGGAAGGACGATATCGGCAGTGATGGCTGCCTCGTTCGCCATATTGTTCGTGACCCAGCCGACGGTCTCCTCGTCTTGCCGACCGTCGATCGACGGCTCTTCGGCGGCTTCCAGCCCGACTAACGCACTTGAACCCTCCGCCGTCTCGATGGAGGTCACGCGGTCACCCGCGATCGTACTAAATCCGAACGTCGGTCCGGCCATAGCCACCGCTCCGAGGACGATCAACCCGATCGCAACGACCGTGAGTGAGCGTGTCATCCGTTACGGTGGCCTCTCCGTTTCCCCGAGTCGCATTCGACGGTTCTGTACCACGTGCACGATCGCCGAAACAGCAAACAACGCAATCACGATCGTCGCCCAGCCGAGTTCCGGCACCGTCTCCGTGGGGATCCACTCGAGCCACAACCCGGTCATCACGACCGTCGCGACGGCCGCGAGCCCGAGGTAGTACGTGCTCCACGGGATCGAATCCTCGGGGACCACGTCGAGGTAGATCTCCAGGTCGGAGACGTTCTCGGTGAGTTCGATCGTCCGATCATTGAACTCCACCATATCCGCGCGATCGAGCGTCGGCAGGTGCGTCTGCTGGAGGGACGTGTAGACCCGCTTTCGTTCGGCCGACGTCAGCCCGTCGACCTCTTTGTCGAGTTCCCAGGCGGCGACGTGTTCCGCGAGGTCCCCGAGTTCGACGGGTTCGTCCTCGCGCTTGCAGTAGTGGATCGCGTACCGGCGGCGCTGGTTGCTGAGAAGGGTGAAGACTTCGCCGCGATCGATGCCGGTAGCGTCGCTCTGGGCGTCGGCCGCGACGCCATCGGTAGACCCATCGCTACTGTGTTGTGTCGTCGCCATGCGACTGTTAGGGATGTCCGAGTTTACGGATCTCCGATACATAACCCTTATTGCCAACGTGGCTGGGAAACTCTCTCACGATCGCGATTTCAGGCACTGCTATCCGGCAGTCGATTCGTTCACGGTCGGCTTGAAGCCGGGTATCGGTCACCGTTCAGCCGTTCTGGCGACTCAATACAAAGGGGGTGGGGTTACAGGGTGTGAGTAAGAACCGGCCGCCGATCGTAATCGACGCCTACGATCGCGGCGCGGATCATAACGGAGAATCCAACAATGAGACTGAATCGACGTAATGTGTTAGCTGGATTGGGTACGATCGTCGCGGGCGGCGGAGCCGCACTCGGAACGGGTGCGTTTAGTAGTGTGGAAGCCGATCGAACTGTCAATATTAGTATTGCAGATGACAACGATAGTGCACTTCTTGCTCTTGATGCGGACGGTAGTTCCGATTTGGTAACCAATGATGGAGGTAGTGGAAGCGACCTCAAATTCAATCTTGATAACCTCAATGACAATGCGACGACAAAAGTTGAACCGGCGTTTACAATCACAAATAACGGGGGACAGGATGTCGGTGTGAAGGTTCAAGCAATAAATACAGATGATGGCGATTCTGTAGTTGGTGCATTTAGTTTCACATCAGCAGCAAATGGGCACGATCTGACTAGTGCTCCAGGAACAGGTGAAGATGGTAACTTGGCGTCGAATGATCCTAGCGAAAGTGTGACAGTAAACATGAGTATTGACAGTGATACTGGCGCTCCAGCGGATGCGAATGTGATCCAGATCGTTGCTGATGAACAGGACTACGACGTAGAGTAGTCACTCTTGAGACGATCGAATATATCTAAATAAGATTGACTGTATATTTGAACGACTGGTACGATAGAAATCACGGGTGAGGAATCTAACTCCTTATTTAGAGACGACTCGCTGCGTGAGAACGTGTTTGCACGCCTGATTTGAACCGAATATTACAACGAGTTCCTCGGATGCCATCCAGCAAAATCCTGTTCACCGCCGCCGCGATCTGCTTTCTCGTCGCGATCGCAGTCCCAACTGCGGCGATCACGATCGGTGAGGATGGGGCAGCCGACGACGTCGCCCTCGAATCTACCTCTCCCTACGCCACGATCGACGACGGCGAACTCACGCTCGACTTCGCGGCGCTGAACGATCGATCGCGGTCCGAGTTCGACGACGTCTTCTCGATCAGCGTCGCCGACGACTCGATCGAGCGGATCTGGCTCTCTCACGAGGTCGACGGCGTAACCTTCTACCGGGATGGCGATCGCAACGACGAACTCGACGAGTCGAACCCGATCGTTCCGGCGGCCGGTGACACGACCAGCGTCGGCGTCGCGATCGATACCCACGTCGCAGCGTCCGGGACCAAATCGTTCACCGTTCACGTAGAGTACGCAGACGAAGACGACGAGAACGCCGATATCGAACTCGTCGACGTCGCCTACTCGGACGCCGAACTCGGGGCCGGCGAGACGCTCACGGTGAACGCGACCTACCGAAATTACGGCGACGATCGCGGCTCGACGATCGCCACACTCGTCGTCGACGGGATCGTGGTCGATCGGCAGGTCGTCCACGTCGGGGCGGGCGAGACCGAGACGGTCGCGTTCGAGCGATCGATGGATCGGTCCGGCACGTTCGAGGTTGGCGTCGACGATCGGAAACCCAGATCGATCACGGTCTGGCCGCCCGGCGAACCGGCGCCGGATTTCGCCGTGATCGAAGCCACACTCGAGGCCGACACCATACCCCGTGGCGAGTCGGCCGCGGTCACGGCCACGATCGAAAATACCGGGAACGTGACCGGAGAAACGACCATCGAACTCGCCGTCGGCGGCGCCGTCGTCGACACGCAACTCGTCGAACTCGACCCCGGCGAGGTGACGACGGTGACGTTCGAGCGCCAGTTCGACGACCCGGGCGAGTACGCGATCGCGGTCAGCGGCGTCGACGCGGGAACCCTCACCGTCACCGAGCGGGAGCTGATCGTGGTGCTGAACCGCGAGTTCACCTCCTCATCGGCGGCGGCCGTCGTGCCGGCGGGGGTGCTCGGGTTCCTGTTCGCCGCGACCGGCGTCCGTCGACGAGTGAATTTATGACGCGTCCGATCCCAGAGGCCGATCGAACAGTCACTCGACCATGATCGTCTCTCGTGAGCACGGATGACGACGGGTTCGCTGGTCAAACGAGCGCTGACCGTAGCCGTCGCGTTCGTCGTCCTCCTGCTCGTTCTGGGCCAACTCCTGGGCCAGCCGATCCTGCTCGGCTACGTCGCGACCGGGAGCATGGAACCGACGATGGACGCCGGCGACGGCTTCGTCGCGATTCCCAGCGCCGTCGCCGGCTCGCCGAGCGAGGGCGATGTCGTGGTGTTCAACGCCCGCGAGCTACACGACGGCGGGCTGACGACCCACCGGATCGTCGACGAGACGGACGAAGGGTACGTCACGAAAGGGGATTCGAACCCCTTCACCGACCAGGACGGCGGTGAACCGCCGGTCACCGAGGGCCAGATCGTCGCCGTCGCCTGGCAAGTAAACGGCGAGGTCGTGTCGATCCCCCACCTCGGGACGGCAATCATGGGCGTCCAGGGTGTGATGGAGTCGGGGTACGATCTCCTCACCGCTCCGCTCGGCGTGACGACGGCGTTCGAAGCCGAGAACGCCGGGGCGATCATGATCGCGCTCGGCATCGCGATGCTCGGCTTCGGGCTCCTCGTGGAGCGCGTCGGTCCGCATCGACGCGACACGACGCGATCGACCGCCCGGGAGAACGTCTACGCGTTCTGGACCACGATCGGACTCGTGTTGCTCGTCCTCGTGACGCTCGCGACGGCCGCGATGGTGATCCCGTCCGGCACCTACGAGTACGGACTCGTGAGTACGGACGATCCCACCGACGATCCACAGGTTCTCGCCCCGGGTGCGTCGACCGACCTGCCCCGCACCGTGGACAACGCGGGCTACGTTCCGATCGTCGTCGTCCACGAGGCCGAGAGCAGCGGCGTCGACGCGGAACCCGATCGGCAGGTCGTCGGTCCACGGGATTCCGGCGAGACGACCATCTCGCTGACGGCTCCCGAGACGACCGGCGAGTACGCGCGCCACGTGGGGGAACACCGGTACCTCGCCGTCCTCCCGCCGTCGGTGCTCGTGTGGCTCCACGGGGTCCACCCGCTGGCTGCGATCACCGCCGTCAACGCGGTGATCGTCGGCGTCACCGTCGTGGCGGTGCTCGTCCTGTTCGGCAGCGGCGACTTCCGGATCCGCCGGCCCGGCGGGCACGTTCCGCTCTGGACCCGACTCCAGCGAAAGCTCCGGCGGTTGCGCCGCGACGACTGATACGGTTTACTGTAAGTCGTTTCCGGTCCCACCGCACCCGTCCCGCGGTCGTCCCGGAACTGACTCGCAGTCGCCCGTGTGGAGGCTTCGGGCCACTATCGTTATGACGATCGATTCCTTGGTCGTAGATATGAACTGTTCCGTCGTCCGACCGATCGGTTCGGGCACGGTTCGAGTCCGGGGAACGAGAGAGCGGTGGGGGCCGCTCCGTGGGGGGGTACCGCCGTGATCGGGAACCCGCGGCTGAACCTGCTGATCGCGACGTACGGACGATCGCTCGCGATCGCGCTCGCCGTCGTGGGCGTGCTCGCGGTCGTCGCGACAGGCTGGGTCGTCGCGACACCCTCGACGTCGACGACGACCCAGCAGGTGAACCAGGAGACCGTTTCGACGGAGACGACCACGAGCGCCGTCGTCGTCGAAGACGGCCTCTGGGAGTCGGGGACGAGGCTCGTGGACAGTTCGGTCTACACGTTCGCCGCGACGCCGAACCTGACGATTACGCCACGGACCGCAGTCGCGTCCAGCGAGGCGTCGGTGATCCACGAGGTGCGGATCAGACACGAGGCGGCACGTGACGGATCGGTCTTCTGGGAAGAGACCGTCCCCCAGTCCCGGACCGAGGCGTCCGTCGTCGACGGCGTCGCGACCTCCGAGACGACGATCACAGTCGACGACGTCCGCGATCAGCGCGCGGCTCTCGAGGACGACCTCGTCGACGTCGGATCGATCACGACCTCCATCGAGGTCGTCGTCGAGTACGATACGGGAACGTACGCCGACGAACAGGTCCTGTCGAGTCCGGTCCGAATGACCGAGGACGCCTACTGGCTCGAGGAGCCCCTGGAGGACTCGACCGACCACTCCGAAACGGCCACGATCGAGGTCCAGGAGTCGCCGAACGCGCCGGCGATCGGCGTCCTGTTGCTGGTCGCGGTCCTCTCGTTCGGCGGCGCCGCGTTCGTCTACACTCGCGGTCCGATCGACGTCGACGCCGCCCGACGCGCCGTCTACGAACAGCGCTACGCGGAGTGGATCTCGCGGGGATCGATCCCGATGTGGGTCGGTGACTACCACGTCGAACTCGACACGCTCGAGGACGTCGTCGACGTCGCGATCGATACGAACGAACGCGTCGTCAACGATCGGCAACGCGATCTGTTCGCGGTCGTCAACGGGAACGTGGTCTACTATTACTCCGATCGCGGCCAGTGGGAGGGAACCGCCTGGCCGAAGATGGAGTTCGGCGACCAGTCGTCGCCGGTCACCGGCGATTCCGGGGCCACTCCCGTCCCGCCGTCTATCGACGGGGGATCGGATCCGATCGGGCCGCCCGACGACGATCTGCCGGACCCGGACGACGACGACGCGTGGGAACGGATCTAGTTCCTTCGCTACGGTTCTTCCCAGGCTCTTCGCTAGCGGGTCCTTCTTGCCTCGATTCCGCACGATCGATCCTGGCAGCCGGTGCTGAATCCGAAACCGCGTGACGAGAGCGAGAAACCGAAATGTGTATCATTGTAGTTTCTGAAGGATTCGTATGGAAACGCCACTCGTAGTTACCGACTTCCTCGACCAGGCACGGACCCACTACGCCGACGAGACCGCGATCGTCGGCGCCGGCGGCGACCGGTTCACCTACGCCGAGTTCGCCGAACGAGCTGATCGGTTCGCCGCGGCTCTCCAGGAGCGCGGGATCGAGAAGGGTGATCGGGTCGCGGTGCTCGATCCGAACACGCACTACCACCTCGAGGCGGCCTACGGCGCGATGCAGATCGGAGCGATCTTCACGCCGCTGAACTACCGGCTCACGCCCGACGACTACGAGTACATCCTCGCGGACGCCGGCGTGGACGCGATCTACGCCGATTACGAGTACGCCGAGAAGATCGAGGCGATCCGCGACGACGCACCGACGGAGACGTTCGTCACGAACGACGCCGACGCCGTGGACGGCGAGTGGGAGGCGTTCGACGACGTGCTCGCGGACGCTGGGACCGAATTCGATCGGCCCGAGATGGCCGAGGACGAGATCATCACGATCAACTACACCTCGGGGACGACGGGCGATCCGAAGGGGGTCTGTCGCACCCACCGGACGGAGACGCTCCACGCCTACCTGATGTCGATCTACCACGAGATCACCGACGACGACGTCTACCTGTGGACGCTGCCGATGTTCCACGTCAACGGGTGGGGGCACATCTACGCGGTGACCGGGATGGGTGCGACCCACGTCTGTACGCGCGGGGTCAACGCCGACGACGTGGTCTCGACGATCCGCGAGGAGGACGTCTCCTTCCTCTGTGCCGCACCGGCGGTGCTCAACCAGTTGATCGACTACTACGAGAACGAGGGCGAACCCGCGATGAGCGGCGACAACCAGGTTCGGGCGACGACCGCGGGGAGCGCGCCGCCGGAGGCGACCATCCGGGCCGTCGAGGACGAGTTCGGCTGGTACCTCAAGCACCTCTACGGGGCGACCGAAACCGGACCGCTCATCACCATCTCGGACGCGAAACGGCTCATCGACGACGAGAACCGCTTCGAGATCAAGAAGCGCCAGGGGATGGGCGTGCTCGGGACCGACGTCCGCGTCGTCGACGAGGACGGCAACGACGTCCCGCAGGACGACCAGACCCTCGGCGAGGTCGTCGTCCGCGGCAACCAGGTGATGGACCGCTACTGGAACAAGCCCGAGGAGACCGAGGAAGCGTTCTCCGATCGGCTCGAGGGCTACTACCACATGGGCGACCTCGCGACCGTCGACGAGAACGGGATGATCGCGCTGCGCGATCGCAAGAAGGACATCATCATCTCCGGCGGGGAGAACATCTCGAGCATCGAACTCGAGGACACGCTGTTCGACCACGACGCGGTCGCGGACGCGGCGGTGATCCCGGCCCCGAGCGAGGAGTGGGGCGAGACGCCGAAGGCGTTCGTCGTGCCGTCGAACGGCGATCCCGACGATCCGCCGGTGTCGGCCGACGAACTGACGGCGTTCACGCGCGATCGACTCGCGAGCTACAAGGTCGTCCGCCGGATCGAGTACGTCGAGGAACTGCCGAAGACGGCGACCGGCAAGACTCAGAAGTACGAACTGCGCCAGCAGGAGTGGGCCGACGAGGACCGGATGATCGGCGAGGGGTGACCGGCTCCGCCGAGGTGGATTCATACGGGCTACTGTCCGTTAGTGCCGGCACGCCCGCGACCCGACTGCGGGTGCGCCGGTAGCTCGGCACAGCAATCCGTATCACGTCTCCTGCCCGGACTGACTGAGTAGTCAACTATGTCGGAGACTGGTGTACAAGGCTCTGAAAGCACATTTTTCGAAGTTATTTATGCAGAATTCTATTTCCGATCACCCACCCTGTAAGGCTCAACTTTTATACTGCTGGGTGCTTTCGAATCGTAATATGGCAGAGACCGACGGGGAGGAGATCGAAGACTTGCCACCGAGCGCGAAACTGGTCTTCAAGGTTCTCGAGTACGACGGGCCGCTGACGCAGAAACAGATCGTTCAAGAATCGATGCTCTCGGCACGGACGGTCCGATACGCCCTCGAGCGCCTGGAGGAGATCGGAATCGTCGACGAGGATATCTACTTTG
Source organism: Halosolutus amylolyticus (assembly GCF_023566055.1). NCBI lineage: Archaea > Methanobacteriati > Methanobacteriota > Halobacteria > Halobacteriales > Natrialbaceae > Halosolutus > Halosolutus amylolyticus. The sequence continues at coordinate 1,148,107 of NZ_JALIQP010000002.1, read as the reverse complement.
CGGACGCCCGCCAGAGCCTCTACCGGATCGAGGAACAGGTCGCGGCCGACGGCAACGGCGTCGAGGAGTCCCCGAAGAAAGACGCCTGCTGCGCCGAATAACATCGCCCAAACGGCAGGATTATTTTCCCGCGGTTACCGTCCCCCTGCATGGACAAGGAGTCGGTCCCACAGTGGGGATGGCTGTTACTCGGGCTGTTCGCCGCGTCGATGGTCGCCCAGTTGATCAACGTGTTCGTGCTCTCACTTCCGGAGGACTACCAGACGATCACGATCATCGCCGCCATGTCGCCGGTCCTGATCTACGTCGGCGTCTGGTACGACGAGGACCGCAGCCACTACTGGGAGAACTCGCGGGAACACATCGCTGGCGACGTGCTCTTCGTGGTCAGCGGTGCGGCGATCGGGTCGGCTATCGCTCTCGTCGTGATCGTCGACCTCGGAGTCGGGCGTTTCGTACAGGACATCATCGGGATGGCGGCCGGGTTCTTGCTCTCGTGGGGGCTGTTCTGGTGGCGCAACCCGGAGGTCTATCGGACGGAAGCCGATCGGTAGCGCCCGACTCCGTCGCTCGGCTCGGCATCGATCAGATCCGGACCCGTCGCTCGTACGCGATCGGGATGGTAAGCGCCTACTCGATCGAGCCGTCGTCTCGGTTGGTAATCCCAGGCGTCGGCGGCACCGCCCGCTTGTGTTCGGTCGCGGCGGACAGCGCCACGACGTCGCGGGCGGTTTCGCGATCGATCCCGACCGCATCCGCGGCCTCGTCGATCGACGTCCCCTCGTCGACGAGCCGTCGCAACAGGGGGTCGATGACGTCGTAGCTCGCCCCGAGTTCCGACGCGTCGGTCTGGTCGGCCCAGAAGCCGGCGGACGGTTCCTTGCTGACGATCCGTCGCGGCACGCCGAGCCGCTTCGCGAGCGCACGGACCTCCGTCTTGTACAGGTCGCCGATCGGGTAGGCGTCGGCAGCGCCGTCGCCGTACTTGGTGAAGTAGCCCAGCAACAACTCCGATCGGTTCGCGGTGCCGAGCACCAGGCGGGACTGACGGTTCGCCGCGTAGTACGCACAGCACATCCGCAGTCGCGCGACGAGGTTCCCGATCGCGTAGTTGCGCTCGTTGGGCCGATCGCGCGATCCGTCGTCAGCCGATGCCGCCGGTTCGAGGTGGCTCGCGGCTATCTCCTCGAACGACTCGAGCAGCGGCCGTAACTGGATCAGTTCGAACTCGATCCCGAGCCCGTCGGCGATCGTCCGGGCGTCGCTCACGCCGGTCCCGTCGGCCTTGTGACAGGGGAGTCCGAGTCCGAGCACCCGATCGCTACCGAGCGCTTCGACGGCGAGGACCGTCGTGACCGTTGAGTCGATGCCCCCGCTCATCGGCACGACGACACCCGTCGCGTTCGCGTCCGAAACGGTCTCACGGATGGCCGAGCGGATCGACCGGCGAACTCCCTCCAGTCCGGCCGTACTCGTGATGAAGGACCCGGGTCGGGCGTGCTCTCCGGCGACGACACGTCGGCGATCGTTCGAAACTACGTCGGCCATCATAGGTCCGCTATCACAACCATTTCACGCTCTATCGAAACATACGTTTCGTATAAGTGCGTTCTCCTTAAACAACTATAGGCCGTATTGGTTCTGGTGAAACGATCGCCGATCGATGCCTAGACTCCAGAGTCGCGAGATGGCGGGTGCTCGACCGACCTCGCCCGATCCGGTCCGCGCTTTCAGGCCGTCTCCGGCGCGAGATACCGGCTGAACAGGTAGACGACGCCGGAACTGACCGCCGCTGCCGTGCCGACTGCGATCACGGGGACCGAGACGCCAGCCTGTCCGTACGGATTTCGCGGAGCGGAGTCGATAACCGCCTGAAACGTCTCGCCTCCCGTGTGGCCGAGCAAGAAGAATCCGACCGTGAGCACGATGGCGAACCCGCCGGTCGCCAGTCCGAACATCGACGCGACGTCCTCGACGTTCAGTAACGTGTGTGCCTCTGCCTCGGATAACTGCGGTTCACGCCTCCGACGCACGATCGCTACCGCGACGAGACACGCCGCAGTTCCGAGCTCGATTCCGCCGGCGTACACGCCGACCCAGAGGACGAGCGGCGACGCCCACAGGGGATCGCCGCCCGGGAAGGCGGCCCGGACCGCGGACGGATAGGTGGCCGTGATCGGGACGACGAGTGCGAGTGAGAGGAGCAGGACGCTCTGGTAGACGAGTTTCTGGGGAATCCGGCGCTTGATCAGCGCGTACCGCTCCACTCGAAGTCGTTCGTACGTCGACTCGCCGAGGAGCGCGTCCGCGATCGGATCGTCCGGGTCAGTCGAGTTCATCGGTTCGAGAGCGTGATCGGCCGTCGGTTCAGGTGGCCGAACACGCGGCGTGGAAATATACACTCCGGTTTCGGGCTCAGCGTCAGAATTCCGGACATACACGGCCGTCTGGGTGTTATCTCCGTTAGGCTTTATCGGTATATTTTGCGGGCCGCTACGATCGGGTATGACCGCAACAGTCGGTCCAGAATCCCTGTGGCTGTGGATCGGGACGATCGGAATGACCCTCGGAACCCTGTACTTCCTCGGTCGTGGGCGCGGCGTTCGCGACCCGAAGATGCAGGAGTTCTACATCATCACGATCTTCATCACGACGATCGCCGCGGCGATGTACTTCGCGATGGCGACGGGCTTTGGCGTCACCGAAGTCATGGTCGGCGACGAGGCGCTCACGATCTACTGGGCGCGGTACGCCGACTGGCTCTTCACGACGCCGCTGCTGTTGCTCGACCTGGCGCTGCTCGCCGGTGCGAACCGCAACACGATCGCGACGCTGATCGGCCTCGACGTCTTCATGATCGGGACCGGCGCGATCGCGACGTTCTCGGCGACCCCCGGTACCCGGATCGCGTGGTGGGCTATCAGCACCGGCGCCCTGCTCGCCCTGCTGTACGTCCTCGTCGGGACCCTCTCGAAGAACGCGCGCGACCAGTCTCCGGAGGTCGCGTCGCTGTTCGGTACCCTTCGCAACCTGGTCATCGTGCTGTGGCTGCTGTACCCAGTGGTCTGGATCCTCGGCACCGAAGGGACGTTCGGCATCCTCCCGCTGTACTGGGAGACGGCCGCGTTCATGGTGCTCGACCTCTCGGCGAAGGTCGGCTTCGGGGTGGTCCTGCTCCGGAGCCGCTCCGTCCTGGAGCGGGCCGTCACACCGACGGCTGCGCCGGCCTGATACGGAACGACCGGGTCGCGCCGCTCGGTTCCGAGCCGACCCGCGATCGATTTCGTCCGGCGAGTCGAACGCGAGTGACCGACGGGTAGCGCCCGCGACCGGCGCAACAGTCCGCACCGGACGCCGTTTCGGTCACCGTTCGTGAGTATCCGGATCACCACGGACACTCGTTTATGTGTCGCGAAAGTGAAGAGATCCCCGTCCATGCAGCCACCGATCGACCTCGGTTTTCGCGCCTGCAGCGCCGTCCTGCAAACCGGTGTGACGGATCAGGAACTGTTCGAGTACGTCTTCGGAGGCGACAACACCCTGCTCGCGCTGTCGTTCGTCGTCAACATCGCCCTCGCCGGACTCACGATCCTCGGGATCGCCTATCTCGGACGAAACCTCTCCGATCCGCGACCGAAGGCGATCGCGACCGCGCTGATGCTGATCTCGGTCGTCTCGATCTCGAGTTACACCGGGCTCACGTCGGGGCTGACGCTGGGCGTCGTCGAGATGCCGGCGGGCCACCCGGCGGCGGGTGCGACGACGGCCGGCCAGGACGGCGTCCTGGTGATGTGGGGCCGGTACCTCACGTGGACCTTCTCCACGCCGTTCATTCTGATCGTACTCGGGATGATCGCCGGGTCGAACTGGACGAAGATCCTCACGACCTGTGCGTTTACGATCGCGATGTGCGTCACCGGCCTGGCGGCCGCCCTGACGACGTCTTCGCTGGTGCTTCGCTGGTGGTGGTTCGTGCTGTCGTCGACCTTCTTCCTGGTGATCGTGTACGTCATCCTCGTCGACTGGACTGCCGAAGCCGAGCGGACGGGAACGACGGACCTGTTCCGGACGCTCAAACTCCTCACCGTCGTCGGCTGGTTCGGTTACCCGATCCTCTGGGCGCTCGGCGTCGAAGGGATCGCGATCCTGGACGTCGCGACCACCTCGTGGGGCTACAGCGTCCTCGACATCATCACGAAGTACATCGTGACGTTCCTCGCCATGTTCTACGTCATCGACGAACCGGAGTCGATCACCGGCGGCGCGGACTACAGTGCCTCCCTTCCCCGGGTCGAGCCATCGGACGACTGACCGAACCGGGACCGCTTCGGCCCGGCGCTCGCGTCGGCACCGACGCGTCGCCTCGCGCCCCGATCAGGCCTAACCAGTTCGGATTCGGGGTTTTGCCGGTGCGGGCTCTAGTCAGATCACGGAGGTCCGCTCCTGCGGAGAACCGGCGTCACACGCCGACACGCTCATGACCGTTTCACTCACGTACTTCGGTGTTCACCTGGTGTTCGTCCTTCCGCCGCTTCTGGTTCTGGGCTGGCTCGCGCGCCGTCGCGACCGTGCCTGGTGGGGCGCTCGACCGCTCTCCGGACTCGGAATCATGATTGGTCTCGCCGTCGTCTACACGACGCCGTTGACGAATCTCCTGATCCCCGAGGGCGTCTGGTGGTACGGCGACGGTGCCGTCGTCGCGACCGTCTGGCACACGCCGATCGAGGAGTACCTCTTCTTCGTCCTCCAGCCGATACTGACCGCGTTCTGGCTGTTTCAGGTGCCGGCGACCGCCGATCGGTCGCTGGCGATCCCCCTCGCACATCGGCTGGTCGGCATCGCGGGCGGCCTCTCGATCGCCGGCGTCGGTTGGCTGTTGACCGGTGACACCTCGACGTACTACCTCGGGTGGCTGATGCTCTGGGCCGGTCCGATCCTCGCCGTCCAGTGGGGGTTCGGCCTCACGTACCTCTGGACCGTCCGCCGTCCGCTAGCGGTCGCCATCGCCATCCCGACGATCTACCTCTGGATCGTCGATCGCATCGCGATCGGACTCGGCGTCTGGGTCATCTCCGACGCGCACACGATCGGGTACGCGCCGCTGGGACTTCCGATCGAGGAGGCGCTGTTCTTTCTCGTGACCAACGCGTTCATCGTTCAGGGACTCGTCATGTACGTGTGGCTGCTCGATCGGATGCACGAACTCCCGTCCCTCGACGGGGTGACGAACCGACTGGCCGCGTCTTCCGATGAGCGGTGATACGGTCCCTCACAGCGGTGGTCTGCGAGCGGGTGCCGCCGGCCGCCGACGGGCGGCTCGCCTGAGCCTCGGCTTCGGTCTGCTTTCGGTCGTCGTCGCCATCTCGATCACGGCTCTCGCCGGCTCGCCGCCGCTTGCCTACCAGTACGTTCCGCTGGCGCTCAGCGTCGTCGTCCTCGGGCTTCCTCACGGGGCCGTCGACCACCTCGTGTTGCCGCGGGCTCGAGGTGACCCCGTCACCCTCCGTTCGCTCGCGTTCGTCGGCCTTCTCTACCTGCTGGTCGGCACCGCCTACGCCGTCGTCTGGTTTCTCGCCCCCGTCGCCGCCTTCGTCCTGTTCATCCTCGTCACGCTCGTCCACTGGGGCCAGGGCGACGCCTACGCTCTGCTCGCGCTCGTCCGCGTCGACCATCTCGGGACGCGGGCCAGCCGACTGCTCGCCCTCGTCGTCCGGGGCGGACTTCCGATGCTCGTCCCGCTGATCGCGTTCCCGGCCCAGTACGCCTTCGTCGCCGAGACGCTCGTCGGACTGTTCGATCCGGATGCGGCGGCCGCGCTCGAACCGGTCTTCTCCCCGCCGGCGCGGGCGGCCGTCGCGATCGGCTTCGGTGCGCTGGTCGCGCTCGCGTTGCTCCTCGGCTTCGTCCGGTCGGGACCGGACGGCCGCGGGCCGTGGCTGGTCGACCTGACCGAGACCCTCGGCCTCGTCGCGTACTTCGCGATCGTGCCGCCGATCCTCGCGATCGGCCTCTACTTCTGTTTCTGGCACTCACTGCGGCACATCCTTCGAACGATGCTCGTCGACCCCGTCGCCGCTACGGCGCTCGATCGGGGGGCGATCGGCGCCGCCTCTCGTCGCTTCGCCCGCGATGCGGCGCCACTGACCGCGGGCGGGTTGCTCGTGCTCGTCGGTATCGGGCTCGCCGTCCCGCGAACACCCGCAACCGTCCCCGACGTCATCGCGCTCTATCTGGTGACGATCGCCGTGCTGACGCTCCCACACGTCGTCGTCGTCACGGTACTCGATCGCGAACAGCGAGTCTGGTCGCCGTAGCCTACGTCAAAAACCGCTCGCTCCTCGAAAAATCTGCACCAAAAAGCCGCTCGATCGGCTCACTCGCTCGCGGTACCGTTCTCAGGAGGGCACGACCGTGATCGGCTCCGTCCGATCGATCGCCTGCTCCAGTTCGTCCGCGATCGCGCTCCCTCTCGAGACCTGAATTTCGCCGCCGCGGCTCACCGTCGCGGTGAAGAGGTAGTCGCCGCCGGCCTGGACCTCGACGGTCTCGCCGTGGTTGCCGTCGACGGGGATGACGATGTGGCGGGAGGTGATTTCGGGCTGGACCATCTGGCCGGCCTGGCCCCCACCGCCACCACGTCCGCCGCTCGCGCCGCCGCCAGCACCGCCGGCGCCCGCGCCGTAGTTCGGGTTCTCGTCGTGGGTGCGGACGTCGATGTCGATCCCCAGCCGGTTCTCGATGTCGGTGATCCGACCGCCGCCCTTGCCGATCACGCTCGAGATGTCGTCCTCCTCGACGTAGACGACGGCCGTGTCCTGGCTTGTGAGCTGGACGTCGACGTAGCCCCGCGCGACCGATCGGATCTCGCGTTCGATCTCCTGTTTGGCGATGCGGTCGACGCCGGACTCCGTGCCGGGGCCGCCTTCCTCGTCCGTGAGCGGGACGGTGACGACCTGGCGGTTGAACGTGTAGATCTCGTACTCGGGTTCGCCGGTCTGGAAGTCCGTGACGAGGATGACGGGCCGGGCGAGGTCCTCCTCGGTGAGCCCCGCGGGGACCTTGACCTCGGTCTTGACGTCGTACACCTTCGCGATCTCGCCGGTCTCGACGTAGACGACGGTGTCGACGATCTGGGGGATCATCCCCAGTTCCACGCGGCCGATGAGGCGCTGGAGGGCGTCGATCGGCCGGGTCGCGTGGACGACGCCGATCATACCCACGCCCGCCAGACGCATGTCCGCGAAGACCTCGAAGTCGTTGGTCTTGCGGACCTCGTCGTAGATCGTGTAGTCGGGCCGGACCATCAGCAGGGCGTCGGCCGTCTTCTCCATCTCGCCGCCCAGTTCGGTGTACTGGGTGATCTCGGGGCCGACCTGCAGGTCGCGCGGTTTCTCCATCGTCTTGACCGCGTACTCGTGGTCGTTGAGGTAGCGCGCCACCGCCTGGGCGAGCGTCGACTTCCCGGCGCCGGGCGACCCGGAGATGAGGACGCCGCGCTGGCGCTCGAGGAGTCGCTCCTTGAGTTCGTCGGCGTGCTCGTAGTCCTCGAGGTCGGTCTGGGCGATCGGCCGCACCGCGGTGATCTCGATGCCGTCTGAAAAGGGCGGGCGGCCGATCGCGATCCGGTAGTCCCGGAACTGGACGATCTTCATTCCGGGTTCGGAGAGTTCGATGAAGCCGCCGGCAGCTTCCTTGGCGCTGTCGACGACCTCGCGGGCCCACTCGTCCATCTGATCCTCGTCGGTCGGCTCGTCGGCGATTTTCTCGTACCGCATCTCGCCGAGTTCGCCCCGCTTGGCCATCGGGACGGTGTCCGTCTTGAGGTGGACGCTCATCGTCTGGTCGTCGAAGAACTCTTCGACGGCGATCGTCCCCACTTTCCGGGTCTCGGGCGAGACGTGCTCGACGTCGAGGCCCTTCGCCCGGGCGACCTCGGCCTGGACGACGTCGCTGGTGATGAACGTGGCCTCGAGATCCTCGGCGATATCGCGGATGAGCGCGTCGATCTCGCCCTCGGAGGCGTGGCCGCGCTCGATCGCGCTGGGTCGCTCGCCGACGTACTCGATGTCGACGACGCCATCGTCGGCCAGGTCGGCGAGCCGCTGGAGCTCTTCGAGGCCGTCCCAGCCGGTCTCGATCCCGTCGTTTGCCTGCGCTTCGAGTTCCGCGACGACGGCTTCCGGCACCGAAATCGTCGCTCCCTCGAACTGCCCGTCTTCGATCGTCGCCGAGACGCGGCCGTCGATGACCACGCTCGTGTCCGGCACGACGTGCATACTCGAACTCGGGCACGTACGCCCATAAGGGTGTTCCACCGGCACAGCGCGCGATCGATCGACGATCGACTCGACCGGTATCGATTTTCGTGACGTTCCAGCGTCGCGGGAAGTCACGCTGGCCCTTAAAGTCCGGGCCGAACACGTTCTCGCATGAACCCTGCGGAGTCGTTCGGTCGCGGTGGACTGAACCCGTATCTCGACGTCGACGATCTCGTCGACGACATCGGGCTCGACGAGGACGAGATCGCCTGGCGAAAGGACTTTATCGGTTTCGACGGTGCCGACGAGCGGCGGCTGTCGGACCTCGAACCGCTGTTGCGAGCGAACCGGGAGCAGATCGCCGACGACTTCTACGACAACCTCCTGGCGTACGAGGGGACCCGCGAGGTCATCGATCGATCGCCGAAGGGAGTCGAGGCCCTGAAACGGACGCAGCAGGCCTACCTCGTCTCGCTCGCGACCGGTGACTACGACCGGGCGTACTTCAAAAATCGGGCCCGGATCGGCAAACTCCACGAACTGCTCGATATGCCGCTGAAACACTACGTCGGGCAGTACGGCGTCTACTACGACCTCATCATGTCGCGGCTCAACGAGCGCGTCCAGGACCAGGTCGTCGACGCCATCGAGGAGTGGGCCGAGGAACGCGACGCCGAGCGAGACGACGGCGGGTTCGGCCGCCTCGCCGGCGCGCTCGGTCTCGGCGGCGACGACGGCGAGGACGACGGCCTCGACGACTCCTTCGAGGAGACGGTCCGGTCGGCGATCGACGACGGGATGATGGACGTCCTCTCGCTGTTGCGGATCATCAACCTCGACCTGCAGGTCGCGACCGATACGTACGTCGACTCCTACGCCCAGCGACTCGAGGACGCGATCGAGCGTCGCGAACGGCTGGCCCGCGAGGTCGAGGCCGACGTCCAGAAGCCGATCGACGAACTGCACGAGGCGAGCGCGGTCGTCGCACGGCGCGCCGAGGCGATCAGCACGCACGCGGCGAGTCAGGCCGACTCGATCGATCGGGCGGCGACCGACGTCGGCGAGGTGAGCGCGGCCGTCGAGGAGGTCGCGAGCGTCGCCGACGAGGTCCACGACGAGAGCCAGCGTACCGAATCCCTCGCCGCCGACGGGGTCGACGCGGCCGACGAGGCGCTCGCGGAACTCGAGGCGATCGAAACGGCCGTCGACGACGTCTCGACGGCGGTGTCGTCGCTCGAGGAGCGCACCGACGAGATCGACGAGGTCGTCGATCGGCTGGACGACCTCGCCAGGCGAACGACGCTCCTGGCGAAAAACGCGATGATCGAGGCGTCCCGTGGCTCGGGCGGGTCCGAGGCGACCGGCGCGCTCGAGGTCATCGCGAACGAGGTCGGCTCGTTCGCCGAGCAGACCCAGTCCGACCTCAAGGCGATCGAATCGGCCGTCGAATCCGTCAGGGCCGACGCCGCGGCAACGATCGAGACGACAGACGAGACGGTCGAGCGGGTCGACGCCGGCACGGAGCGGATTCGCGACACGGTCGACTCGCTCGAGGCGATTCACGAGTCGGCCCGGTCGACCGCGGCCGGCATGGACGACGTGGCGGCGGCGACGGACCAGCAGGCACACAGTATCGAGTCGATCGCCGACTCGATCGACGACCTCTCGGAGGCCGCCGATCGGGTCGCCGAGGCGGCCGAGTCGGTCGCCGCGGCCAGCCAGGAACAGACCGCCAGCCTGCGGGACGTCGGCGAGAGCGTCGATCGGCTGACGAGCGACGGCGAGCCCGATCGAACGCCGATGTACGAGCAGGTACAGTGAGCCGATCGTCGGCCGGGCGTGCGACAGTGCTCCGGTGGTGTCCGTCCGCCGGAAGCGCCCGCCGGCCGCGTGTCCCGGTGGCGCCGGTGCCCTCAACTCCCTGGCCGCCGAAGACGCCGGCATGACGATCGTCGATCTGACGCGCGACCTCGTCGCGATCCCGAGCCACGAGGACGAGACGGCCGCTGGCGATCACATCGAGGACTGGCTCCGCCGCGAAACCGACGCCGAGGTCCGGCGCGACGAGGTCGGCAACGTGATCGCTCGCACGGGACGCGGCGAAGAGACGCTGGCGCTGGTCGGCCACCACGACGTCGTCGCGCCGGGGGACTCGCAGGTGACGGATAACGGCGGCGAGAGTACCGACCCCGCGTACGTCGTCGAGGAACGCGACGACAGGCTCTACGGCCGCGGCGCGGCGGACATGAAGGGGGCCGTTGCGGCTGCGATGATCGCCTTCGAGGCGGCCGACCCAGCCGGCGAACTCGTCTTCGCGAGTTTCGTCGGCGAGGAGGTCGGCGGCGTCGGCGCGCGCCACGCGATCGAACGGGGGTTCGCGCCCGACTACGCGATCGTCGGCGAAGGGTCGACGGGCTACTCCGCACCGGGCGTGACCGACGTCGCGGTCGCACACAAGGGCCGTCGGGGAAGCACGATCACGGCGAGCGGCGAGTCGGCCCACGCGAGCGAGGCCGAGGCCGGCGAGAACGCGATCTATCGCGCGACGGACGCCGTGGACCTGGTTCGCGAACTCGAACCCCCGTCGATCGAGGTCGCCGGCGAGACGCTCGCGGGAAGCGTCGTCGTCACCGAAATCGAAGGCGGATCCGGCTGGAACGTCGTCCCCGATCGCTGTGCGATCACGGTCGACGAACGTACGGTACCGGGCGAGCGAGCGCCGATCGACCGGGTCGAAGCGATTCCGGGCGTCGAATGGACCGTCGACCAGGACCTGCCGCCGATGCGGTGCGAGGACGAGGCGTTCGCCGAGACGGTTCGCGACGCGGCCGACGCGGCCCAGTCCGGTACACCGGAACTCGTGACGAAACCGCACGCGACGGACGCCGGCTGGCTCGCCCAGGCCGGGACCCAGCCCGTCGTCTGCGGGCCGTCGGAACCCGGCGAGGCCCACACCGACGACGAGAGCGTCTCGATCGACGTCCTCGAGCGCTGTACCGAGATCTACCGGCGGGCGGCCGAGGGCTGGCTCCGGTAATCGTTCTCAGCCGGAGCCCGATCCGTCGGCCTCACTCGCGTCGTCCGGCGCTGTGCCACCGTCGTCGATGGTGTCGCCGCTAGCTTCGCTGTCCCCGGTCTCGCGTGTGCTCGATTCGCGTTGCGCCACGTTCTCGCTTCCACACTGCGGGCACTCCGCCTGTTCCGTGTAGAACCGCTCCCCGCAGTCTCTGCAGGCGTACGGCGCGTCCTCGGCTGCGGCCCGTTTCGCTTCTTCGGTGAACTGGCCGACCTTCCGCCCGAGGTCCTCGAAGAATCCCATATCCGGTGACTTGTCCGTCGAGACGGTTAACGGTGCGTGTCGGAAATCGCGGTGAAGCCGGTCAGACGCCGGGGACCCCGACCGCTTCGAACCCGGTGACGCCGATCGCGGCGAGGGCGTAGAGGACGATCAGGACGGTGACCCACGCGACGAGGCCGATCATCGCGGCGGCGGTCCACTCGCCCGGATACCGGAAATTGATCACGGCGACGTACGCGAGCAGGGCGAGCAACGGCCCCAGTAGCGGGATCCAGCCGACGACGAAGCCGACGACCGCCCAGACGATCGCCCCGATCAGGGCGGTGACGATGGCGTGATCGTAGTCGCCGGCGCCGACGATCACTCGCGCGCCGATGTAGATGCCGAGCGCGCCGATGAGCAGGCTGACGAAGAAGACGACGATCGATGCAACTACCATGTACGGGAACTCGTCAGTGCGAGCGAACAGTTCACGGCTTGCACGTTCTATGCGCATTTCACGATCGCTCGATCCACCGGTCAGGAGGTCCACAGGATACCTGCTCGACGATCGATCTGTGCCGTCACGGCAGCGTGGGAGAGAGACCACGACGTTAAAATCGCTGCCGCGGCAAGTACGTCTCGATGGCGACAGATCAGTCCCCACAGGAGACGGATGGCACGTACGAACAGTTCGAAGAGCGAGTCACTCGCATCTCGAACGTCGGCAACGCCGCCGGCATCCTGCAGTGGGACCAGGAGGTCGTGATGCCCGACGAGGGGACGCCCGCCCGGGCACAGCAACTCTCGACGCTGTCCTCGCTCAGCCACGACCTCCTGACCGCCGAGGAGACGGGGGACCTGCTCGACGAACTGGAGGGGAGCGACCTCTCCGAGGAGCAGACCGCGGTCGTCCGCGAGGTCCGCCGACAGTACGATCGCGAGACGAGCGTCCCCGGCGAACTCGTCGCGGAGATCTCCGAGACGACCGCGAACGCCCACCCCAAGTGGAAGGCGGCCAAGGAGAACGACGACTTCGAGGCGTTCGCGCCGACCCTCGAGAAACTGGTCGAACTCAAGCGCGAGTACGCCGAGCACATCGATCCCGACGCCGACCCCTACGCCGTGCTCTTCGCCGAGTACGAGCCGTACCTCGACCTCGAGACGGCCGAACGGGTGCTCGAGCGCCTTCGGGACGAACTCGTCCCGCTGATCGACTCGATCGACGACAGCGACGCGGCCCTGGCGACCGACGCCTTCGCCGGTGCGTTCGAGGACGACGATCAGGAAGCCCTCGCGCGCGACGTGCTCGACTCGCTCGGCTACGACTGGGATCGCGGCCGCCTCGACACCGCGCCGCACCCGTTCTCCTCGGGCACCCAGTTCGACGCCCGCGTGACGACCCGCTTCGAGGAGGACGACCTGCTCGGGTCGATCACCTCCACGATCCACGAGTTCGGCCACGCCAACTACACGCTCGGCCTCCCCGACGAGGGCTACGGCACCCCGCTCGGCGAGGCCCGCGACCTCTCGGTCCACGAATCCCAGTCGCGACTCTGGGAGAACCACGTCGGCCGATCGCGCCCCTTCTGGGAGCACTTCCTGCCGATCGCGCGCGAGCGCTTCCCCTCACTCGAGGACGTCTCCCCCGAGGAGGCCTACGAGGCCGCGAACCAGGTCTACGACGACAACCTCATCCGCGTCGAGGCGGACGAACTCACCTATCACCTCCACATCGTGATCCGGTTCGAGATCGAGCGCGCGCTCATCTCGGGCGACCTCGACGTCGAGGACGTGCCGAAGGTCTGGAACGACAAGTACGAGGAGTACCTCGGCGTCCGCCCCGACACCGACGCCGAAGGCTGTCTGCAGGACATTCACTGGTCCCACGGCTCGTTCGGGTACTTCCCGACGTACTCGCTTGGCTCCGTGCTCGCGGCACAACTGTACGCCGCGGCCGAAGACGAACTGGGTGACCTCGACGACGACATCCGCGAGGGCGAGTTCGACGACCTCAACGGCTGGCTCCGCGAGAACGTCCACCAGCACGGCAAGCAGTACACCACGCCCGACCTGATCGAGCGGGCGACCGGCGAGGAATTCACCGCCGATCACTTCCTCGAGTACGTCGACGAAAAGTACGGCGAGCTGTACGACCTCTAATTCGTCACATCGGTACCCGCTCGAACGGCCCGGGCGCACCGAGTTCTCGACGGAGCTGCATAACGTCGCCGAGGTCGCGGCGCGAGACGGTGCCGATCGGTTCGTCTTCCTCGACGACCACGACCAGGGGCGCCCGGCCCATCGACACCAGGACGTCGAAGGCGGGCGTGTCAGGCTCGACGGTCGTCACGTCAGCGGTCGCGATCTCGCGGACCGTCGTCGTCCCGAACGCCGCGCGGTCGACCCGGCCCACGTCCGACAGCGTCACGAAGCCGACGACGTCGCCGTCGTCGACGACGACGTACTCGCTGCGTCGCTCCTGGAACATCGTGCTCGCGAACTCGTCGACCGTCGCATCCGCGGGAATCGATCGGACCGGCGCGTCCATCACGTCAGTCGCGGTCACGTCCGCGAGGAGTTCGTCGAGCACGACCGTCCGGGACTCGGTGGTCGCCGCGCCGTAGATGAACAGCGCGACGAGCACGAGGACGGGGTTCCAGCCGAGGATGCCGACGACGGCGAACAGCAGCGCGAAGATCGTCCCGATGCGGGCGGCGATCTGGGTCGCCCGGGCGTACGATCGGTTCCGGGGCCGGGAGAGCAGCGCCCGCAGGACGCGGCCGCCGTCCATCGGGAACGCCGGGACCATGTTGAAGATCGCGAGGATGACGTTGATCACCGCCAGCCAGCCGACGACGAAGACGACGATCGGCAGCCCACCCGGGACGACCTGCAGGAGGCCGGCGAAGCCGACGCCGACCAGGACGCTCGTGATCGGCCCCGCGACGGCGATCCAGAACTCGCGGTTCCACTCCCTGGGGATCGACTCGAGGGCGGCCAGGCCGCCGAAGATCCAGAGTGTGATCGACTCCGTCCCGATGTCGTACCGGCGGGCCGCGTAGGCGTGGCCGAGTTCGTGGGCCGCGACGCTGACGAACAGCCCGACCGCGCCCGTGACGCCGATCAGCCACGGGGTCGCGCCTTCCTCCAGCGGCGCCGGATCGAGGGTCGCCGGCGAGAACCCGTCGATGATCGAGGCGTAGATCCCGATTTGGCCACTCGCGGCGATCAGCCAGACGAGTACCGGCAGGAACACCAGCAGCGAGACGTTGATCCGGATCGGAATTCCCCAGATCGTCGTCAGGTGAAAATTTCGCATATAAATCACAGCGAGGGACGGCGGCTACTTCAGTGTCGGGTTCGCGGCGGGTTCGCCGACGCGACTGCCGGCGAGGCGACGAAACACCGACGTTCCTGGGCCACACACAGTGGAGTGACCATGACAGCCGAAGGCCAACTCGACGACCGGGTAGCGATCGTCACGGGTGCGAGCGCTGGTATCGGTGCGGCGACGTGTCGCGCGCTCGCGGCCGAGGGGGCGAGCGTCGTCCTCGCGTCCCGCAGCGAGGACCGACTCGCGGACCTCGCGGACGAGATCGAGACGACCCACGGCGTGGAGACGCTGGTCGTCCCGACGAACGTCCGCGACGAGGACGACGTCGACGACCTGATCGACGAGACCGTCGCGACGTTCGGCGGGATCGACGTGCTGGTGAACAACGCCGGCCTCTCCCGCGGGAGCGACGTCGCCGATCTGACGACCGAGGAGTACGAGACGATGCAGGAGACCAACGTCGACGGCGTCTTCTACGCGACGCGGGCGGCCATCCCTCACGTTCGCGAACGCGGGGGTCACCTGCTCTTCGTCGGGAGTTTCGCCGGTCAGTACCCGCGATCGTTCAATCCCGTCTACGCCGCCTCGAAGTGGTGGGTCCGGGGCTTCGCCAAGAGCGTCGCCGCGCAGGTCGGCGACGACGGCGTCGGCGTCACGGTCGTCAATCCGTCCGAGGTTCGGACGGAGTTCGAGACGACGGACGGGACGACGTTCGCAGAGGTCTTCGACCCCGACGAGGCGACCGAACCCGAGGAAATCGCCGACGCGATCGTCTTCGCCGCCTCGCGAGAGGGGGCGAGCGTGAGCGAACTCGACCTCTACCGGCGCGACAAGTTCGTCGACACGTTCTGAGGGAACCCGATCGGTTCCCTCGGTGCGTCTTCGATCCTGTCGGTGTCCGACGACGCCCGTATAAAACGAGGCTGAACATGCCGACTGTGGACTCACCCGCGGGGAGTGCGACTGGTCGCGTATGCGACTCTCCATACCGGGTTTCGACGGCCTGTACTTCGACACCGACGCGGAATCGCCCGCCGTGAACATCGCCCTAACCGCTGCGGGACGGCGTGCGCCGAAACCGCAGGGCTACGCGGTCCAGTTGCTCCCGTACCTCTGGTCGTTCGACCTCGACCTGCGGGAGGTACCGACCGACCATCCGGTCCAGTACCTCCACCCCGAAGGGGCCCGGAGTCTCGGCGAACTGTCGGCCGATCGGACCGTCCGCCAGGCCGGATCTGAACTCGAGTCCGTCCTGCGGTTCGTCTGGGCGGTCAACCAGGAGGTCGAGTCGGCGACGAATCAACTGGTCGGCCGCGACCCGGACCGCGACGGCGTCGTCATCGAGATCGACGAGGGCCGCGTCACGGCCGACGGCGAGGAACTCGGGACCGACGCGTTCGACGTCGGCGAATCCGCGTCCGGACCGGGCTCCGACGCCGGTGTCGGCTCACGATCGGTGACCGAGATCGACATCGCGGACGGAGCGCCCGATGCGGAGTCGGACGCCGACGAGTTCGCAATCGACGACGAACCGGACGCCGAGGGGAGCGACGAGGACGACTCCGGCCCGGCGGACGACTTCTGACGCCTGCCCCGTGGATCGCCCGCGAAGCCGCTCTTTTTGATCTCGCCGTCCCTACTACCGATATGCGAATCGTCACGACGCTCCCCTCTGCGACCGAACTCGTTGCCGCGCTCGGTATCGAACCCGTCGGCGTCTCTCACGAGTGTGATTACCCGCCGGGCGTCGAATCGCTCCCCTCGGTTACCCGATCGCGGATCAGCGAGGCGCGACGCGCCTCGAGCGGCGAGATCGATCGGCAGGTGCTCGACACCGCCGAAACCGAGGGCGGCATCTACGACGTCGACGTCGAGACGCTCGAGGACCTCGATCCGGACCTGATCGTCACGCAGGGCATGTGCGACGTCTGTGCGGTCGACGAGGCTGTCGTCGCCGACGCGGTAGCGGAACTCGACGCCGATCCAGAGGTCCTCACGACCGACCCGCACAGCGTCGCGGACGTCCTCGACGACCTCGATCGGCTCGGCCGGGTGACCGGCCGCGAAGCGCACGCCCGGGAGGCCAGACTGGACCTCGAGGCCCGGATCGACACCGTCCGGGAGCGGACGGCCGATCTCGACGACGACGATCGCCCGCGGGTGGCGATCTTCGACTGGACCGACCCCGTCATGATCGCGGGCCACTGGACGGCCGAACTCGTCGACTGGGCCGGCGGCGAGTACGGCCTCGCCGACGCGGGCGAGCGCTCCCGCCCGCGGGAGTGGACGGAGATCCGCGAGTACGATCCAGAACTCGTGATCGTCGCACCCTGCGGGTTCGGGCTGGACCAGATCGCCGCGAACTGGACCGATCTCACCGATCGCGAGGGCTGGGACGATCTCGCTGCTGTGCAGACCGATCGGGTCTGGGCGCTCGACGGCCACCACTACCTCAACCGGCCCGGCCCGCGGCTCGTGGACACGCTCGAGGCGATCGCGGGGATCGTCCATCCCGATCGGTTCGACGCCCCGGACCGGAACGTCGCGGTCCCGTTCGACGACCTCGCGTCGATCGAGACGGGCGACGCCGACACCGCCGGCGACTCGCGAGCGGAGGTCGACTGATCCCGTGCTCGTCCTCCCGTCGTCGGTTCGCGACGCGATCGTCGAGCGCGCACGCGAGGGCCACCCGGCGGAAATCTGTGGGGTTCTCGGCGGCGAGTACGATCCCGACGGCCGGAGCCGCGTTCGATCGCAGTACCCCGCCGAAAACGTCGCCGAGCAACCGCGGACGCGCTACCGGATCGACCCCGAAGAACAACTCGTGATCTTCGAGCGCCTGGAGGATCGGGGCGAGGAAATCGTCGGCTTCTACCACTCCCACCCTCGCGGCCCGCCGCGGCCGAGCGCGACCGACGAAGCGCGGGCGACGTGGCCCGATCGATCGTACGTGATCGTCTCGCTGGAGCCGTTCGAGATCGGGTCGTGGCGCTGGCGAGCGGATCGGAGCGACGATCGGACCGACCGGGACGACGATCGGTTCGAGCGCGAACGAGTCGTCACCGAGTGATACGGATTGCTGTACCGATATACCAGCGCAACCGCGACCCGTCTGCGGTTGCGCCGGAACTGACGGACAGCAGTCCGTAGGAGCGGCCGATCTCAGGCCCCGTCCGTTCCGTTCTCGAGTTCGGCGGCCGTCTCTCGCGCGTCGGCCGCCTCCTCGCGGAACGCCTCGATCGTCCGGCTCAGTTCCTTCCCGGCGCGGTATTTGAAGTCGTCGGGCATCATCCCGTACTCGATGTCGAGCGTGAGCATCGCGTCGCAGTCCTCGACGATCTCGGGTGCCCAGCTTCCCTGTGCCAGTTTCGACTCCTCCGTGACGATCGCCTCGCCGTCCTCGACGTCGATGAACGCCGTCACGGTGTTCCAGATATTCGGGTTGCTCGTACTCGCCTCGTCGAACAGCCTCTCGAGTCGCGACTCCCTGACCGGGTCGTCCCGCAGTTCCACGACGAGCTCCTCGAGCGCGTCGGCGATCGCCTCGTCTTCGCGCGCCCGTTCCCGAAGGTCGTCGGGATCCGCCTCGTCGTCCGTCGCTCCCGTCATCGATACCCCTCCGTTTCGCGCACGTCGACGATCATACCCGGTGGTAGCCGTTTCGGAACCGTAAACGTACGCTTCCGCGCCCGGCGTCGACGGGACTATCCGTCGCAGGACTCGACCAGTTCGAAGTAGCCGGGCGAGGTCTCCTTCAGTCGAGACGTTTCGAAGACGTTGTAGAGGCCCATGTTCTCGTCGGAGCCCTCCGCGTAGGCGTACGAGCCGTCGGTCCAGGCCCGGCCAGCGTCGACGTGCGAGTAGTTGTCGTCCGTCCCGCAGTAGCCGTCGAACCCGTCCTCGATCACGTCGAGCGTGACGGTATCGGTGGCGGTCGCGCCATCGGTGCCGGTAATACGCAACTCGACGGTTCGCGTTCCCGTCGAATCGTAGCTGTGAGTGACGGTCTCACCGGTGGCCGCCGTTCCGTCGTCGAAGTCCCACTCGTAGCTCTCGATCGCACCGTCGGGATGGCTCGAGTTCGAGGCGTCGAAGGTGATCGATTCGCCCGGGGCAGCCGGATTCGGGTCGGCCGACGCCTCTGCAACCGGGTCGTCGTCGCCGGGGTCCGTGGCCCCGTTCGAAAAGAACGCCCACATCTCGCGCGAGGCGTCCGGTCCGTCGGGGTCGGTGTACGAGCCAGCGGAGTCCCCGCCGGCCCAGGCGTGTCCCAGGCCGTCGACCTCCCAGTACTCGACGAGACTCCGGCCATCCGGATCGTGGAACTCGGAGACCGCGGCGCACTTCGGCGCCGAACAGTCGGTGTACGTCTCGTCGGGGTCGTAGTCGATCGCATCGTCGTCCGCGTCGTTGTACGCGAGATCGTTGGTCTGCGTCGCCTGTTCGGCTGCCTGCTCGCCGTTGCACGGATAGACCGTGGTGTCGTCGGTGCCGTGAAAGACGATCGTCGGGACCGCGTCCGTGATCCCGAACTCCTCCATTCTGTCGTACGCCCGGGTACCCGCCTCCTGGGGATCTTTGGCGGTGCACTGGGTCATCGCCAGCAGGCCGCTGTTCTCGTCTTCGACGGCGTCGTACTCGAGTCCCGAGTGAACGCCGGCGGCCGAGAACACGTCGGCGTACTCGACCACCAGATTGGGAACCATCGCTCCGCCTGCCGACAGTCCGGCGGCGTAGACCTCGCCGTCGTCGATATTGTGCTCCGACTTCACCTCGTCGACCATTCCCGCGATGATCGCGGCTTCGCCCCGTCCCCAGGTCGTGTTCCGGTCGTTGAACCACTGCCAGCAGTCGTTGTAGTGGCGGCCCGACGACTGTTCGGGGTAGAGTACGACGAACTCGTTCTCGTCGGCAACCTCGTTCATCCCGGTCCCGGCCGCGAAGTCGTCGGCGTCCTGGGTACAGCCGTGTAGCATCACGACCAGCGGGACGGCGTCGCTTCCGTCCACGGCGCCGGGAACGTACTTGGTGTACTCGAGGCCGCCGTGTTCGTGTCGCGTGTAGGAGCCGTCGGCGGCCGCGGATCCGGTGGTGGCGCCGAGGGCCGCTGCGCCGACGGTCGCTTTGCCGGCCGCCCCGAGGACCGTCCGTCGATTCACGTTCGTCCCGGATACGCCGTCGCCGTTATCGGCAGTCATTCTCTCTCACGACACTTGATACCTCACGTCAGTAGATTACATCAACTGTTAACATATCAATCCGAAGGGGGCTCACATCAATCGGCTCGAGACCCGCGCTCCTCGTACAGCGGATGCCGACGACCGAGATCAGGTCCCCTCCGGCGCGTCCGCGAGAACGTCCGGAACCCACTCCCGATTCGGATCGTCCGTCTCGTACATCCACTCGACCAGTCGCTTTCGCATCGCCGATCGCGCGTCGGCGTACTCGGGGTGGTCGATCAGGTTCTGCAGTTCGGCGGGGTCGCGATCGAGGTCGTACAGTTCGTCGATATCCGGGCCGTTGTAGACGTACTTGTATCGATCGGTGCGGACCATCCGCTGGGTGTAGAGACCGAACTCCTCGCCGTGGTACTGGGCGAACGTCGAGTCGGGCCAGTCGTCCGGATCGTCGCCCTCGAGAAACGGGACGAGGCTCCGGGCGTGGAACGAATCCGGAATCGAGACGCCGGCCATCTCGAGGATCGTCGGCGCGAGGTCGTGCAGGTGGACGGGGAACTCGCAGACCGATCCCGGCTCGGTGACTCCCGGCCAGCGCACCTGCAGCGGGATACGGTAGGTGTCGTCGTACATCAGCGGCCCCTTGTTGAACTGGCGGTGGCCCCCGACGAAGTCGCCGTGATCCGAGGTGTGGATCACCGCTGTGTCGTCGGCCAGTCCGTACGCTTCGAGCGCGTCGAGGATCCGCTCGAGTTGCTCGTCGATCAGCGTCACGAACCCCCAGTACTTCGCGAGCACCTCGGCCCAGGTGTCCCAGTCGAACCCCCTGACGCCGCGGTAGTCGACGAAGTTCTCGTGGACCTGTGGCTTCCCGTCGAACGTTTCGAGATAGCTGTCCGGGGGGTCGATCTCGCCGGGATCGTACATCGAGGCGTAGGGCTCGGGGATCACGTAGGGATGATGCGGGCCGTAGAAGTCCGCCCGGTGGAAGAACGGCCCGTCTCGATCGCCGGTCGCGTGGGCCTCGATCGTGTCGATCGTCCGCTCGGCGAGGAAGTACGCCCGGGTGTCCGCGACGTCGATCGGCGCCTTCGCGGCGACGAAGGTGCCCTCGCCGCCACCGGTGTAGACCGCCTCCTCGAACTCCACCTCGTCCATCGGGGTCCCGCGCTCCTCGCGGTACTCGCGAAACGCGTCGTCGATGTCGTCGTGGTGGACGTCGCTCCCGCCGAGGTAGGCAAAGCCGAAGTCCTCGGGGGTCTGATCGTGGCCGACGTGCCACTTGCCCGTGTACGTGAGTTCGTAGCCGCTGTCGCCCGTCGCGAGCGCCTCCGAAAAGGTCGGGACGCCGTCGGGCAGATTTGCCCGGATCGCGTCCGCCTCGTGGCTGTTGTTGAGCATCCCGTGCCCGTGCGGGAACTGGCCGGTCAGCAACGATGCACGGGCGCTCGTACAGATGCTGATCGGCGTGCACGCGCGTTCGAATCGCATCCCCTCGCTCGCGAGTCGATCGATCGTCGGGGTCTCGACCGGCGGCCCGTCGGGGGCACTGCAGTCGTAGCGCTCCTGGTCGGTGAGGACGAGCAGGACGTTCGGCGTGTCGACCATCGGCCGTCGTACACCGGCCTCCTAGTTAATGCTGGGGCCGTCGAGGCCCGGACAACGCTGGGGCCGTCGGGGCCGCTGAATAAATACGCGCGACATGTGAACCGGGGCATTCAGTCCGACCGATCCCGACGTTTCGGTCGTGCCGACCGCGTACTGCACCGAGTGTGACTGGCAGCGAGAAGCGAGCGAGGACGAGATCACCGCCCTCGGACGGGCGATGATCGACCACCACGTCGAGACCGGCCACGGGCCGATCGAGCGGCGTGACGTGATCGACCGCGTCACGACCGGCGATCGACTCGATTCGAGGTCTGGGGCCGTCGATCGGTCCTGCCGGTAACGGAGATGCGAGAATCGATCGGGTTCGCACCCGAGAGAAACGGTCGGTTGCTATCGAACGGCGAGCGGACGGGTTCCGATCGCCGGGCACAGTGGTCGAATCTCGGACAGCCGGGAGAGCGTCACTGGTGGCGGTTCGAGTGGTCGGCCGGGCGTTGCCCCCGCGGCATCAGCCGAGGAGGTACCGGAGCCACGGCCGCCGTTGCACGAACTCGAGTTGTTCGAGGTAGGCGTCGACGCCGAGGATGCGGCCCGCGGCGAAGACGCCGATGATCACGAACAACATGAGACCCAGCAGGTCCCCGTTGACGTAGCCGTGCGCCCAGTCGGCGTTGCCCAGGTAGAACAACGTCATCAGGACGCCGCCGAAGAAGGCGGCGAGGCGCACGAGCGCCCCCAGGATGAGCCCCAGGCCGATTAGGAACTCGCCGAGGGGGATCATCACGTTGGTGAACTCGAGCAGCCAGGGCGTCGTCGCGACGATCTCGAACAGGCCGGCGATCGGCGTCTCCGCGTGCATCAGGTAGCCGGCCGCGTCGAACGGCTCACCTGCGACGAACGCGAACTTCGTCCACCCTGCGTGGAGGAACCAGTACCCGACGATCAGTCGGATACCGACCATCACGTAGCCGGCGACCGAGTCGGCGTATTCGAACTCCTGCTGCCTCCCGAGCCACTGTACGGTTGCTTGATTGGTTGCCATTGGTCGTCACCTCACAGATGAGAGTTGACTCTCTCGGGGGTTAATACCGGTATATTGCTCCCATTCGGCAGGAACAGGCCCGTTTCTCCCACGCGATAAAGGGTCTTTAATACCGACGGGTCAGGCGCGGTCGCGAGGCGGCGAGACGGGAGGTGTGGACGGCGATCAGGCGAAGTCCTCGTAGGTCGGCCGATCCCGATCGCCGGGGAACTCGTCGATTGGGACCTGGAACTGGTCGCCCGACTCCATGTCCTTGATCGTCACCTCGTCGTTCGCGAGGTCCTGCTCGCCGACGATGACGACCGTCCCGGCGTTGATCGAGTCGGCGTAGTCCAGCTGTGCGCCGAACGATCGGCCCGCGACGTCGGTCTCGACGACGTGGCCGCGATCCCGCAGGTCCCGGGTGATCCGGGCGGCCTCCGATCGGGTGTCGCCGACCTGGAGGACGTAGTACTCGGTCACCAGTTCCTCGTCGGGCCAGACGCCCGCCCGCTGCAGGAGCAGTGACAGCGGTGCGAGCCCCGGTGCGACGCCGACGGCGGGCGTCGGCTGGCCGCCGAACCCCTCGATGAGGTCGTCGTAGCGGCCGCCGCCGAAGATCGACCGGGAGACCTCGCCAGTCGAATCGAAACACTCGAAGACGACGCCGGTGTAGTAGTCCAGTCCGCGGGCCGTCTCGAGCGAGATAGTGCAGTGCTCGCGCGCGCCGAAGTCCTCGGCGGCCGCGAGGACGTTCTGGAGGTTCTCGACGGCGGCAGTGACGCGATCGGTGTCGGCGAATTCCTCGACCGCGTCGAGGTCGCCGCTCGCGATGAGGTCGTCGAACTCGGCGGCCTGATCGTACGTGAGGCCGGCCTCGACGAGCAGGTCGTGGTACTCGGCCTGCGAGATCTTCTCGGACTTGTCGACGGCCCGAATCGCCTCCGTGACGTCCACGTCGGCGTCGTACGTCTCGAGGACGCCCCCGAGGATGTCCCGGTGGGAGATGCGGAACTCGAAGTGCTCCTCGGTGAGACCGAGGTTGGTCAGGGCGTCGGCCGCCCACGCGAGGATTTCGGCGTCGGCCTCGGGTTCGGACGAGCCGAAGATGTCGACGTTCGTCTGGTAGAACTCGCGCTGGCGACCCTGCTGGACCTGCTCGTAGCGCCAGAACGGCCGCGTCGAGAACCACTTGATCGGCTTCGACAGTTCCTGCTGTTTTGCGACGACCATCCGCGCCACCGTCGGCGTGAGTTCCGGCGTCAGCGTCACGTGGCGGCCGCCCTGGTCCTCGAACGCGTACAGTTCGTCGACGATGTCCTCGCCGCTCTTGTCGGTCCACATCTCGGCCCGTTCGAGCGCCGGGGTCCCGATCTCGCGGAAGCCGTACCTGCTGGCGGTCTCCTCCAGCGTATCGATGGTCGCCCGCCGCGCGCCCATCTCGCCGGGATAGAAGTCTCGAAAGCCCTTGATCCGGTCGTACATGACAGGGCGTTCGCCGACGGCGAACTTCTATCCTTCCTTCCGCCGGTCCGATTCCACCCGATCCGTCACCGCCGTTTGATTCGTCGGTCGCGCACGTTGGTTCGATGGTCCCCCGATCGATATTCTCCCGTACCTTGATAGGAACGTGGCTGCTGACGTTCACTGTGCAACCCCTGGGAGACGAGGACTGGGTCACCGATGTCGGCGAACAGGTGCCCGTGTCGCCGCTGTCGGCACTCGGGCTCTTTCTCGCGGCCGTCATCGGTGCCCGCATCGCCGGCGAGGCCTTCAGCACCCAGGCCCTTCTCGAGAGTGTCGTCCCCCTGCTGGCCGCCTCGGCCGTCGTCTTCGCCGATCGGACACTGGTGGCGGGGGACGTCTCGCTCCGGGATCGACTTACCGTCTTCGCCTACGGTGCCGGGGGCTTTCTCGCGGGGACGTTCGTGACGTCGCTCCACCTCTACGTGCTGTATCTCGACGGCACCGGCGCGCTCAAACCGCTGTATCTCATGTTGATGGGCGGCACGGTCGGCGTCGCGGCGGGAACGATCGCCGGCATCTACGAGATCCGCCAGCGGGCCGCGGTCCGGGAGGCGCGCCGCCAGAGCGAACGGTTAGAGGAGTTCGCGAGCGTCGTCAGCCACGACCTCCGGAACCCGCTCGGGGTAGCCCGCGGCCGACTCGACGCCGCCTTCGAGACGGGCGAGGCCGAACACCTCAAAGCGGTCGACGGCGCGCTCGACCGGATGGACGAACTGATCGAGGAGTCGCTCTCGGTCGCCCGCAACGGCACGCAGGTCGAGGACCCCTACGACGTGCCGCTGGTCGAACTCGCGGGCGAGGCGTGGACGGCGACCGAAACGCACGACGCGACCCTCGAAACGGAGGGGAACCACACGCTGGAGGTCGATCCACAACGCGCGAAGCAGCTGTTCGAGAACTGCTTCCGGAACAGTGTCGAACACGGTTCGACAAGCAGTCAGCGCGATTCCCGCGCTGACGACGCGATCGACCACGGCGGCGAGGACGTCCACATCCGGGTCGGACCCTGCCCGGGCGGCTTCTTCGTCGCGGATGACGGACCCGGCATCCCCGAGGACGAACGCGAGAACGTGCTCGAACGCGGGTACTCGACCGCCGAAGACGGCTCCGGACTCGGACTGGCGATCGTCCGGGCGATCGCCGACGCCCACGGCTGGGACGTGACGATCACCGAGAGCGAGGCCGGCGGTGCCCGGTTCGAGTTCACCTAGTCCGCCGGCAACGTGACTGCGGTACGATCGGCGCGTGCGTCTGCTCAGGGACTCCCGAACGCGTCGCTCGAGACGCGAGTGACCGTCGGCGAACCGACCAGTTCCATCCCGGCAGACTCGACGCCGGCTACCCGCGGCCGGTCCGGTGTCGGATCGCCGCCGAGCAGGTCGTCGATGGCGGCGCCGTCACCCCGGCGGACCGTCACGGACGGTTCGCCGAACGTGATTTCCATCTCGATCGACCCGTCGGACCCGCTGTCGTCCGTCGACTCATCCGCCGACCCGGGATCTCGACCCGATGCGGGGTCGTCGATCTCTCGATCGGCCGCTGGCTCGCCCGTTTCGTCCGCCGCGTCCTTCAGGTTCCCGAGCAGGTCCGCGACGGCCGTCTCGTCGGCCGCCTCGTCCGCGATCGGGTCGTGTCTCCCGCCGCCAGCGATTAGCTCCGCCGGGGAGTCGGCACCGGTCGCCTCGAGGATCGCGTCCGGGTCGGGCTCGACGTCCGCGAAGACCTCGCGTACTTGCGTGCGTTCGCTCATGCGTGGGATCGGCTCCCACGAACTCGGGTTTGGTTATGGCCCTACTATCGCGAGGAAAAGACAGTAACGCGCTCGTTAACGTCCGCGCCGTCGCCGGGATCGGTCGCGACGGTCCGACGACGGTCGGTGCCGGAGACGGGACTTTAGCGCACGTCGGTGACGTACGTCTGGTCGTGCGCGGGGAAGAGATCGGCCACCCGCCCGGGACCGTCCGCCTCGGCGATGAGCGCCCGCAACTCGGCCTCGTAGTCGGCCCGGTCGATCGCCTCGCTCGGCCCGACCGTCACCTTGAGGTGGGCGTCGACCAGCCGATCGACTGCGGTCCGACCGAACCCCGATAGCGGGGCGATGTAGTCGACGCCGTGGCGATCCTCCAGGCTCTGGGCCTGTGCGCGCGAGACCGTCGGCACCCGATCGTCGCGTCGGGTTCCGTCGGCGATCGCGTCGAACCCCTGTTCGGCCAGCCGTTCGAGGGCGTGCCGGTGAACCCGCTGGATGCCGTTGCGCGGGAAGCCGTCCTCGCGGATCCGATCGACGGCCTCGCGGGCGACGTCGGGGTCGAGATCGAGCCGTTCGAACGCGAAGTCGACCGACTCGGCGGTGTTCCGGGCGTGTTTCCAGTCGTCGGTGACGCCGAAGTGACCGGTCACCAGCGTGACGTCGTAGAACTCGTCGAGGAGAAGCGCTGCGAGCGTCGAGTCCTTCCCGCCGCTGTAGAGCAGTCCGAGCTCCATCACCGGCGCTTGATGTCGAAGCTCTTCGAGTCGGGCTTGAGCTCCTGGAGGAGCTGTTTCATCTTCCCGTCGTCGATCTTGCCCTGGATGCGTCCCGATCGGGCGAGGGTGACGACCTGCCGTTCGACCTGTTCGCCGAACTGGGGCTTGCTCATCTTGACGGTGTTGAGCCGTTTGCGGGCGTCGTCGGTCAGGTGCTGGCGCAGGAGGGCCTTCTTCTGGGCCTCGGCCTGTTGCTGGGCGGCCTCCTGGGCTTCGCTCCCCTGCTGGCCCTCGGCCTGCTCCTGGAGCTGCTCCATCTTCTTCTGTCGGAGTTCCTCGAGTTTCTCCTCGTCGGGTGATCCGCTCATAGCTATATCACACTCTTGTCCTGCAGGCGGGAAAATGATTACGGACCGCGGAAAGTGAGGCCTCTCGACGTGATCGGCGTCCCGAAAACGACACAGTTTGCGATCGTTTACGCGTAGCGCTCGAGTTCCGGGCGATCGAGTTCTTCGAGGACCTCGCCGGCGGTGTCGTCGAGCAGGCTCTGTCCTTCGGGGGTGACGCGGCGGCCCTCACCCTCCGCGATGTCGACGAGCCCCTCGTCTTCGAGCTGCTGGAGGATGGTGCGGATCAGGTTCTTCGAGCCGTCGGCGCGCTTGTCGGGGGCGACGCGGTAGCGGGTCGAGCCGCCCTTCGAGCCGCCGTACTCGGTCGAGAGTCGTTCGACGCCGACGGGGCCGCGATCGGCCACCTTGCGCAGGAGGCTGGCGGCGCGGGTCGCCCAGAAGTCCTCCTGTTCGGGCGGGAGTTCGCGGTCGACGCCAGTCTTCACGAACTCGCTCCAGTCGGGTTCGTCGAGTCGGTCCTCGAGGTCCTCGGCGAGCGCCTCGATGAGGTCGTCCGCCGGAACGTCGTACATCGTAGCCATTGGCGTGTGGTTCCCGTCGGCGGCATTTAAGGCCATCGTTGTTCTCTGGCGGCGTTGACAGCCGATACCGTGCGTTGCCGACGCTCGCTCATCCGGGCCAGCCCGCCCGATCGCGCTCCATGCCCGGTCGTCGGCGCGGACGCCGAGCAACGGCCGGCCGTCTCCCGCCGTCGGTCTCGCTTCGAGACGATCGCCCGCTCGATTCGGTCACCCGGCAGGTCCGGGTCGTTTTTCGCGCTGGACGCGAAACGGGCGGTATGGACGAACGGGCCGCCCTGACACTACTGGCGGACGAACTCGATCCCGTCGGCGACGACGCCGCGATCGTCGACGGGCTGGTCGTGACGACGGACATGCTCCACGAGCGGACGGACTTTCCCGCGGGGACGACCCGGTATACGGCCGGCTGGCGATCGGTCGGGGCGTCGCTGTCGGACGTCGCGGCCATGGGGGCCGAGGCGATCGCCGCGGTCGCCGCCTACGCCGCTCCCGAATTCGATCGCGAGGAACTGCTCGGGTTCGTTCGCGGCGCGAGCGACGTCTGCGAGTCCGTCGGCGCCGAGTACGTCGGCGGCGACCTCGACGGGCACGACGAGTTCACCGTCTCGACGACCGCTATCGGCCGAACGACCGACCCGGTCCGTCGGGGCGGGGCGCGCCCCGGTGACGTCGTCTGCGTCACCGGCACGCTGGGACGCACCGCGGCGGCGATCGCTCAGTTCGAGCGAGGCGATCACGAGCGCGGGAACGACCTGTTCCAGTTCGAGCCCCGCGTCGCGGCCGGCCGGGCGCTCGCCCCCCACGCGACGGCCATGATGGACTCGAGCGACGGTCTCGCCCGATCGCTCCACCAGCTCGCCGAGGCGAGCGACTGCGGGTTCGCCATCGAGTCGGACTCCATCCCGATCGATGACGCCGTCTTCGAGACGACCGACAGCGAGCGCGAGGCGCTCGATCGGGCGACGACGTTCGGCGAGGACTTCGAACTCGTCTGTACGATCCCCGAAGACGACGTGGCCGCGGCTCGCGCGGACACACCGGTTGCGCTGACGCCGATCGGGTCCGTCCTCGCGGACGGAGTCTCCCTCGACGGGGACTCACTCGCCGATCGGGGCTACACGCACGGCTAGGGAATCATCTCGATCGGCACCGCCATGAAACAGAGCGCGCCGAGGGCGAAGGTGACGACCCCGAGCAGGAACCGGCCGCGGTCCAGTCCGTCGTCGTCGACCGGCTGGGCGGGACCGACGGCCGCAATCACGGCGGTCAGGAAGCCCCAGAATACCCAGATGAACACGGCGTACCGGCCGTAGTCCGCGATGTAGTAGAGGTAGGCGGCGAGCGCGAAGAGCACGCCGGGGACGAGAGCCGCGATCGTCTCCTGGAACTCGCCGGTCATCGCCCGGAGGATGTGGCCGCCGTCTAGCTGGCCGACCGGGATCAGGTTGAGGAACGTGACGAACATGCCGACCCAGCCGCCGATGACGACCGGGTTTACCGCGGTCGCCGGATCGTCGCGGTACAGCGGCTGATCGAACAGCGCCGCGAGCCACTCCAGCAACAGCGGATAGCCGAGGTTGATCTGGAACGCGTCGGGATCGTTGACCAGCCCCGGGGGTGCGGTGACGGGCGGCAGATGCAGCCCGATTATCGTGACGACGACCGTCGCAATCAGCCCAGCGAGCGGCCCGGCGACGCCGATGTCGAACAGCGCCTTCCGATCGGGCATGCGCCCCTTCATCTTGATGACCGCGCCCATCGTCCCGATGAGCGACGGGACGGGGATGAAGTACGGCAGCGAGGCGTCGACGCGGTGGTAGCGGCTCATGACGTAGTGGCCCATCTCGTGGACGCTCCAGACGCCCAGGACCGCGGCGGTAAACGGCCACGCGCGGAGCAGTTCCGCCGGGTTCGAGAACGGATCGAAGTAGTACCACTGTGCGCCGGCAAACAGCGTCGAGACGATCGTCGCCAGGAACAGCACCAGGTTCGTCCACGGGATCCCGTCGATACCGATCTCCGTCGGTTCGGCGACGAGGACGTACTCGCCGTGGCGGATCGTCAGCTGGGGTTCGTACCCCGTTTCCCGAAACGCCGGCCACAGCTCGCGGATCACCTGTTCGGGCGGGCGAAGCGGGTCGCCGTAGTAGACCAGTCGGTCGCCCTCGGTTCGCGTCTCGTAGACGGCAAACACGGACTCGATGCGATCGATCGGCGGGCCCGCATCGAGTGTCGATCCGCCTCGCGCTGACGGATTGAATCTGGACGAATCGACGTCCTCCATTACCCGTGTTTACTCGCCGGCTCGTATAAATCGCCTGTCGTCGGCAGGCGTCCCCGTTTTCGACGGGAACTGCGTGAGGGCGTCGCTGTTCCGGGTCGCTGGCGCGTCTCCGTTCAGGACGTGCGTGAACGAACGGAGACGTGCTGACGGGGACCAGCACGTCGGCCGACGGGACCGACGCGCGATGGCCGATCGGATGCCGGATGGCGTCGGCGGCCGACGCGCCGGCGTAACAGGTGGGTGATCGCAGGCGGCTGGTGAGCGGAGCGTGGGATGATCGCCTGCGTGCGTGAGAGGGTGGGTGCGTGAGGTGCGTGGCGTGTTGCGGTTCGTGGGTGCGTGTGGGGTCAGGACGTACGCGTTGGATGTGCCGATGGGCGATCAGGCGGGTTCGACGCGCCACGTGGTCGCGCTCGTGTACGACCACTTCTCGATCTCGAGGTCGGTCGCGGACTCCGAGAGCTTGACCATCAGCGCGCCGATCTCTTTCGGGGACATGCCGACGTCGTCTGCGATGAACTTCCCTTTGAAGTACAGCTCTCCGTCTTCTGCGCGTTCGCGCAGGTAGCGCTTCAGGCGGTGTTCTTTGCTTTCCGTGGAGGGTTGGGCTGTCGTGCTCATCGACATCCATCCGTTGTGGGAGAGACATGTTATAAAGGACGGATGGTTAGCGGCGTTTCGATTGCGTTCAGATATCCTGTGGGTAAGCGACCTTTTAGTCCGATTTACGATGGGTTTTACGATCGCCTGAGAACCGGTTAGAAATTTTAAAACCACTTCTAACCTGTTATCTCCCTGGTCCCGATCGCGGTGGAACGTCCGTCGCTACATCACGTCCCCGACTTGTTTCTAGAACCGTTCGCCGGATAGAAAGCCCTTGTGGTCGACCCGCGAAACGATCACGAACGCTCGTGAACCCAGTACTCGTCGTCGACCGTAACCTCCTTCTTGAACAGGGGTACCTCGTCTTTCAGCCGGTTGATCCCGTCCTCGACGGCCCGGAACGCCTCGTCGCGGTGTCCCGCGAGGACGACGACGAAGACGATGTCCTCGCCGTCCCTGACGACGCCGGTCCGGTGGTGGAGTTCGACCGCGAGTACTCCGTCGCGGGCTTCGAGTTCCGCCTCGATCGTGGCCATTCGCCCGTCGGCGACACCGTCGTACTTCTCGAACTCGAGAAACTCCGTGCGCGCGTCGTCCGGGTCGTCTTTCGCGCGCACCCGGCCGGTGAAGGTCGCGATCGCGCCCGATAGTTCGGCCTCCGGGGCGCGTTTGACGCGGGCGACGAGCGAATCGAGCGTCTCGTGGGGGTCTCGCTCCTCGAGCGCGGTCACGAGCGCGTCCTCGTCGAGTTCGCCGGCCCGATCGACCGTCGCGAGCACGTCGTCCCGATCGTCTGCGTCGCCGCCGACGGCGATCACGGGGTACTGGAGGTCCGGGACGCCCGTGACGACGGCGTAGTCGCAGTCCGGTGCCAGCGCGTCGATGGCGTCGCCGACGGTCATCCCCGTTCCCGAGGCGGTCCAGTCGCCGTCGGCGCCGAGTCCGTAGGTGACGTCGCCACCGACCGTGAGCGCCTCGTGTGCGCCATCGGCGATCGTCGCGTCGTACCGGACGACACCGACCCGCCCCTCGCGGGCGAGCCGATCGACGACCCGATCGACGACCTGCTCCCGTCGCTCCTCGCCGGCCCCCCGGTTCAGACAGCCGAGTACGTGCATGTACGACTAGAC
Organism: Halosolutus amylolyticus; assembly: GCF_023566055.1. NCBI lineage: Archaea > Methanobacteriati > Methanobacteriota > Halobacteria > Halobacteriales > Natrialbaceae > Halosolutus > Halosolutus amylolyticus. Next base: position 1,116,488 of record NZ_JALIQP010000002.1, on the reverse strand, counting down.
GGCGTTGTCACACTTTGTAGCTGTCGGCGCGTGCTCGGATCGCCCGCTCCGTCGCTCGTTCCTGGCCGCGTCGCCACGTGATCGGGCACGGATCCACGTCGTATGCGGACGGGAACACCGCGAAACCCCCTGACGGGTTCGACCGTCCGGAGTCCGATCGAGCCACCGGCTCCCCCCTGTCACATCTTTTTCCCCGGCTCACGTACGTGCCCGTATGACACCCCGGATCGGCTTCACCGGCGACGTGATGCTCGGCCGGCTCGTCGACGATCGCCAGCGCCGGCGCGCCGTCGACGCGGTGTGGGGAGACGTCCTCGATCGGCTACGCGCGCTCGACGGGCTGGTGATCAACCTCGAGTGCGTGCTCTCGACCCGCGGCCAGCAGTGGCGACGTACCCACCGGCCGTTTCACTTCCGCGCGGACCCCGACTGGGCCGTCCCGGCGCTCGAACGCGCCGGCGTCGACGTCTGTGCGCTCGCGAACAACCACGTGCTCGACTACGAGGAGGCGGCGCTCCGGGACACGATCGACCACCTCGACGAGGCGGGCATCGCCCACGCCGGCGCGGGGGAGACGATCGACGAGGCGCTCGACCCGGCGGCCGTCTCGATCGCCGACCTCGACGTCGCCGTGGTCTCGTTCACCGACAACACCCCGGAGTACGCGGCCGACGAGGAGTCGCCGGGGACCGCCTGGATCGACGTGACCGTCGACGACGGGAAGACGCGCCGCCGGGTCCGGGAGGCGCTCGATCGGTCCCGCGAGTCGGACACGGACCTGCTGGTCGCCTCTCTCCACTGGGGTCCGAACATGGTGACGGAACCGCCCGACACCTTTGGCGAGTTCGGTCGCTGGCTGGTCGAGGAGGGCGTCGACCTGATCCACGGCCACAGCGCCCACGTCTTCCAGGGGATCGAGGTCCACGAGGGCGCACCGATCGTCTACGACGCGGGCGACTTCGTCGACGATTACGCGGTCGACGCCGAGTTGCGCAACGATCGCGGGTTCCTGTTCGAACTCGCGGTGACAGAGGCGGGCACGCCGACGGAACTGCGGCTTCACCCGACCGAGATCGAGGGCTGTGCGGTCCACGAGGCGAGTTCCGAGGCGGCTGCGTGGTCCCGCGAGGTGATGCGCGATCGCTCCGCCGAGTTCGGGACGACGTTCGATCGGGACGGCGAGGCGCTCGTCCTCCCACTCGAGGGATAACGCAGTGACGGGGCGGCGACCGCCTCGCCCCTCGTGGCTGTCACTCACTGCCGAGCGATCGGGTCCCGGTGTCTCTGCAGTTGGCAACCCTTAAGATTGGCTCCCCGCTACACCGCTGTAGCATGAAAGTGGTCGTCTCTATCGGCGGAAGCGTGCTCGTGCCCGAACCCGGAGCGGATCGGGTCGCCGAACACGCCGCCGTCGTCGAAGACCTCGTCGCGGACGGCTGTCGCGTCGGTGCCGTCGTGGGGGGCGGCGGCGTCGCCCGCGAGTACATCAGCGCCGCCCGCGACCTGGGGGCAAACGAGATCGAACTCGATCAGCTGGGGATCGACGTCACCCGGCTCAACGCGCGCCTGCTCATTGCCGCGCTCGGCGAGGACGTCGTCAGCGCGCCAGCACGGGACTACGAGGACGCGGGCGACGCGCTCCGACAGGGGCACGTGTCGGTCATGGGCGGGGTGGCGCCTGCCCAGACGACCGACGCCGTCGGTGCCGCGCTCGCCGAATACGTCGACGCCGACCTCCTCGTCTACGCGACCAGCGTACCCGGCGTCTACAGCGCGGACCCGAACGAAGACGCGGACGCGACGAAGTACGACGAACTCTCCGCCGCGGACCTCGTCGACGTGATCGCCGGCCTCGAGATGAACGCCGGGGCCTCCGCCCCGGTCGACCTGCTCGCGGCCAAGATCATCGAACGATCGGGAATGCGGACGATCGTCCTCGACGGCACCGATCCCGATCGGATCGCGCGTGCCGTCCGCCACGGCGACCACGAGGGAACGGACGTCATTCCGGACGGTGGGGGCGAGGAGCCGACCTACTGGGCCCAGGACGACCATGAGTAGCGACCAGGACGACACCGCCACGGAACCCGAGCCGACCCCGGACGCGGAGAGTCCGTACACCCTCCAGCGCGAGGACGGCGACGACGTGCGCCACGCCTTCTGGGCCGATGCGGTCGCGGATCGCGTGGAAGCGCGCGTGGCCGACCAGCGGGAGGCCACGGACGGGACGAGCGGGGAGGAACGACCCACGAGTCGGGACCCGGAGGAACCGATCGTCATCAAGGGCGGCATCTCGCCCTCCGGCGTGCCCCACCTCGGCAACGTCAACGAGATCATGCGCGGCTACTACGTCGCCGAGGTCCTTCGCGAACGCGGCCACGAGGTCCGGCAGGTGTTCACCGCCGACGATCGCGATCCGCTCCGCAAGCTTCCGCGCACGCTCTGTGACCTCGACGGGAACCTCGTCGATCTGGGGGAGGTCGACGCGGGCGCGCTCGGGCGCAACCTCGGCGTGCCCTACACGGACGTTCCGGACCCGTTCGGCTGCTGTGACTCCTACGGCGACCACTTCTCGACTATTATCCAGGACAGCGCCGACGCGCTCGACGTTCCGATCGACCTGCTCTCGGACACGGACCTGTACGAGCGCGGCGAACTCGAGGACGTCACCCGCTACGTCCTCGAGCACCGGGATCGCGCCCGCGAGGTGCTCGCCGAGTACCAGGACAAGGTCGACGCGGACTACGTCCCGTTCAACCCGATCTGCGAGGAGTGCGGGAAGATTACCGAGACGGTGACGAGCGTCGATGTAGATGCGGGTGACGCTGGCACCGTCGACTACCGCTGTACGGACATGGACGCCGGCGATCGCACGATCGAGGGCTGTGGCCACGAGGGCACGGCCACGCTGCGCGAGGGCAAACTCCCCTGGCGCTTCGAGTGGCCCGCCCAGTGGCAGGTGCTCGGCGTCGACTTCGAACCGTTCGGAAAGGACCACGCCGAAGGCTCCTGGCCGAGCGGCCAGGACGTCGCGCGCAACGTCCTCGGGATCGAACCGCCCGTGCCGATGGTCTACGAGTGGTTCACCCTCGACGGCGAACCATTCTCCTCCTCTGCGGGGAACGTCATCCTCGTCTCGGACGTGCTCGAACTGCTCGAACCCGAGGTCCTGCGCTACTTCTTCGCGAAGGACCCCGCGAAGGCGCGGGACTTCAGCATCGAACGCCTCGACCAGCTGGTCGACGAGTTCGATCGGCTCGAGGCCGTCTACTTCGGCGAGGTCGAGGCCGACGAGGACGAACGGGCCTTCGCCGATCGGGTCTACCCGTTCGTCGTCGAAGATCCCCGCGAGGACCGGGTTCGGCTTCCCTACACCTTCGCCGCGGTGCTGGGAATGACCGACGACCCCGACCTGCGCGAGGAGATCGCCCGCCGGGAGGGGCACATTTCCGAGGACGACCCCGAGTGGGCAGTCGAGGACGCCCTGGCGCGGGTCGAGAAGGCCCGTAACTGGGCGCGGCGGACCGAAAACGAGTTCGACTACGAACTCAAGCGCACCGAGATCCCCGACCACGACTTCGACGCCGCCACGGCGGACGCGCTCGACGAACTCGCCGACTTCGTCGCGGCGGGCGAGGACGTGGACCCGGACGCCCTCCAGGGCGAAATCTACGAGACCGCGAAACGCCACGATGTCCCGGTCGGTGACTTCTTTGCGGCCGGCTACCGGCTCTTCTTCGACGAGGACCAGGGCCCGAAACTCGGTCCCTTCCTCGCGAAGGTCGATCGGGAGTTCGTCGTCGATCGGCTCCGACGCGAGCGGTAGGCCGGCGGCGCGCCCGACCGGCCACGCGGCGGACTCGCGCTGGACGGCTAGACAAAAGCCATTTGAGAACGCCTCCCGGAATTACAGTCGATGGAACACGCCGTCCCCCTCTTCGTTTCGCCACCCGAACTCTTCGGTTCGGAACTCCTCGCGTGGGCCGCCATCGGGCTCGCCATCTACTGGTTCGGCATCGTTTTGCTCCGGCAGATGGATCTCCTGCCCGGATTCGTCGCGACGCAGGGCCCGATCCTGACGATCCACACGAAACGCGGCCGGGCGTTTCTCACCAGGCTCGCGCGGCCGAAGCGGTTCTGGCGCGCGTGGGCGAACCTTGGCATCGGCATCGCGCTCGTGGTGATGGTGGCCATGTTCGTCTTCCTCCTCTCGGCCGCGGTGACCGCGCTCACCTCGCCACAGGTCTCCTCGACCGTCCAGCAACCCCGGAACGTCCTCGTCATCCCCGGGGTCAACGACTTCCTGCCGCTGTCTGCGACCCCCGGCATCGTCGTCGGCCTGCTCGTCGGCCTGGTGGTTCACGAGGGCGGCCACGGCCTGCTCTGTCGCGTCGAGGACATCGACATCGAGTCGATGGGTGTCGCGATGCTCGCGATCCTCCCGGTCGGCGCGTTCGTCGAACCCGACGAGGAGAGCAGCAAGTCGGCCTCCCGCGGCGGCCAGACGCGGATGTTCGCCGCCGGCGTCACGAACAACTTCGCGATCACGCTCGTCGCGTTCGCACTGCTGTTCGGTCCGATCGCCGGGTCGATCGCCGTCGCACCCGGTGCCGCAGTCGGCGGCGTCGCACCCGACTCCCCCGCCGCCGACGCGGGGATCGAGCCGAACGACCGGATCACGGCGATCGACGGCCAGCCGGTCGAGTCGAACGCCGACCTCGCGGACCGGATCGAGGCCGCCGAGGGCGACCAGCTCTCGGTCGAACTCAACGGCGAGGAGACGGTCTCCGTCGATCGATCGCTGCTCGTCACCGCGGCGATGGACGGCGGTCCGACGGGACTCGACGTCGGGGATGCGATCCTCGCCGTCGACGGTCAGGCGGTCGCGACCGAACGCGGCTTCTACGCCGCCGTCGGCGACGACGAGACCGTCTCGCTCACGATCGAGCGGGGCGACTCCGGCGAACAGGTCGACCGCGAAGTCCCGATCGGGGCCGCGGTCACGGTGATCGAGGACGAACCGCTCGCGGGGGTGATCGGCCCGATGGAGGGCTCGTTCGTCATCACGACCTTCGACGGCGAGCGGATCCACAACTACGCCGACCTCCAGTCGGCGCTCGACGAGACGAATCCCGGCCAGGACGTCACCGTCGTCGGCTACCACGACGGCGAGCGCGAGGAGGCGACCGTCACCCTCGGCGAGCACGGCCAGTCGGACAACGGCTTCCTCGGCATCTCCCCGAACCCCGGCGTCTCCGGGCTGACGGTGAGCGACCTCGGCGTCCAGCTCTACCCCGCCGGCGAGTACCTCGCCATGCTCGGCGGCGACGGCGAGAGCCGATTCGGCGCGATCACCGACAGCTTCCTCGGGAAGATCGGCCTCTCGCTACTCCTCCCGATCATCGGCATCGCGGGCGGGCTCCCGTTCAACTTCGCCGGCTTCACGGGCGGGATCGAGAACTTCTACGAGGCCCAGGGAGCACTCGCCGCGTTCGGGGACGGCACCGTCTTCGTCCTCGCGAACCTGCTGTTCTGGACCGGCTGGATCAACGTCCAGCTCGGCTTCTTCAACTGCATTCCCGCCTTCCCGCTGGACGGCGGCCACATCCTCCGGACCAGCACGGAGGCGATCGTCTCGCGGCTCCCGGCCATCTCGCCGACCCGCGGGATGGTCCGCGTCGTAACGACTTCGGTCGGACTCACGATGCTCGTCAGTTTCCTCGCGATGCTGTTCGCGCCGGGACTGCTCGCGGGCTAGGTCACTCGTCGGGATCGATCCCGTGGCGCTCGTAGAACTCCTCGGGCGTGTCTTCGATCCGCTCGAACTCCGCGTCGAAGTAGTGTTCGTGGTGCCGAACGACCTGTTCGACGACCCACCGGCTGAACGTCTCGTCGAACCGCCACTCGCCGTCGAGGTCGGGAATCTCGAACCGATCGTCCGTCGAGAACGCGGCGTAGACGTGGAAGAATCCGAGAATGACGTCGGCGAAGTCGCGGGCCTTCTCGGCCCCGCTCTCCCGGCGCTCCTCGAGTTCCTCGTACCCGGCGTCGGTGAGTTCGAAGTACTTCCGATCGGGTTCGTCCTCGCGTTCGATCCGTTCGGCCCATCCTTTCTCCTCGAATTTGTAGAGGATCGGGTAGACGGAGCCGTAGGATGGTTCCCAGTGACCGCCGCTGATATCGCGGATCTCTTTGAGAATCTCGTACCCGTACCGTGGTTTCTCCTCGAGCAACTCGAGGACGAGATAGGCGATGACTCCTTTCGGCGGCCCACTTTTCCGCATATAATCAGGTCCTTGCCTCGTCGGACGTAAATGGTTTCTGTCGCACTCGAATCTCGCGGGGTCCCGCCTCACGTGCCGTCGGGGCGAAACCCGGTCCTTCTTGACCTCGCCGCTCCAACCGCCGTCTATGGACCGACGGCAACCGCCACAGACCGAAGAGGGCTGGTACGTCTTGCACGACTTCCGGTCGATCGACTGGGACGCCTGGCGGGCGGCCCCGGAGCGAGAACGGACGCGGGCGATCGAGGAGGGGATCGACTATCTCTCCGCCCGTGAGGCCGTCGTGGACGCCGCGGAGGGCGAGTCGGCGACGTTCTCGGTGCTCGGACACAAGGCAGACCTGCTGTTCTTGCACCTGCGACCGACGCTCGGCGACATCGACGCGCTAGAGCGCCAGTTCGAGCGGACGGCGCTCGCGGACTTTACCGAGCGCGCGGACTCGTATCTCTCCGTGACGGAGGTCTCGGGCTACATGTCTCAGGACTACTTCGAGGAGGGCGAAACCGCCGACACCGGGATCGCCCAGTACATCGAGTCCCGGCTCAAACCCGAGCTTCCCGACGCCGACTTCCTGAGTTTCTACCCGATGAGCAAGCGTCGCGGACCCGACCACAACTGGTACGAACTCCCCTTCGACGAGCGCGCGGACTACCTCTCGAACCACGGCGAGATCGGCAAGGACTACGCCGGCCGGGTCACCCAGATCATCTCCGGCAGCATCGGCCTCGACGACTTCGAGTGGGGGATCACCCTGTTCGGCGACGATCCGACGGACGTGAAGGAACTGCTCTACGAGATGCGGTTCGATCCTTCGAGTTCCCGCTTCGCGGAGTTCGGTCGGTTCCTCTCCGCACGGCGGTTCCCGCCCGAGCAACTCGACGCGTACCTCGCGGGCGATCGGGTCCCGCAGGACGAGAGCGAGCAGGGCCACCCGCACGGGTCGTCCAGTGGTCACCCACACGGCGATTCCGGCGGGCATCCACACGGCGAGTCGGGCGGCCACCCCCACGGTGGGTCCGAGGGCGGCGGCCACCACGACCACGGCGACGCCAGCGACGACGACGTCCGATCGGAACTCGAGGAGATGGGCGTCTACGCCGGCCAGCCACACGGCGAGGACGTCCACGCCGTCGTGCTCTACTCCGCGGCGGACCCCGACGACCTCTTCGAGGAGGTCGAGGGGCTGCGGACGAACTTCGACCACTACGACACGCACGTGAAGACGGCCGTCTACGAGCCGAGCGAGGGCAGCGACGAGGATGCGGAAACCGCCGTCGTCAGCCTCTGGGAGACCGATCGCGCCGCGAACACGGCCGCCGGGTTCCTCGCCGATCTTCCCGACGTCGTCCGGCAGGCGGGCGACGATTCCGCGAGCGACGATTCCTGGGGGACGATGGGCATGTTCTACACCGTCGAACCCGACCACCGCGAGGACTTCGTCGACACCTTCAGCGACGTCGCCGGCGTCCTCGCCGACATGGACGGCCACCGCAAGACCGACCTGCTCGCGAACCGCGAGGACGAGAACGACATGTTCATCGCCAGTCGCTGGGACTCCCGCGAAGACGCGATGGCGTTCTTCCGCAGCGACGAGTTCTCCGAGACGGTCGACTACGGTCGCGACATCCTCGCCGATCGGCCGCGTCACGTCTTCCTGGCCTGATACGGATTGCTGTAACTATTTACCGCCGATCACCAGGACGGGGTCGGCGATCGGCGGTAATTGACTACAGCAGTCCGTATGAGTCGAGTCTCGATTTTCCGCGACCCGAGGCCGCTCTCAGATCCGTCCGGACTCGGTCTCGTCGTAGAAGAAGTACGCCGCGATACCGGCCAGTCCGAACGCCAGCGTGACGAACGGCCACTTGCCGGCGTCGCGATCGGTCCAGGCGGCGTGGGCGGTCACGAAGATCGCGAACCCGACGTGTGCGAGGAGGGTCGCGAAGAGGAACGCGGTCAACTCCATCACTCGAGAGATTCGACGGGGCGCGGATAGCCGTTTCGAAGCGAGTTACAGCGTTCGATCGACACCGGGTACCGGCCGGGAAGAACGACCACCGGAACCACGGTGGTCGTTCTGATCCGGGGAAGGGCAGGCTGGTCCGACGGTACTCGCCGCGAGCGCCGCGGATGCGGCGCGAGCGGGCCGACGACCGATGTGGAGAGCGCACCGCGCTCGGAACGGAGTGGAGGAGTGCTTTTGATCGACCTTTTGCCGAGTGACCACGCACCGTGCGGTAGCAACGCTACCGCCGGTGCGAAACGAACGCAGAGCAAAAGGTCGGTGGTTAGAACTCGTGGTCCGGATCGTCCTCGACTTTCCGCTTCATCGAGTCGCGACGGGACTTGGCGTCACGACCCGTCGCTTCGAGCAGGAAGTCGTTTTTGGCGTCGACGGCCTCGCCGGCGGCCTCGAGTTCGTCGGGGCCGAGTTCCGTCGGATCGCGTTCGTAGAACTCGACACCGAGTTTGTCCTTCTTCCCGGAGTACTCGACGGCCCCGACGACGACTTTCTCGAAAACGGGGTTGTCGGGTTCCCCGATGACGTACAGCTCAGTCCCCTTGTACTCCTCGGTGCCGGTGATCGGACCGAAGTAGTCCTCGATGGTCGCTTCCATATCGGGGATTCGCTCTTCGAGATATTCACCGCGGCGCATCTTGTACTCCTTCATGGATTAGGGAATACACGGCGGAGTGTTTACCTCTTTTCATAGTCGACGGTACGGCGGTATGACAGGTCGACATCGGGGGTGCGACGCCGTTCGATCGGCCGGCCGTCGCGATCGGGTCGGCGCTTTCGGATGCTGGCGATTCCGGGGTCCTGTAGACCCGAAAACGGCGATTCTGGGTGGCGGCCGCCCCGCGTGCCGGCTACTGCTCTCGTTCGCTGAGATACCCCTTCCGACACTCCGGACAGATGTCGCCGGTTCGGAGCGAACTGCGATCGGTCCCCGCGACGTACCCACAGCCCGGACAGTAGAGTTCGGTCGGGGCGTCCTCGTCGGGCCCCTCCCGACTCTCGGTCGGCGCGGGTGCGGCGGTGGCGCGCTCGATACCGGTCCCCGACTCGGCGGCCCCGGCTGCGACCTCGCCACCGTGCTCGGCCTCGATCGTCTCGGCGTCCGGCGGTTCCGCGTCGACGCCGACGGGGTCGGACTCGTCCCCGGGGTCCGTCGTCGCGTCCGACTCGAGCACGACGGCGTCGTCGATCGGTTCGGACTCCTCGGAGTCGGGCCACTCCTCGGGTTCGTTCTCGGCACCGATCGGCGGCCCGACGTCGTCGGAATCGGGCCACTCGCCGTGCCCGCGGTCGCGGTCGTCACGGGCGTCGTCGGTGTCGTCCTCGAGTATTTCGCCGTCGTCCGTGACCGGCTCTCCGTTCTCGTCCGTGGGGACGTCGAGGTCGTCGTCGTCGGCGTCGGAGGCGGTGGGGTCGGCGTCCGCCTCGGCGTCGATGAACTGGGCGTCCTCCGCGTCGGCGTCGGGTTCGTCGGGTCGTGGGTCGGCGTCCGTCCCGGTACTGAGGCTCGTCACCTCGGTGTTCTCGCTGATGACGTGTCTGTCGCCACAGCGGGCACACTCCTCGTACTCCTGGACGGTCACGACGACCTCACTGCCCCGTTCTTCGCGCTCGCGTTCGACCTCGGGCTCGCCGTAGTCGTGTCCGAGCAGCGAACATCGCAGGACCATTGTCACACCGTACCCAGTCATGGCATAAAAAACGTACTGCATACTTATTTCGGCCACGTGGACTGTCTCTTCCAGTGACTCGACGCGATCGGGAGCGTCACCAGTACGGCCGTCGCCGGCGATCACCCGAACGGCAAACGTCAAATCCCGGGTCGTCGAATGTATACCTGGATGAAAGCAAAGCGGGAGTACCGGAACCGCGCACAGACGGAGGTCGCGGTACTCGATGCACTCGTCGATCGGTCCGAGGAGGGGATGGGCGTCTTCGAACTCCGGGCGGCCGTCGAGGTCGACATCGACGAACTCGAGGAAGCCCTCGGCACGCTGAAGGCGGACGACCTGATCGTCGTCGAGTCCAATCCCGACGAGACGGTGATCAAACCGGACGAGCGGGTCGTCCCCGACGCGCCCGCCGAGGAGGAACCCGAACAGTCGATCGGCGAGTGGCTTCGCGAACGCATTCCTTTTTGAATCGAAACGCCTGTGGGGGCCAGGCACCTCTGTGGAGGTATGAGCGTCATCGAGTCTATCCACACCGATCTCGGGGGGACCTTCGGCGAGCGCGACGGCCGAACGATCGTCGACCACTACGGGCGGCCGGAGCGAACGCACCGCGCCGTTCGCAACGGCGCCGGACTGCTCGAGGCGGCCTACGGCGTGATCGTCGTCGAGGGCGACGATCGGGTCGAGTACGTCGACAACGTCGTCTCGAACCGGGTCCCCGACGAGGACGGTCAGGGCTGTTACGCGCTCGTACTCGATCCACAGGGCGGGATCGAGGTCGAACTCTACGTCTACAACGCCGGTGAGCGACTCCTGCTCTTTACGCCGCCGTCCGAGGCCGAGGACCTCGCCGAGGAGTGGTCCGAGAAGGTGTTCATTCAGGACGTCGACATCCGGGTCGCCACCGAGGACTACGCCATCTTCGGGATCCACGGCCCGAAGGCCACTGAGAAGATCGCGAGCGTCCTCAACAAAGCTGGCTCGCCCGATCGGCGCTACTCGTTCGTTCGCGGAACGATGGGCGACGAGGGCGTCACCGTCATTCGAACCGACGCGCTCACTGGCGAGGAGAGCTACGAGGTGATCTGTGCGGCCGACGACGCCGAGGCCGTCTACGACACCCTGCTGAACCACGGGCTCAACGCCGCGCCGTTCGGCTACCGGACGTGGGACACGCTCTGTCTCGAGGCCGGATCGCCGTTGTTCCACACCGAACTCGAGGGAACGATCCCGAACGTGCTCGGCCTCCGCAACGCCCTGGACTTCGAGAAAGGCTGTTACGTCGGCCAGGAGGTCGTCTCCCGCGTCGAGAACCGGGGCCAGCCGAGCCGACGGCTGATCGGGCTGACGATCGAGGGCGAGACTGGGGCCGAGAGCGATGAAGCGCCAGTCCCCGACGCCGGCGCGGCCGTCTTCGACGGCGACGCCTCGATCGGCGAGGTAACCCGTGCCGACGTCAGTCCCCTTCTCGAGGCGGTCGTCGCGCTCGCGATCGTCGAGTACGGACTCGAGCGCGACGACCTGACGGTCCGCGTCGGCGGCGAGGAGGTCCCCGCGACGGTGACCGAGTTACCGTTCGTCGAGGGCTCCGATCGCTCCGATCGACTGCCCGACTACCAGTAGGCGCCGGGGGACCGGTACGTGCCGTCCTGCGCGGGTTGACGCCCGCCGGAATGTGCCAGCCACACCGTCACGGACGACGACGCCGGAGCGGCGGTATGGGCTCGAGTACGGATGCGCCGATCGACGCCACGACCGATTTCGAGGAACTGTCCGCACAGCTGCGCACGCAGTCGGCGAACGCCCCCGGCTCCGACACCGAGCGCGTGACGATCCGCTCGCTCGAGGCGGTGCGCACCGACTCGCTGTCCGAGTTGCTGGAGGCGGCCGAAACCGACAGCACCGCCCCGGCCGACTTCGTCTTCGTCCTCTCGCGGGCCAACGCCGACCGACTCGCCGAACGCGAGTCCGAAATCGACGACGTCGACGACATCGAGAGCGCCCTGGGCCGGACGGTACAGGTCGAGGAGGGGATGCCCGACGACACGATCCTGGTGCTCGATCCGGACGCGATCGACGGCGAGGAGCTCGTCGACCCTGACGCGATCGCCTGCGGGATCGTCGCCACCGGCGACTGAGGGTGCTGTCCGCTGCCACCCCCGATACTATCTGTGGGTCTATAGTGGCTCCAGTATGCGCTATCTGGAGATCACGGTCCCGAAGGGGAAGCGACCGGCCGTACTCGAAATCCTCGAGGACGAGGGGATCGACTACGTCGTCAGCGACGAGACCAGTGGCAGGGGGTACGCCGCCGTCGTCCGATTTCCGGTCCCGACGCAGGCCGTCGAACCGCTGCTCGATCGGCTGAAACGGGTCGGCATCGGGGACGAGGCCAGCGTCGTCGTGATCGACGCCGAGACGGTCATCTCCGAACAGTTCGCGACGCTCCGGGACCAGTATGCCCACGGCAGTCAGGTGGGTGCGCGCACGTCCAGACAGGTGCTTCGCACGAAGGCCGACGAACTCACGCCGCCCTTCGCGATCTACGCGGTCATGCTGCTTATCAGCGCCGTCGTCGCGACGTCGGGACTGCTGGCCGATTCGCCCGCGGTCGTGATCGGCGCGATGGTCATCGCGCCGCTTCTCGGTCCCGCGCTCGCCGCCAACGTTGGCATCGTCACCGGCGACGACCGGCTCAAGGCGACCGGCTTTTCCTACCAGGCCGTCGGGGTGACGATAGTCGTCCTCGCCTCGATCGGACTCGCCGCGCTCGCCCGCCTCGCGGGGCTCGAACCCGCGGGGGTCGACATCGTCGTCGCCACCGAACTCCAGGAACGGGTCGCGCCCAACCTGTTCTCGCTCGCGGTGGCGCTCGGCGCCGGGATCGCCGGGATCCTGAGCCTCACGCGGGGGTTTTCGGAGGCGATCGTCGGCGTCATGATCGCCGCCGCACTCATTCCGCCGTCGGCCGCGGTCGGGATCACGGTCGCCTGGGGGATGTACGGCGCGGCGATCGGTGCGGGGGTACTCGTTATCGTGAACGTCCTGTCGATCAACCTCGCCGCACTGGCCACGCTCTGGATCGCCGGCTACCGGCCCCAGGGGCTGTTCGAGGTGTCGCCGACCCGGACGCCGACGTACACCTACGCGGCGATCTTCGGGATCGGGCTGCTGGTGCTCACCGCGCCGCTCGCCAGCGTCACCCTGCTGGATTTCCACACGACCGAACTCGAGTCGGCGGCCGAGGACGAGGCCGAGACGGTGCTCGCGGAACCCGAGTACGCCGATCGCGAACTCGACGACGTCGAAGTCGAACTCGACGGGGAGTACCCGATCCAGTCGGTCGAGCGGATCGTCGTTACGGTCACCGGACAGGATCCCGGGACGGATCCGGGGCTCGCCGGTCGCCTCCACGAGGCGATCAGTCCCCACAGCGACGACCCGCTGGTCGTCGAGGTCCAGTACGTCGTCTCCGAACGACGCGGCCACGAGGCTGATGGGGATGGATCGGTTCGAGCCGCTAGCGATCCTACGTCGTATCGAGCCGCCCGTGATTCGATCCCGTCGGTGCTGGTTCCGCCGATAGGGGACGTCTAGAACTCAATAGCTACTGACGGCCACGTTCGTCACGTGGCCGGTTCGACGTTCTGGTTCATCCGGAACAGGTTCTCCGGATCGTACTTCGTCTTCAGGTCGGCCAGTCGATCCTGGTTCTCGCCGTAGGCGAGGTTCTCTTCGCCCTCGCGCTCGCTAATGAAGTTCACGTAGACACCGCCGGTCGCGTACGGGGCCATGGCGTCGAAGAACTCCCGGGACCAGGCGATACACCGATCGTCGTCCGCGGGATCCTCCCAGCGCGTGTGGACGTTCATCCCGTACTCCGCGTCGCGGTGGGGAAACGCCGTCGCGTCCGCCGGGACCCGCCCCATCGCGCCGCCGAGCTGTCCGAAGAAGATTTCGGACTGCGGTGACGGGAGGTCTCGTGCGTACTCTACCACGGTATCGATCGCGTCGTCCGAGACCGTACTGAAGTTGTGTGACTTCCAGTAGTTACGGGCTCCTTCCTCGAGCAGCGGATCGAAGGCCTGCTGGAACGCCGCGTAGTCGTGTGGCCCGACGACGTCGGCGATCGGGTCGCCGTACTCCCGGATCGGGGCGAGCACTTCCTCACCCTCCGCCATGTCCCCGGCGTAGAACGGGACCACGACGAGGATATTCTCGCCGTGGACGTCCTCCGGGAGGAACGGGAGCGGCGGTGCCTTGCGGAGAACCATCCAGACGGTCGATTCGTCCGGTGCCGATTCGTTGAAGTCCCGCACGTGACGGAGGACGTCCGGCGCGTCGGCGCCGTGGTAGACGACCATCCCGGCGAGCACTTCCGGCCCGACCTCGTGGAGGTCGAACTCGAAGTTGGTGACGACGCCGAAGTTCCCGCCGCCGCCGCGGATCCCCCAGAAGAGGTCCGGGTTCTCGTCCTCGCTCGCGTGGCGAAGTTTGCCGTCCGCAGTCACGACGTCGACCGAACGCAGGTTGTCCACGGTCATCCCGTACCTGCGAGTGAGCCAGCCGAACCCGCCGCCGAGCGTGAGCCCTGCCACGCCGGTCGTGGAGTTGATTCCGAGCGGGGTCGCCAGGCCGAACGACTGCGTCTCGTGATCGAAATCGGCGAGCGTCGCTCCCGATTCGACGCGGGCCGTCTTCGTCTCCGGATCGACGCGAATCGATCGCATCGCGGAGAGATCGAGCATCAGCCCGTCGTCACAGACCGCGTTCCCGGCGATGTTGTGGCCGCCGCCGCAAATCGCGAGGAGCTGGTCGTGGTCGCGCGCGAAATTCACCGCTCCGATCACGTCCGACACCCCCATCGCGCGAACGATGAGTGCCGGCGATCGATCGATCATGCCGTTCCAGATCGATCGCGCCTCGTCGTAGTTCGGATCCCCTGGCTGGAGCAGGTCGCCGTGAAGCCCCTCGCCGAATCCGCGTACTGCACCGTCGTCTACGGGTGTGGTAGTAACTGCCATTGTTCCTCGGTGGCCATAGGTCTCCCGGGGGGATATAGTAGAACATAATTAATACTGTATGTCTGGCCCCGAGGATGCACTCGAATGTAGGGCGCGAGGATCGATCGAAACTGTACTCCGGCGAGACTACTGATCGGATAATCGAGTTGACACGGCCCGGCGGACCCACTGTGTGACCGGCACACTCGTGCCGCGATCCGCTGGCCGTCGAACACCCGTTCGTCGGCGGCCGGTCGCCTATCGGTTCGATTCCACACACTCGAAACGGCAGAAAGAATGCTCGATCGGTGCCCGCGACCGATTAGAGCTGGGTCGCCTCGACCGCGGCGAGCCCGTCGCTCTGTTCGACCTCCCAGACTCGCAGGACGAGGTGAGCCTTGCAGTAGTACTCGACCGTTCTGTTGCCGGTTTCGAGGTTCCTGAGGACGAGCTGGCAGTGCTCGTCGCTCGAACAGTCTGGGGAGAGTTCACACATGGTCGATGCCTGTTCTACTGCGCTCACCGATAAGTCTCTGTTGGTGGTCGGGATCGGTCACAGCCGTTCCCGTCCGCCATGGGGCCCGAGCGGTCGGTTCGCACCCGTTCGCCCAGATTGCCGGTTTCGGCGGGTTCTGCGCCGATCGAGGAGTCGGTCTCCGAAGCGGAACGTCACATCCGCGAGAGTAGCGCTTTCAGGTGCTCCGTCGAGAACAGCGAGGTCGGCCGGTCCATGTGGACGCCGATTTCGCCCGAGAGGGTCCCGAGTCCGACGCGCTGGACCGGTTCCGGGAGGGAGTATGCCCGACGGAGCCAGTGGCCCAGTTCCATCTCGCGCTCCAGATCGTCGCGCCAGGCGTGTTCGTAGGCCGCGAGGGTCGTCGGCCGATCGGGGTCGATCTCCCGGGCGGCGTGATCGGCGCTGGTCATCCCGTAGAGGATGCCGCCGCCGGTGAACGGCTTGGTCTGGGCGGCCGCGTCGCCGATGAGGAAGCCTCGACGCGTGGTCACTCGTTCGGGCGGACCGATCGGAATCGCTCCCGAACACCGGTGGGAGACGTCGATCTCGTAGCCGTCGATCAGTTCCTCGAAGTGTTTGGTCACCGCGACGCCGGGCGGTGCGGCCAGCCCGTACTCGACGCCCGCGTCGCCGCGGGGGATGCGCCACGCGAAGAAGGTCGGCGCGGTGAGGTGGACGTCGACGAAGTCCTGGTCGTCTTCCTCGTCCGAAAAGGCGAGGACGCCGTGGAGCAGTTCGCCGGGTTCGGGGAGGCCGAGCGCGTCCCGGACCCGCGATCGGGGGCCGTCACAGCCGGCGACCATCTTCGCCTCGAACGTCTCGGTGCCGTCCGGGCCGCTGGCGACGACTTCGACCCGATCGCGGTGCTCCGTCACCGAGGTGACGGTGTGTTCCTCGCGGACGTCCGCGCCCGCCTCGCGTGCGAGGTCGGCGAGGTGGCGGTCCAGCCCGACCCGATCGATGACGTTCGAGGCGACCTCGCGCTTGTAGAACGGGTAGGCGTCGCTGTGGGGGCCGCCGACGTGGAACCGCGCGCCGTAGATCTCGTTCTGGAACAGTTCCGCCTGGGCTCCCTCGCCCGTGAACTCCCAGACGTCGGTACTGACGTGGCCCGAACAGGCAAGCGGCGTGCCGATCGATCCCTTCTCGAGGGCGAGTACGTCGTACCCGTTCTCGGCGGCCCGGCGGGCGAAGCGCGCTCCCGGCGGTCCCACGCCGACAACGACGTAATCGTACATGTCCGTCACGTTCTCGGGCGAGAGTAAATAGTTTCTCGAGATTCTCCGGGAGCCACGGCGAAGGCCCATCCGCGGGAGACGGGACCCGCCGTTTTCGACCAGGGCCAGTGTCCCTGTGAAGGGGTAGTGTTTTGTGAGTTGTCTGTACTCGAATTAGTGTGCACGCGAACACAGTGGCGTTCGAGGCCACAGACTGGTCCGCTCGACTGTCAGTCGCCCGTGAGTTCCGCCGGCAGAGCCGCCGATGATCGACGGCGTTTCGACGGGTGCGCTGGTCGTCTTCGGACTCATCGCCATCGCCCTCACCTTGTTCGTCACGGAAGCGATTCCCAACGACGTGACGGCGATCGGGATCATCGTCTCGCTGGCGGCACTCGAACCCGTAACGGGCGTCGGCCATCAGGCGGCGATTTCGGGCTTTGCGAGCACCGCGACGATCACGATCGTCGCCATGTACATGCTCAGTTCGGCGATCCAGGACACTGGCGTCGTTCAGCGACTCGGCGTCTATCTTGCCCGATTCACGAAGGGGAGCGAGAAGCGGGCGCTCGCGGCGACGATCTGTACGACCGGGCCGCTCGCGGGCGTTATCAACAACACGCCCGTCGTGGCCATCTTCATCCCGATGATCTCGGAACTCGCGGAGAAGACCGGTATTTCGCCGTCGAAACTCCTCCTCCCGCTGTCGTACGCGGCGATCCTCGGCGGTACGCTCACGCTCATCGGGACCTCGACGAACCTGCTCGCAAGCGAGTTCGCCGTCGAACTCCTCGGACGCCAGCCGCTGGGGATGTTCGAGTTCTCGCTGCTCGGGATCGTCGTTCTCCTGGTCGGGCTCACGTACCTCGCGACCGTCGGCCGGTGGCTGACGCCCGCACGGATCCCGGTCGACGCCGATCTGGTCGAGGAGTTCGACCTCGAGGACCACCTCACCGCGGTCCGCGTTCGGGCCGACTCGGCACCGGTCGGGCTCACAGTCGACGAACTCGAGTCGCGGACGGACGCGAACGTCCGCGTCCTCCAGCTCCGTCGGAACGGCACGTCCCGGCGGGAACCGCAGGTCCTCGAGTACGACGATGCGGAGGGCAGCGCTTCCGAACTCGACGCGAGTATCGACGAAACAGGTCGGGAGGCGGTCGACGTGGCGGGCGAGGCGACGACCACTGTTACGGGCGAGTCGGAGGTTAGCGCCGCAGTCGGGGAGCCGGTCGACCCCGTGAGCGAGTCGTACGTCGCCGTCGGCTCGGATCAGCGTATCCGCGAGGGCGACGTGCTCACGGTCCACGGCACTCTACAGGCGGTCAACCGGTTCGTCGAGAATCAGGGCCTGCGCCAACTCGCTCGCAAACGCGTGACCGAGGAGACGTTCGACGACGCGCCGAGCGAAGACACCCTCGCCAAAGCAGTTCTCCCCGGCGACTCGAGATTCCTCGGCGAGCGCCTCGCCGAGACGAACCTCCGAACGTTCTACGGAACGACCGTGCTGGCGATCCGTCGCGAGGGCGACCTCCTCCGGACCGATCTCGGCGACGTGGAACTCGCCGCGGGCGACGTGCTCTTGCTCCAGACCGATCGCGACGCGATCGAGCACTTCACCAGGTCAACGGACCTGCTGTTCGTCGAGGAGGACGCCTTCGATCGACTGGCCGACACCGATCTCGAGGAACTCGCGCCACTCTCGCCGAAAACGCCGCTCACGATCGCGATTATGGCCGGCGTCGTCGGTGCGGCCGCGTTGAACGTCGCCCCGATCGTGATCACCGCGTTCGCCGGCGTGTTCCTGATGGTCGTCACCGGCTGTCTCTCGATCGGGGACGCCTACGACGCCGTCTCCTGGAACGTCGTCTTCCTGCTGGCGGGCGTGATCCCGCTCGGGATCGCCCTCGAGTCGACCGGCGGGTCACAGGTCATCGCGGGAGGGCTGGTCGCGACGGCGAACGTCCTCCCGCTCGTGGCGGTCCTGTTGCTGTGTACGATCGTCACGGGGCTGCTCGCGAACGTCATCACACCGGTTGCGACGGTCGTGTTGATGATCCCCGTCGCGGTCGACGCCGCGACGAGCCTCGGCGCGTCGCGGTTCGCGTTCCTGCTCGCGGTGATGTTCGCCTCCGCGACCTCGTTTATGACGCCGGTGGGCTACCAGACGAACCTGATGGTGTACGGCCCCGGCGGCTACGAATTCACGGACTTCTTGCGGGTCGGCGGCCCGCTCCAGTTGCTCCTGGCGGTCGTCACGACGGCCGGCATCGTCCTCGTCTGGGGGCTGTAGCGACGGACCGCGGCGCGATTTGCAGTCACTTTCAAATGGATTCCCCCGGTCGTGGCTACTATGAGCGGATTGGTAACGTCCGACGACGCGACGCTGATCGACCTGAGCATCGGCCTCGCGGACGGCCCACCCAGCGAGCCGATGCCGCCGTCGATCGACGCTTTCGACCACGAAGCGGGTGAGGGGGGTGAGACCGCATGAAACTCGCCACCTTCGAAGTCGAGACCCCCGTGGGGGCGGTCGAGCGGATCGGTGGCGTCGCCGAAGCCACCGAGGACGAACGCACGCCGGCCGGAGAGGCGACGCTCGTTGATCTCACCGCAGCCTACGGGGCTGTACTCGAGGCCGAGGGCGAACCCGCGCCCGCGGATCTGGCCCGGGCGCACGTCCCGCCGGAGATGATCGCGTTCCTCGAGCGCGGCGATCGGGCGATCGAAGATGCACGGGAGGCCCTGGAGTACGCCGCCGAAACGGACGCCGAACGCGGTCCCGGGGGCGCGAAGCTCCGGTACGAACCCGGGGAGTACGATCTGCTCGCGCCCCTTCCCCGTCCTAACTCGCTGCGCGATTTCATGGCCATCGAAGAACACGTCGAGAACAGCATGGGCGGGGAGATTCCCGACGTCTGGTACGAGTTGCCGGTCTGTTACAAGGGGAACCCCGACAGCGTCGTCGCGCCCGGCGAGACGATCCGGTGGCCCGACTACTCCTCGCTGATGGACTACGAACTCGAGATCGCGGCCGTGATCGGCAAGCGCGGGCGCGATATCGCGGCCGCGGACGCCGACGAATACATCGCCGGCTACACCGTGTTCAACGACTTCAGCGCCCGCGACATTCAGGGCCGGGAGATGGAGGGGCGGCTCGGCCCCGCGAAGGGGAAGGACTTCGCGAACGGGCTGGGCCCCTACTTCGTTCCCGCAGACGATATCGACGTGCTCGAGGCCCCCATGACTGCCCGCGTCGACGGCGAGGTCTGGTCCGAGGGCACCGTCGACGAGATGTACCACTCCTTCGCCGAAATCGTCGAACACGTCTCCCGGTCGGAGACGCTGTACCCGGGCGACGTGATCGGCAGCGGCACCGTCGGCGAGGGCTGCGGGCTGGAACTGGGGCAGTGGCTCGAGGACGGCAACACGATCGAACTCGCGGTCGAGGGGATCGGCACGCTCGAGCACACGGTCGTCGAGTGAGGGCGGCTCCGACTGCGGACGGATACGGGCCAGCGCTTCCGGTGTCCGAGGGGCTTACTCCGTCGCGTCGCTAGGGAGGGCATGATCCTGTACTGGCACCGGCGCGATCGACGCACGATCGACAACCGCGGCCTGGCCGCCGCGATCGACGCCGCGGACACCCCCGTTCTTCCCGTCTACGTCTTCGATCCGACCGTGACCGCTGCGCTCGGGGATCGCAAGCGCGCGTTCGTCGATCGGACCGTCCGGGCGCTGCGCGAGCGCTACCGCGACCTCGAGAGCGACCTCGTCGTCCGATCGGGTCCCGCGGCCGAGGTACTGCTCGCCCTCCGTGCCGAGTACGATGTCGATCGCGTCGTCACGACCACGTGTTACGACCCGACCCGACGGGACCAGTCGGCGACAGTCGCGGCCACGATCGACGTGCCGCTGGAATCGCACGTCGATACGGTGCTCGTCGATCCCGGGACGCTCGCGCCCTCCTACCCAACCCACAGTCAGTTCTACGACGACTGGCAGACGCGACCCAAACCGGAACCCGCTGACGCGCCCGCGGCCACCGACCTCGCCGACGTCACCGATACGGGGTCGAATCCGATCGCCGACACCGACATCGACCTTCCGGAACCGGGCCACGGCGCCGCCCGCGAACGACTCGACGCGTTCTGCGAGTCCGGACTAGTCAGCCACAACGACACCCGTGACGATCTCGAACTCGCCGTCGAAGCCCCGACCGGCGCCGTCTCTCGACTCTCGCCGTATCTCGCCGTCGGCGCGCTCGGCATCCGGGAGGTATGGGACGCCGTCACGGACGTTCTGGAGACGGCCGAGGGGACCGATCGATCGAACGCCGAAAAGTACGCCTTCGAACTCTCCTGGCGGGAGGCGAACTATCACCTGCTGTACCACAACCCCGACCTCGCGACCGAGAACTACAAAGAGATCCCCAACGAAATCGCCTGGCGAAACGACGACGACGAGTTCGCGGCCTGGACCCGCGGCGAGACGGGGTATCCGCTCGTCGACGCCGGAATGCGCCAGCTCGAAGCCGAGGGGTACGTCCACAACCGGCCCCGGCAGGTCGTCGCGAGCTTCCTGACCAAACATCTCCTGATCGACTGGCGACGCGGTGCGGCACACTTTCGCGATCGACTCGTCGATCACGATCCGGCCACGAACGCCGGCAGCTGGCAGTGGATCGCCTCGACGGGGACGGACTCGGTCGACGTGCGGATCTTCGATCCGGTGGCCCAGCTCGCGAGGTACGATCCGGAGGCGGCGTTCGTGCGGGAGTACGTCCCCGAACTCGCCGACCCGTCGATTCCGGCCGAACGAATCGTCGAGTGGCCCACGCTTCCGGCCGCGACTCGAACCGATCTCGCGCCCGACTATCCGGCCCCGATCGTCGATCGAGACGCGGCGTACGAACGGGCCCAGCGGGTCTTCGAAACGGCGCTCGGAAAACGAGGTGCGTGAGACGACGGTGGCCGAGGGGAGTTACTCTCGGTCGAGCAGGTCCCAGAGCCGATCGGCGTCACCCTCGAACCGATCGAGCAGCGCGCGCATCTCGGCGCGGTGGTCGTCGGTGACTTTCACGTGGACCATTCCCTCGTCGGGCTGGCCGTAGACGACGCTCGCGCCCTCCGGGGCGGCGATGATCGCGGGGAGGACGACGAGGTCTTCCTCGCCCTCGACGAGGATCGTGGTCGGTTCCTCGCGTTCGAGACCGTCGCGGAGGGCCCGGACGACGTCCGCGGTGATCTCGGTCGGCGGGTTCACGGCCTCGATGTGGGTCGACTCGGTGACGGTCTCGCGGATCTCCTCGTCGACGGCGTCTCGCTTCGTCCGCTCGTCGACGAGCGCCACGTCCGGCGGCCGCCCGGCCTCGAGGAAGTGGTAGGTGACGACGTCTCCGACGGCGATCAGCGGACCGTCGACCGCCTCCAGCAGGACCTCGGCGTCGGTCTCGATCGGGCCCAGCGGCTCCTTGAGTTCGTGTCGGAGGTCGTCGGGCAACACCAGTAGCTGGTCGTCCGCATCGGACGCCGCGCCGGAGTCGTCGCGAGTCACGTCTACCGGACCTTCAGCGCGTACGCTCCCGGTTCGTCGACCTGCATCTCGGATGCGATCTCGCTGTCCTCGGGGTGGGCGATGACGACGTACCCCGCCCAGTCCTCGGTCAGCGAGGAGGAGCCACAGCTCTCACAGGAGTCGGCGTCCGCGTTGTTGACCCGGTGACACTCCCGACAGACGAGACGATCGGATGCCATGGTTATTCACCCGCGGTCGCTTCGCGCTTTTCGTATTCGTCCTCGAGCCAGCCGTGCTTGCCGAGGCCGGGCTGTTTCGCTGTGAGCCCGATCTTGGAGTCCCGGGGGTTGCGCTCGTCGATGCTCTTGGTGACGATGCGCGCCCGGACGGCGTCGTCGACGCCCAGCGTGCGGTTGGATTCGTTCGAGGCGAGTTGCTGGTTCTCGCCGTCGAACGCGAGGTACTCGTCGCTGATCTGGGAGACGTGGAGCAATCCGTCCACCGGGCCGATCCCGACGAAGGCGCCGAACTCGACGACCTCGACGACCGTGCCGTCGACGACCTCCTGCATCTGCGGATCGAACGTGACGGCGTCGAACTCGGCCTCGTAGTAGACGCCCGGCCGGTTCGGGAGCACCGTTCCCTCACCGATGTCGTGAACCTCGGTGACGGAGACGACGCTTCCCACCTCCTCGTCCATGCGTCCTTCCAGTTTGTCCTGCAGCAGTCGCTTCACGAGATCCGGCGAGACGTCGCCGAGTTCCTCCGGCGGTACTTCTACCGTGTCCTTCAGTCTGACCCGTTTGTACATCTATGGTTGAGTGATCGCCAACTTGTTTCTCCCGCGTAATGCAATTACCGGTATACTCGCTTCGAGCACCCGGTCGCGCAGCGGGCGATCGTTCGTGACGACGTAGTCGACGGCGCCCTCGCGGGCGAGTTCGACCAGCGCGTCGTCGGCGTACGATGCTTCCGTGTCGACCACGAGACAGCGTTCGGTCGCCAGATCGTGCCCGACGGTCGCGGCCGTCCCCTCCGTTCCGCCCTTTTCCGAGAGGCGGCGGAGTTCTTCGACGACCGCCTGCGGAATCGTCGGTTCGTAGTCGTCCAGCAGCCGATCGAGTTCGTCGAACAGCCGCACGTCGAGTTCGACCGGCATCATCAGCGCGCTCGTATCGAGGGCGACCCGCGTACGCATACTCGTTCGTTCTCGCCTCGTAAACCGCTATCCCTGCAGCGTCCCCAGGCCGATCAGCCGCCAGCGAGCGCCGATGCGGCGGTTGATCGCGATCTTCGCACCCGGTTCGGCACAGACTGGCCGCTTGAGGTTGACCTCGCACTCGCCCTCGCGAGCGCTGGTCACGGCGCCGACGGTCGTCGACGTCCCGACGGTCATCATCAGCGGTTCGCCGGTGCTGATCTCGTCGATCTCGCCGCCGTCGGTCCCGACGACGCGATCGAGCAGGTCGACGTTCATGGTGAACCCGTC
The DNA here is from genome assembly GCF_023566055.1 of Halosolutus amylolyticus. Taxonomy (NCBI): domain Archaea; kingdom Methanobacteriati; phylum Methanobacteriota; class Halobacteria; order Halobacteriales; family Natrialbaceae; genus Halosolutus; species Halosolutus amylolyticus. The sequence goes on along the minus strand of NZ_JALIQP010000002.1, from coordinate 1,092,771 downwards.
CCACGTCGGCGGGAGCGAGTCCGGCGGGCCGGCGAGGCGCCCGGCCAGCGCGTCGCCTTTCGTCAGGGCGGGATCGAGGCCGGTTCCGACGCCCAGCAGGCCGCCCGGCGTGACGGTGTCGGCGTCCTTCCCGCCCGCCTGGAGCGATCGGACCGTCGTCTCGATCGGGACGTACTCGGTCTGGCCGCCCTCCTCGACCTCGCGGCCGGGGCGGATCTCGATCTCGTCGTCGACCTCGAGTTCGCCCTGGACGAGACTGCCGCCCAGCACGCCGCCGGCGAGGTCGCCGGCGGTCGTCCCGGGCTTGTTGATGTCGAAACTGCGGGCGACGTGCATCCGCGGATCCGCGTCGGGATCCCGATCGGGCGTGGGAATCTCCTCCTCGATCGCCGCGATCAGCAGGTCGAGGTTCACCTCCTGACCGGCCGAGACCGGGACGACGGGGGCGTCTTCGGCGACGGTCCCCTCGACGAACTCCTGGATCTCCTCGTAGTTCTGTCGCGCCTGATCGGTGCTGACGAGGTCGACCTTGTTCTGGGCGATGACGATGTTGTCGATCCCGATGATGTCGAGCGCCATCAGGTGCTCCTCGGTCTGGGGCTGCGGGACGGGTTCGTTCGCGCTGACGACCAGCACGGCCCCGTCCATCAGCGAGGCCCCAGAGAGCATCGTCGCCATCAGGGTCTCGTGCCCCGGGGCGTCGACGAACGAGACGGTCCGCAGCGGCTCGCTCTCCGAGCCGTCCGGACACTCCTCCTCGACGGTGTAACACTCGGGTTCCTCGACGCCCTCGCAGTGGCGGAACGTCGCGTCGGCGTAGCCGAGTCTGATGGAGATACCGCGTTTCATCTCCTCGCTGTGCTGGTCCGTCCACGAGCCGCTGAGGGCTTGCACCAGCGTCGTCTTGCCGTGATCGACGTGACCGACGAGCCCGATGTTCACCTCCGGTTGTCCATTTCCTACCATAAGACGGGAGTAATCTTAGCAGTAGCTATCCCCGTGCGCTTGATAAAGCTACTGTTCTGGGACCGGCGCAGTCCCGGCATTCGCTCCCGTTCCGGAGACCGTCACGTCTGCGAACGTTCGGGCGGTCCCGGCCGATCGGACGACGGATCGGCCCGCGAACGGTGGCGTATGTAGCCGACAATAGCACTCTTAGGAACGGTTATGCACGTCGATGCGCATCCCTCTCGCATGGGCGACGACACGCTGAAATTCGGGTTCGTCTGTGTGCAAAACGCCGGCCGGAGTCAGATGGCCACCGCGTTCGCGGAGCGGGAACGAACGCGTCGCGGACTCGAGGACGAGGTCGAGATACTGACCGGGGGAACGCACCCCGCGGACGAGGTCCATCCCGAGGTCGTCGAGGTCATGGGGGAACTCGATATCGATGTCTCCGATCGGACGCCCCGGGAAGTCTCGACCGACGAACTGAACGACTGCACGGTCGTGGCGACGATGGGCTGTTCGACGCTCGATCTCGACGCCGACGTGACCGTCCGGGACTGGGCGCTGGACGATCCGCACGGGAAATCCGCGGACGAGGTGCGGGCGATCCGCGACGACGTCGAGCGCCGCGTCTCCGCCCTCTTCGACGAGTACCTCGACGAGTAGCCGTCCAGTCAAGTAGCCGTTCAGTCGGTCCCTCTCCCGGGCCCGCGGCCTGGGGCTTACGGTGCCCGGGCGAGTAACCGATCGACGCGCTCGAGGGCCCGTTCGATCCGCCGCCCGAGGTCCGCGATCGCGGCGAGAACCGGATACGCGTTCTCACACTCCTCGTAGAGGTAGTCCGTGAGCGTCCCGACGTCGATCAGCGAGAGATCCCGGCGTCGGCGACGAAGCTGGGTCTGCCGTTCGCTCGCGAGTTCGTCACACTGCTCTCGACACGTCGTCAGTCGCTGCCTGGTGAGCCAAAGCGCGTTGAACTCGAGTCGGTCCAGGGGTTGCTCTAGCATCGATTGCACGTCCGACCGGATGGTCGATAGTTCCCGTTCGGCGCGTTTGACGACTTCTCGCTCGGCCTCGATCCGCTCGATGAACTGGGTCCGGTTCTCCACCGCCTGCGTCGCCGCCTCGATCAGCGATCGTTTCAGCGGCGGGTGAAACTGCGTGCGCTGTTCGAGCGCCGCCGCCAGTTCGTGGCTGAACTCCGCAGCGATGCTCTCGATCCAGGTCTCGTCGTACGCGTCCGCGTAGTGGGGGGCGCTCATCACCGTCTCGGTGTAGGCGTCCCGGACCGGGGAGAGATCGATCGAGTCCGTCTCGTGCGTCCGGATCCCCGGTCCGGCGAGCTGGGGAGAGACCGTTTCGAGCGACGAGAGCCGTTTCGCGAACCGTTCGAACGCGCGTCGCTCGTCGCTCAGTAGCCGGTGCTCTCGATCGAGCGCTCGCACCGCCGTCTCGAGGTCGGCCGTCGGTCTGCCAGTGGGCACGTCACCTTCGGCTGTGGGGCCGCCCATCGTAAAGCCATCTAATTCCTTTCCATTCTCCTATAAACGAAACAATAGGTGTCCGTAGTTCGCTGTAGTCCGATCGGGTCGCCAGATACTGCGGTGGTTCGAATCACACACTACGCGCGGGGGTCACGGCCAACCGCCCGGTCGATACGGACCCGTCGACACCCCTCCATACTCGACAATATCACAACTAGCAGTGGCTTTGTACGCACTCCGAGAGTATCCAGTCACACCCGTTTGGAATCCATGACGAGCGCATCACGGGAGTCCGACCCTGACGGTCCCGGGCAGCGAGGGCCGACGGCGTACAGTCACGACGGGCGACCGATCGACCTCGAATCCGTCGTCGTCCGTTACGAGGACCGACCCGATCGGTGTACGATCGTGCCCCGCGACTGTACGGAATCGAGCCGGCTCACCACCTGGCTGTCGGCGGACATCGACGTCTTCGTCGACCTTGGTGAGCATCGCTAACCGTCCCGTCGAACTGCGAGACGGGGTCAGTCGGCCGAACAGGCGTTCGTGGGAGACACAGCACACGGAGCCGTTTTTTCGCGACCGCTCGTGGACGCCTGCTCTCGCTATCCGGCCTGCCTCCGATTTCGATAGCCGTCCGCTGACCCCCTCTCGATCGGCAGACGGAGCCGTCCTCGACGCTGGAATCGGATCCGGACTATGGAGGCGGGCGAAAAATCGGACTCAGTCCTCGATCGCGGATTCGGCTCTCGCGTCGGCGATCTCGATCCCGTGTTCGGCGGTGCGGCGGATCCGCTGTCCCGCCGTTCCGTGCAGGTACGCGTCCCGGCCCGCTCGCTCGGCCAGGTCACGATCGAGCCGGCGACTCGCCTCGCGAACGGCGGCCATCGTCTCGTCGGCCCGCTCGGTCTCGCCGCCCAGGGCCAGTTCGACGACGGTCCGCGCGTCGGTGCCGAGCGACTCGAGACGGTCGGCGATCGGGTCCGCCGGTGGTCCGGACTGTCGGGTCGTCACCCTCGCGATCTCCGCGGCGTGATCGGCGATCCGTTCGAGCTGTCGGGCGATCCGGTATTCGCGAACGGCGGCCAGCCGATCGGTTCCGAGCCGGCTGATCTCGTGGACGTCCTCCAGCCCGCGGTGGAACCCGCGACTGACGAACGCGACCAGCCGATCGACGTCGTCGGTTCGATCGATCACGCGCCGGGCGCGGTCGGCATCGTCGGCCAGGAGGGCCTCGATCGCGTCCGCGTGCAGTTCCAGCGCGACGTGTTGAGCCTGCGCGATCGTCTGCGGGAGCGACACCTCGCTGCTGTCGAGCAGGTCCGCGACGAGCAGCCGATCGCCGGCGTCCGACTCGATCGTGATCCCGACGAGTCGACTGACCGTCCGTTCGATCGTCCGGCGGACCCCCGGATCGGCGTCGTCGAGTCCGGTGACGGTGATCCGGTCACAGCCGATCGCGTACGCGCTCCTGACGCGTCGCTCGGCCGTCTCGTCGGTCGCGGTGCTGGCGTCGACGGTCGCGGTCCGGTCCCGGGACGACAGCGTCTCGGTCGCGGCGACCAGCCGATCCGCGTGGGGGTAGAGGTACATCGATTCGCCGGACTCGAGCCCCTGCTCGGTCGCCCACGCCTTGGGGAGCGAGACGACGAACGTCGAGGTCCCGGCGAGCTGTACTGTGCGTTCGACCGGGTCGAACGGGTCGAACGGTCCGTTCGACAGCTGGTTTCGACTCATCAGTAGATCAGTTCGTCGTCGTTGTCGACCATGTACAGCGTTCGTGCCGCGATGTTGACCGCGTGGTCGCCGACCCGCTCGATATCACGGATCGTCAGGAGCATCCGGGAGACGTCCTCGAGCAGGTCGTCCTCGTCGCGCCCGGTCTCGACGAGGTCCTGCACGACAATCCGACTCGCCCGCTCGCACCGATCGTCGATCTCGTCGTCCATCGCGGCGACGTCGTGGGTCGCGGTGGCGTCGTCCGCGGCGTACGCTTGCATGGCGTCCTCGACCATCGCGATCGTCTCCGTGCCGACGTGGGCGATGTCGACGTCGGGGTAGCGGTTCCGCTCGGCCTGCTGGGCGTACTCGGCCAGGTTGACGGCGAGGTCGCCGATCCGTTCCAGGTCGGTGATGATCTTGAACGAGGCGGCGACAAAGCGCAGGTCGCCCGCGACGGGTTGCTGGAGCGCCAGCAGATCGATACAGTCCTGCTCGAGATCGAGGTACAGCCGGTTGATCTCGTGATCGCCGGCGATGACCCGGTCCGCGAGGTCGCCGTCTTTCGACTCGTAGGCCTCGAGCGCCCGTCGGAGTCGGCTGCAGACGAGGTCGCTCATCTCGAGGACGTCCTCGCGCAGTGCGTCGAGCTGGTGCTGGTATTCGTTCCGTGACATGATTAGCCGAACTTTCCGGTGATGTAGTCCTCGACGCGGTCGTGCTCGGGATTCTCGAAGATTTTCGCGGTGTCGTCGAACTCGACGAGTTCGCCGCCGGTGAGGAAGACGGCCGTCTTGTCGGAGATGCGCGCGGCCTGTTGCATGTTGTGGGTGACGATGACGACCGTGTACTCCTCGGCGAGGTCGGCGATCAGGTCCTCGATCTTCGAAGTCGCGATCGGGTCGAGCGCCGAGGCCGGTTCGTCCATCAGGATGACCTCCGGATCGGGCGCGATCGCGCGGGCGATACAGAGCCGCTGTTGCTGGCCGCCCGAGAGGTCAAGCCCGGATTCGTCGAGTCGACCCTCGACCTCTTCGAGCAGGGCGGCCCGTTCGAGCGCCCGTTCGACGCGCTCGTCGACGTCGTCGTCGATTCCCTGGATTCTCAGGCCGTACGCGACGTTCTCGTAGATCGACTTGGGGAAGGGATTGGGTTGCTGAAACACCATCCCGATCTTGCGGCGCAGGGCGACCGGATCGACATCGTCGTCGTAGACGTTCTTGCCGTCGAACTCGATCGCGCCGTCGACGCGGGCGACGTCGATCAGGTCGTTCATCCGGTTAATCGATCGCAGGACCGTCGACTTGCCGCAGCCGGAGGGGCCGATCAGCGCCGTCACCTGGTTCTCGGGAATGGCCATCTCGACGCTCCGAATGGCCTGTTCGTCCCCGTAGTAGACGTCGAGATCGTGGGTTTCGACGATCGGGTCCCCGGCGCTCGGGGCTCGTTCGCGACCGTCGACGTCGATCGACGTACTGATCAGGCTCTCGTCTTTCGTCTCGCTGGCTGGTCGCGATTCGGTGTTGCTGTCGGTTTCGGATGTCGTGTCGTAGCTCATGAGTCGTTCAGTCCTGTCGCTGGTACTTGTTCCGTAGCACGATCGCCGTCCCGTTCATCATCAACATCACGACGAGCAGGGTGACGACCCCCGCCGCGAGGACTCCGTACCGGAAGTCGGTGGCGATGAGCCGCGACCACGTGAAGATCTGGCGCGGCATCGCGCCGGTCAGTCCGAAAAAGGAGTTCGGCGAGACGCGAACGACGGCCGCGATCCCGATCATCAGCAGCGGCGCCGTCTCGCCGATCGCTCGGCCGAACGCGAGAATCGTCCCGGTAAAGATTCCCGGTGCCGCTCGCGGCAGAACGACGTTGCGGACGGTCTGCCATCGGGTCGCGCCCATCCCGTAGGACGCCTGCCGCAGCGAGTCGGGAACGGCGCGGATCGCTTCCTGTGCGGAGACGATGACGATGGGAAGGATCAGCAATCCGATAGTCAACCCGCCGACGATGACGATCCCAGGTCGTAACCCGATCCCGCGGACGAACAGCGCGAGACCGAGAACGCCGTAGACCACGGAGGGGACGCCCGCGAGGTTCGCGATGTTGATCTCGATGAGTTCGACCAGTTTTCCGGCCAGTCCCTGATTCGGTGCGTACTCCTCGAGGTAGATCGCGGCGCCGAGGCCGACCGGGAACGCCATGATCGCGACGACGATCAGAATCATGATCGAGCCGACGAGAGCGGGGTAGATCCCCGCGTCTCGTGGCGTCCGACTGTGGCTTTCCGTCAGGAAGTTCCAGTCGAGCCAGAGGTCGGGGCCGGTGAAGCCGAGCGTCTCGACGACGACGAACGCGAGCAACGCGCCGGTGCCGACGACCACGGGGAACGCGAGGCCGGCAATTCCCTCTCCGTTACGGAAGACCGACTCGACGTACAATCCGATCGGAACGACGAGGACGGTCGAGACGACGACCCACGTCATCGCAGAGACGCCGACGAACGGTGCCGCGACGAGTCCGAGACCCGCCGCCGCGACGACCGCACCGGCGGCAACGAGTGCGTCGCGATCGGTCTCCCGGACGCGACGGATCCGGATCGCGGCCACCCCGGCGAGCGGGAGCGTGAACGACAACAGCAGTGCGACCGAGTCCATCGGGAGCACCGGGAGTGAGAGGATGAGGCCCCGAAGGCTCGGAACGAGCGTCGGAACCGAGACCGACAGGTGGAACAGCTCCTGTCCGAGCAGCGGCGTCGAAATCGTCCGATCGACGCCGAATCCGGGGATTCCGACGATCGCGAGGATCGGGACGCCGACCCTGACGGCGAACTGCTCCAGGGCCGAAGCGACGGCACGTCGTTTTCGGACGTAGAGTTCGATGACGACGTACGCAGCGCCGATCGCGGCGACCAGGGCGAACCACCCGTGCGGAGTGACGATCTCGTTGAACACGATGAGCGCGCCGCCCGCGAGCAGCGTCGACGCGATCGGCAGCCCGAACGAGATGTAAGCGACTTCCCCCGCTCGCGTGTCGCGGAAGTAAAAGTACGCGGCGAGGACCACCGCCGGAAGGACGACCGTCGCGGCGACCGTGAGTAGCCAGCCCGTCGAGGCCGTCGCCGGCTGGAAGGCGTCGTTGGCGACGTAGAGCAGGAAGACGAAGACGAGCGTGAGTGCGAGCAGCGTGGCTCCAAGACAGGAGTATCTAAATATCGCTCCCCGAAGTTGGCTGACCTGTCCGTCGGCCCCGAACCACTGTTGGGCTTGGTCATCTGCGGTCGCCATCAGCGTGACACCTCCGTCATCGTTCCCGTCGTGTTCGATTCTGCCGTGATCCTTCGACTGTCTCTCATTGGTATTCCTCTTTGTAGCGTGCGGCGATTCGATTGCTGATCAGATTCATCGCGAACGTGATGACGAATAGCGTCAGCCCGATCGCGAACATCGCGTAGAACTCCGGCGTTCCCCCGACCGCGTCGCTCGTGACGGCGTGGACCATCGCGGCGGTCATCGTCTCTCCCGATTCGAAGATGTGGGCGAACGGGTTCGACGTATCGAGCATTCGCGCGCTCATTCCGCCCGCCATCACGACGACCATCGTCTCGCCGATCGCACGCGAGAGCGCGAGGATGTACGAGGAGAAGATCCCGGAGACGGCGGCCGGGACGACGATTCCGGTCGACACCTCGTACTTGGTCGCTCCGAGGCCGTACCCCGCCTGCCGGAGTTCGTCGGGGACGGCGCTCATCGCGTCTTCCGACAGCGACGAGACCATCGGGATGATCAGGATGCCGACCATGATCGAGGCGCTGAGCAGGTTGAACAGGTTTATCGGCGCACCGACTGCTCGAAGCCACGGCGTGAGGTAGACCAGCGCCAGGTAGCCGTAGACGACCGTCGGAATCCCCGCGAGGATTTCGAGGGCCGGTTTGAGCACCGAGCGCATTCGATCGCTCGCGTACTCGCTCAGGTAGACCGCCGCGGCCGTCCCGATCGGGATGGCAACCATCGCCGAGATGACCGTCACGGTGAGCGTCGCGGTCACCAGCGGCAAGACGCCGTACTCTTCGCGACTCGAGGGTTTCCAGCTCGTGCCGGTCAGAAACTCGACGACACCGACGTCCCCGAAGAACTTGACGGCGTCGACGGCCAGGGTGACGACGATCGCCACCGTCACGAACACCGTCAACGCCGCACAGCCGAACAGCGCCCACTTGTACAGTCGTTCTAACGTCGCGGTGCCGTGCCTCGATCGCGTCAGATCGGGGGATGATGATTCGGTACTCATTTCAGGAACATCTGGTTCGTAGTGGTACTCAATTCGAAATACTCGAAAAACGATCAAAACCGATTCGAGCGGTCGATTTGCCCCGATTAGATCTTGTCGAGATTCTCCTGGACGAGGTCGTCGTTCGCCGGGACGTAGCCGACGTCGCTGCCGATCCAGTCGGCAGAGGTGTTCTCGATGTAGAACTCGACGAACGTGCGGACTTCCTCGCGCTCGAGGGCTTCTTCCGAGGGGTAGATGAACAGCGGTCGGGCCATCGGGTAGTCGCCTTCGCTCGCGGCATCGAGGCTCGGCGCGACGCAATCGTCGCCTTCGTTCTCTTTGACTTCGACGGCCTTCACCCGGTCCTCGTTCTCTGCGTAGTAGGCGAAGCCGAAGTAGCCCATCGCGTACGGGTTCTGCTGGAGCGCTTCGAGGATGATGTTGTCGTCCTCGGTGCCTTCGTGCTGGTCCGTGTGGCCGCCGCCGTTGACGTTCTCGCTGAACCAGTCGTACGTCCCCGAGGTCGTGTCGGGTCCGTAGAGATCGAACGGTTCGTCGGGCCAGTCGGAGTTGACGTCCGACCACATTTCGGCGCCGTTCTCGCCCCAGATCTGGGCCATCTCGTCGTAGCTCATGCAGTCGACCCAGTCGTTCTCGGGACTGACCGCCATCGTGAGCGCGTCGCCGGCGACCTGCATCTCGATCGGGGTGACGCCGTTCTCGTCACACTGGCTCAGCTCCTCGTCCTTGACCGGTCGGGACGCACCGTTGATGTCGGAGTCGCCGGGACAGAAGTGGTTCTCGAACCCGCCGCCGCTACCGGTCGAGTCGGTCGTCACGTTCACGTGGGGGTACTCGTCCATGAACCGCTCAGCCATCGCGTCCGAGACCGGGAACACGGTACTCGAACCCGTGATACGGACCTCGCCGGAGAGGTCCTCGCTGCCGCCGTTGCCAGTGTCGTCTGAATCGGTTTCCGAACAGCCTGCAACTGCGACTGCACCCATCGCCCCACTGGAGGCGAGGAATTTCCGTCGTGAGACTGTGTCCACCAACCGCCCAGACTGGTTGTCCGTCATCGGGTAGACGATTGTACAGCCCATATAAATACGGTGCTAATTCCTATATATCTACTACCAGATATCTATATCTCGGAACGTGCGTCTGTAGAGGGATACGTACCGGTACGTACTGACCCACGCGGCGAAATCGGATTCCAACTCGAGACACTCACTCGGTTCCGGTACCGCGGTCTGCCTGCTATCTATTTCACGACGCGACCGCACGCGAACGGGTCTTCCAGTTCGATCGGCCGGTCGATTCCGGCCGACACGTCGGGAAGCGAGGATTTGGCACTACAGGCTCTCGAATTCTATATAGTAGTACATTGGGAAACACTCTCGACGTGAGGATCACGTATGGATCAGTACCAGTACCCACCGAGAATCTGCCAAAACACCTGCTTACTTGCCGTAACGAGGGGATCTCTATAGAATTAGGTTAATTTATATTCCAGGGATGCAGACGGTCCCCCTATGGAGACGCGCAAGGTCCAGGTGACCGGCGGATCGACGTACACCGTCTCGCTCCCGAAGACGTGGGCCACGGCCAACGACGTCGCCAGCGGATCGACCGTCGAAATCTACACGCAAGACGACACGCTGATCGTCACGCCGCAGCGCGAGTCGAGCCACCAGGAGGGGACGCTCGACGTCGCGTCGCTCGACGGGGAGCAACTGACTCGCGCCGTGCTGACGATGTACGTCAGCGGGTTCGACGTCATCCGTCTCGAGGCGAACCGGATCACGACGGACCAGCGTCGGTCGATTCGAAGCGCGATCCAGGGGCTCATCGGCGTCGAAATCGTCGACGAAAGTTCCGACTCCGTGGTCGTCCAGGACCTGCTCGATTCCTCGGAGCTGTCGATCGTCAACGCCGTCACGCGGATGCGCCTGATCGCGACCTCGATGCTCGAGGACGCAGTGACGGCGCTCGTCGAGAACGACGACGACATCGCCCACGACGTCGTCGAGCGCGACGACGACGTCGATCGGCTCTTCCTCGTCGTCTCGCGTATCTTCCGGGCCACCCTGCGATCGCCCCGGGCCGCCGAAGGGCTCGGTGTCTCTCGCGAGGACTGTTTCGACTTCCACTCGAGCGCGCGGCAACTCGAACGCGTCGCCGACCACGCCGTCAAGATCAGCCAGCTCGCGCTGAAGCTCGAAGAGATCCCCGAAGACGTGGCGGAGGCGCTACTCGACCTCCACGCGGACGCCGCCGAGATCCTCGAGCAGTCGATGGACGCGCTGTTCGCCGAGGACGGCGACGAGGCGTCCGACCTCGGCCACGAGGCTCTCGAGTCCGTCCTCGAGATCGACGAACACACCCGCCAGATCGACGACATGCTTCGCGACCTCGATCCCGTCCGGGCCCAGTCGCTCGGCCTGATCCTCGACTCGCTCTCCCGGAGCGCCGACTACGGCGGCAACGTCGCCGAGACCGCGTTGCAGAAGGCGGCCCCGCGGCCGGGACACCGGTGAGCGCCGATCGGCCCACGAAATGAAAACCAGGTAACAGAAACGAGGTTCAGCAAACTGTTTTGACAGTTGCTCCTGTACGGGCCCCTATGAGTCGATCGGACGTCGCGACCGAGGGCGAGAGCCCGCTCGAGTGTACGGACTGTCTCGATCCCGCCGACGCGTTCGCGCTCGTCGGCAACGAGACGCGGTTGTCGATCCTCGAGGCGCTGTGGGCGGCAGACGCGGAGTGTGTCTCCTTCTCGGACCTGCGACGCGAGGTGGGGATGCGGGATTCGGCGCAGTTCAACTACCACCTCCAGAAGCTGACCGGACACTTCGTCACGCAGACGGACGACGGATACACGTTCAAACACGCCGGCGAGAAGGTCGTCCGCTCGGTGATCGCGGGTTCGTTCACCGAGGATCCCTCGATCGAGCCGTTCCCGGTCGAGGGGAGCTGTTACGCCTGTGACGGCCCCCTCGAGGCGAGCTACGAGGACGAACAGTTCACGATCCGGTGCCAGGCGTGTGGCCAGCGCCATGGCGAGTACGGGTTCCCGCCCGGCGGACTGAACGATCGGACGCGCGAGGAACTCGCCGACGCCTTCGACCAGCGGGTTCGACACCTGCACTGCCTGGCGGCCGACGGCGTCTGTCCGGAGTGCAACGGCCGGATGGAGACCCGGATCGTCGAGGACGGTTCGTGCTGTCTCGGCGTCGGCCTTCGCGTCGACCACGAGTGCGCACAGTGTGAACATACGCTCTGTTCGGCCGTTGGCCTGCGCCTGCTCGACCACTCCGACGTCGTCAGTTTCCACCGTGAACGCGGGGTTTCCCTCGACGAGCGTCCCTACTGGACGCTCCCGTGGTGCGTCTCGGACGAGTACACGCGCGTCTCCGATCGCGACCCGCTCCGACTCGAGGTGCAGATTCCGCTGGCGGGCGACGAACTGCAGGTGACGATGGACGAGGACCTCACCGTTCTCGAGACGCGAGTCGACGAGGCCTGATACGGATTGCTGTAACGATTTACCGGCGCAACCGCCGCCCGGATCGCGGTTGCGCCGGAAATGACTTACAGTAAACCGTATGACGCCGGTCGTCCGCGACCGTCGGTCCCGCTTTTGCGATGCCAGACGGCGACCAGCGCCGCGGCCGGTACTCAAACGGATTTCAGTATGCCGCGTTACAAAAATATCGTTCAGATTACACTTATCCCCGTTCCGCGCGTCGTCCTAGATACAATGACTACGACCAGACCACCGCGGACGGTCGACTCGATCGACGGACGGAGTCTCCTCGACATCGCCGTCGTCGCGCTCGGAACGACGATTCTGTTGGTCGCGGCGACGACCCTCGCGCTCGTGGCGACGGCAGTCGTGCGTGACGTATCACTCGTGACGATCGCAGTCGCGCTGCTCGTCGGACTCGGCACGATCGGTGCCGGCCTCGCCGGCGCGCGACTGGTAGGCCGCTGGCTCGGCCGGCGGTTCGATCGACGGCGGCGCTCGGCGGCCGCCGTTCGCGCCCGATAACCGCGCGTTGAACGGTCCGACGACGACCCGGCACACCGACCGAACCCCCGACGATTCGGCGTCCAGAATCGGCCCACGACGCGGGAGGTAGACCCCGCCGATCCCACGACTTTTGTCGATCGCGCGCCTCCCCATCACCGTGTCCGAGTTCGCGTTCGAACTCGCGCTGTGTGCCGCGCTCGAGGAGCGACGGGAGGGGATCGTCGCCCGGCAACTCGGCGGGAGCGTCGCAGAGCCCGGGGGTCGGATTCTCGACGTCGTCTGCGTCGATCCCGGTCCCGCGTTCGCCGATCGGGTCGCCCTCACGGGCGAGACGATCCCCGACGCCGCGATCGAGTCCGCCGTCGGCCCCGGCCGGGCGCGCTACTGGAAAGACGCCTTCGACTGCCACCCGGCACAGGCCCGGCGAGCCACCGAGCGAGCCCTCGAGATCGGCTTCTTCGAACGCGAACGCCGGCGCGGTCGCGACTACGTCCGCCAGGTCGCCCGCTATCCCGACTGGTACGATCGCCTCGTCGGGATCGAGAACAAACCGGACCTCGGTCGACCCGGCGACCTCGAAGCGCAACTCCGGACCGACGTCAGCCTCGCGCTGGTCGACGCGGTGATCCTCGCGACCGAGAGCTACGTCACGCGCGCCCACCTGAACCGCATTCCGGCCGCGGTCGGCGTCTGGCGAGTCCACCGCGACGATCGTGGTACGACGGCCGAGGCGGGCGACGGCGTTCCCGCTGGCGGCGATCCCGTCGTCGAGATCGAGGTCGTCCGCGAACCGAGGCCGTTGCCCGTCGACGAACCGGGGATCGAACCGATCGAGTTCCACCCTGGCCGGACGGACGTGGCGGTCGTCTCCCCCGCCGAGAAGGCGCGAGCGCGCCGCCGGATCACCGAACGCGCCTACGGGAAAGGGTGGCGAACGTACGCGTTCCCGGCCTGTGAGTCCTGCCAGCCGACGACCGACGCCGGTGCGACCGTGCCCTACTGCGCGTGGAACGGGCGCGTCGTCGACGCCGGGTCCGAGTGCGGGCCGTCGTGTCCGGGGTACGAGGCCGACTCTCCGCCGGCGGTCGACCTCGACGACGAACGATCGCGACGAACCCGATGGGTGCGCGATCCGGACGGGAGACGTCGCCGACAGTCCGGCCTCGATCGATTCGGGTGAGCGATCGGGGTGCTGGCTCGTCCCAGCGTTACGTTTCGTCGTCCGCGTGGTCCTCCGCGCTCGTGCCGTCTTCGGTCCCGTTCGTGTGGTTCCCGTCGCCGTCTCCGGACCCGACGTCGTCCCCGTCGACGCTCGCGCGAACGCGAAAGACGCCCGTGAACTCCTCGCCGTCCGCGTCGCGACTGCCGTAGAGGTAGTCGCCGGGCGCCCAGAAGAGTCGGTCCCAGCTATCGCCCTCGGGAACCGTCGGCTCGCTTTCGTCCCACATGCACTCGGCGGGGACGTCGATCGGATAGATGGCGTCGACCGCCTCGCCGCCCTCCCAGGTCCACTCGACGGTCGTCGAGGGGTCGATCTCGAACCCCGCGGGGTCGAAGCCGTCACCCGCGGCATCGACGCTGATCGCGACGGGGTCCTCGCCGGTCCGGTCCGCGAGGTCGTACTCCGCGATGACGGTCTCTGCGTCCCGATCGTCCCCGTGGGCGGCGTCGTCCGTCTCGCCGTCCGGATCGCGTTCGTCGGTCGAGTCGCCGTCGTCGCCGAGACAGCCGGCGAACGTGGCGGCCGCGATCGTCGCGCCGAGGACCCGGCGTCTGCGCCAGTTCATACCTCGAACAGGGAGGTCGACGCTCTTGAGCGCCGTGGTTGCGCCACGTGGGTCGATCGCTGGGCCGGCCCTCGGCTCTCCGGTCGGCCTCGTACCCGCTTCATACGGTTTACTGTGCGTCAGTTCCGGCGCAACCGCCTCCCGGATCGCGGTTGCGCCGGTACATCGGTACAGCAATCCGTATCAGTCGAGGACGTACTGCTCGCCGTCGATCGCCAGCGGCTCCGCGAACGCCTCCTCGGCGGGGTAGTAGTGGGCGAGGTGGACCAGTCGCGTCCGATCGGCCCCGAGTTCGTCGGCCAGCGCGAGCGCGCCTTCGCGGGTCATGTGTTTCGTGCCGAACGTTCGCGGGACGCCGTCGGGCCCCTCGTGGCGACCTCCGATCGGGTGGTACTCGCAGAGGTCGGCGGGCACGATGGCGTCGGCCAGCAGGAGGTCCGGATCGGCGAGCGTCTCGCGCGATCGATCGGGAACGTCGTAGCTCGTATCTCCCGTGAGCGACAGTTTGGCCCCCGTTACGGGGTCCTCGACGACGACGCCGTAACAGACCAGCGGCGGGTGGTCGACGGGGACGAGCGTCACGTCGAATCCGCAGACGCGAACCGGTTCGAACGGCGTCGTCGGGTGGACGTCGATCGGATCGAGGTAGTGGTAGTCAGAGCGGACGGTCTCCGCGACGCTCGTCCCGGTCTCGGGGTCGGTCTCGTCGGCGGCGTAGACGGAAAGCGAGTCGAAGACGCGGAAGGCGTTGCCGAGGCCGTCGAGGTGGTCGAAGTGGACGTGCGTGATGACGGCGGCGTCGGGCAGGGGGACCTCGTCCCGGAGGAACTGGTACCGGAAGTCCGGGCTGAAGTCGATCAGGAGCGACTCGCCGATCCGACCGTTCTCGACGTGGACCGAGAACCGGGTCCGTTCGACGCCGCGCTCTCGCGCCGCCTCGCAGGTGTCGCAGTCGCAGCCGACGGTGGGCGTGCCGGTCGTGTCGCCGGTTCCCAGCAGCGTAACGCGCATCGGTGCGGCGGTCACTCCGCCGACTCCTCCTGGTCGAGTTCGGTCCCGAACACGTTCCGATCGGTGGTCATATCCGCCGTATCGGGCGGTGGGACGAAAAGGGTGGCGTCGCCTCAGGAACAATAACTATGATGTGTT
Source organism: Halosolutus amylolyticus (assembly GCF_023566055.1). Lineage (NCBI taxonomy): Archaea > Methanobacteriati > Methanobacteriota > Halobacteria > Halobacteriales > Natrialbaceae > Halosolutus > Halosolutus amylolyticus. Next base: position 1,077,379 of record NZ_JALIQP010000002.1, on the reverse strand, counting down.
TTTTCGTCACAAATATTAAAGTGCGGCGCTCGAACACGTGACACACCGTGAACCGACGAACGTTCATCACGACGCTCGCCGCCGCGACGACGGCTTCGGCCTTCGGAACGCCGGCGAGTGCCGATCACCGGACAGACGCGGCGTCGATCGATCTCGAGAGCGGCGACGGCTCCCACCACCCGGGCCCGCCCCGCTTTCTGCACGCGAACGAGGCGATCGCCGACCCGCTCGGTCACGAGACGGAGACGCGGGACAGCCTCGCGCCCTGGAATCCGGACGGGGACGCGACCTACTCGTGGTCGATCGTCGACGCACCGGACGGGGCGGACCCCGACCTCTCGGGCGACGACGTCGTCGCGTTCGATCCCGACGAACCCGGTGAGTACCGCCTCGAACTCGAGGCTCCCGACGGCACCCACGAACTCACGGTTCGGGTCTACCCGGACGATACCGAGGACGATCCGCGTCCGCGCGTCGACCTCGACGCCGAGGTCGTGGGCGGGCAGGTGCTGTTGAACGCTACGGCGAGCGAACCGGAACGGGAGGACGTCATCGGGAGCGACCTCGACGTGGAGTTCGTCGTCGACGATCGCCACCGCGATCGACTCGGCGGACTCGACGGCCCGATCTCGGCCGCCGACATCGACGATCGCGTCCGCGTCCACGCGGTCGCCGTCGGCACCCGCCACTCCGTTCCCGACGCGATCGACCTCGTCCCCGACGGCGACTCGATCACCGTCGAGCACCCCTACGACGTGCCCGACTGGGCCGAGGACGCCGTCGTCTACGAGATCTTCACCCGCCGATTCCCCGACCAGGACGACCCCACGTTCGACACGATCGCCGATCGCGTCGCCCACATGGCGGACCTCGGCGTCGACGCCGTCTGGATGACGCCGTTCGTCGAGACCGATCGGGGCTTCGGCACGCCGCCGGAGGAAGGCGGCCCCCACGGCTACCACACGGTCGACTACTTCTCGACCGATCCCGACCTCGGGACGATGGAAGACTTCGAGGCGCTCGTCGAGGAGTGCCACGAACACGACATCAAGGTCATCTTCGACCTCGTGATCAACCATACGGCCGACAGTCACCCGTTCTTCGAGGCCGCGACCGATCCCGACAACCCCGACCACGAGAAGTACGTCGACTGGTACCGCTGGACGGATCGGGACGCCCTCGAGGCGGAGTTCTACTTCGGCTGGGGCGGCATTCCGAACCTCAACTACGACAACCCCGAGGTGCGCCAGTTCTGTCTCGAGGTGATCGACTACTGGGTCGAGAAGGTCGACGGCATCCGGGCGGACGTCGGCTGGGGCGTCCCCAAGGGCTTCTGGCAGGAGATGTACGATCGGATCAAGCGCCACGATCCGGAGTTCCTCCTGCTCGACGAGACGATGCCCTACGACGTCGAGTACGCCGGCGGCCTGTTCGACGTCCACTACGACAACCACCTCCACGCGGCGCTCGGCGACGCCGCCGACGGGAACCCCGAGTCGATCCTCGACGCCGTCGAGCGCCGCCGCCAGGAGGGCGCACCCGACCACGCGCTGTTCCTCCAGTACATCGAGAACCACGACACCGATCGTTTCCTCGCGAGCCACGACGCCGAGTCCCAGCGCGCCGCCGCCGCGGCGACGTTCACGCTCCCGGGCGTGCCGATGCTCTACTACGGGCAGGAGACCGGCCTCTACGACTGGCGGGAGGCGATGAACTGGGGCGAGTTCGACGAGTACGTGCTCGACTTCTACGATCGCCTCGTCGATCTCTACCACGATCACCCGGCCTTCGGCGCACGGGGCCGACTCGAACGGATCGACTACGAGAGCGAGGAGGACGGGGCGCTCGCGTACGCCCGGTACGACCCCGACACCGACAGGCGTGCAGTCGTCTTCCTCAACTTCGAGACCGGTCCACAGACGATCACCGTCGGCGACTACGTCCACGAGGAGAACCTGCTCTCCGATTCGCCGGCGAACATCGAGTACGACGAGGAGACCGGGACCGCCGCGGTGACCGTCGGGACGGCCGTGGTGCTGGAAGCCGACGAACCCGAGGAATTCGTGCTCTCGAGCGACGCGCTCGTCGAGTGGCCCTCCGAGGAAGGCACCGACCACGGCCCCGGGAGCTACACCTACCCCGAGACCGACGAGATCCCCGAGGGCGAGTTCGATCTCGCGTCCGTGACGATCGAGGAGGGCGACGGCCACTACCGCATCGCCTACGAGTTCCAGAACGAACTCAGCGATCCCTGGAACGGCCCCCTGGGCTTTTCGCACCCGATGATGCAGGTCTACTTCCGGAACCCGGACGGCGAGGCGGGGACGACCGAGGCCCGAACCGGCGTCAACGCCGAGTTCGAGGCCGCCTACCACCACCGCGTCGTCGCCGACGGGTTCGTCGACGAGTTCCAGCCCCGCGTCGAGGACGCCGAGGGCACCCACGTCAGCGACGTCGAACTCCACTACGATCGCACCCAGGATCCGCGGACGATCAGGATGACCGTCCCCGACGACGGCCTCGACTACCTGCCCGAGGGCGAGGGGATGGCGCTCGTGTTCAGCATGGACGGCTACGGCGAGGGCCGCATCCGCCAGGTCGGCACCGACGGCGGCGACTGGTCGTTCGGCGGGGCGAACGGGTCCGACGCGCCGAACGTCATCGACATGGTGACGCCCGGCAACATCGACCAGTCCGAGGCGCTCGCCCACTCCGTGGACGAGGTCGCGACGATTCCGTTCGCCCCGATCGGGGACGACGTCGCGACCGACCCGGACGAGGAGACCGCGGACGAGACGGACGAGGGATCGTCCGCCATCCCCGGATTCGGCGTCGCCGCTGGCGCGGCCGGCGTCGCGGGCGGGGCCGCCTACGCCGCGTCGAACGCGCTCGGCGACGCCGACGAGAGCGACGCCGACGGGAGCGACGCGGCCGACGAGACCGAGTAGTCCCTTCGCGACTCGCGAGTCGGTCCGCCCCACCTACTCGCGATCGGCGCGGTGATCGATAACGACGTCGCGCCCGATCGGAACCCGTCGGCGATCGCAACCGGGTTTCGATCGGATGCGGACGGCGATCGATCGCGGCCGCGAAAATCAGTGATCGTGGTCGTGCGAGTGGTCGTGATCGTGTGGCTCGCCACCATCGCTCGCCTTGCCGAGATCGCCGCCGGCGACCAGCGCGTCGTGATCGCCGCCCATCATGTCCATGTTCTTCAGGGTGTCGCGCTCCTCGAACTCCTCGACGGCCTCGAGCAGGTCGTCCTGGGTCAGTTGCGTCCGGTCCTCGGTCAGGGCCTCCAGGACGGCCTCGCGCAGGACCATCCGGAGGTCGCTGCCGGTCAGTCCCTCTGTCGCGTCGGCCACGAGTTCCGGATCGAACTCGTCGATGTCCATGGTCCGGGTGATGACCCGGAGGATGTCGGCCCGCATGCCGTAGTCGGGCTTGGGGAAGTTGATGATCTCGTCGAAGCGCCGCCAGGCCGCGTCGTCTAGCTGGTCGGGGTGGTTGGTCGCGCCGATGAGCAGGACGTCGTCCTCGATCAGCGAGATGTTGTCGATGCTCTTCAGGAGGGTGTTGACCGCGCGCTTGAGGGCGGCGTGTTCGTCGCTGCTCCGGGTCTTGGCGACGAAGTCGAACTCGTCGATGAACAGAATGCACGGCGAGAGTCGCTTCGCGACCTCGAACGTCTTGTCGACGTTTTTCGCCGTCTCGCCCAGGTACTGCGAGGTGATCATCGACAGTTTGACCTCGACGAACGGCAGGTCCATGTCCTGGGCCAGCGCCTGCGCCGTCGACGTCTTGCCGGTCCCCGGCGGGCCGACGAACAGCAGCTTCCCGATCTCGCGCAGGCCGATGTCCTTGAGGTAGTCGCGGTGTTCGATCGCCTTCGAGATCTTGTCGAGTTCGTTCTCCTGGTCGTCGGTCAGGACGAGGTCGTCCAGCGACATCTCGACCTCCTCGGGGGCGCGAACCTCCACGAGGTCGAGCATCTCTTCGTCCTCTTCCTCGTCGAAGTACTGGTTGAGCAGGCCGTCGATCCAGACCCGATCGGCCTGGATCGGCCGGTTCCGATCGCGCGCCGTCTGGTGGTCGACGTCGTACTCGTCGTGCTCGGCGAAGTGTTTCGCGAGCGTCGGGTTCTCGAGCAGTCGCTCCTCGTCGACGCGCTCGACGAACCACTGTTCCGCGAGGTCCTGGTCGGCGAGCGTGATCGTTCCCGAGAACTCGTCGCGTTCGGTGAACATCAGCTCGGAGACGGCCGCCCACGGCTGATCGACGTCGGTCGCCTCGCGCGCGGTACTGTTGGTCACCGAGAGCGGACGACTGATCCCGGCGGGTCGGTGGCGCTCACCGCCGCTCTCGCTCTCGTCGTCGTCGACACCGCCGGTCCAGTACACCCGGCGGTACGACGGCGGAAGGTCGTTCTCGTCCAGTCGTCTGTCGTCCGAATACACGCTCGTCGTGAGCAGGAACTCGACGACATCGAGCGCCGCATCACTCATTCGGTCAACGTATTCACCACATACCCTTAACGCCGTCGTCACGCGCAACGCGTGCGCCAGCACGGCATACGATCGGCTGTCGTGGTCCCCGTGGCGACTCGACGCGGGCGGCTCGATCGCCGATCGATCGGCCTCCTGACCCGGGGACGAACGGCACAACGGTTTTTGTCCCTTGGCTCACACGCGTATACATGAACGTGTTGCTGGGGCTCGCGGGAAGCGACGAGTCGGTCACGGCGCTCCGTCGGACGATCGAGCGCACGACCGAGGCCGACGACGACCTGTCCGTTGCCGTCGTCCAGAAACCCGAGGCGGACCGCTCGCAGGACGAGATGTATCGCCAGGCCGACGAACTCCTCTCGTCGGCCGGGGTCGAGGCTTCGATCGAACGCCTCGACGGCGACCCAGGCAGTGCCCTCGTCGATTACGCCGAACAGGGCGAGTTCGATCAACTCGTCATCGGCGGCGGGACGCTGTCACCGATGGGGAAAATCCAGCTCGGCCCGGTCACCGAGTTCGTCCTGCTGAACTCGCCGATCACGGTCAAACTGGTCCGATAACCATGCCTGGTTCGCGTCAGTACCCCGACGACCCGTCGGGTCCGTTCCCCTCGCCGCCGACGACGTTCGAGGACGGCGACGGCCGATCGATCGAGGTCCGCGCCCTCGAGGTCGAGGAGGGCCTCGACGACGTCGTCGACATGTACGTCCAGTTCGATCCGGCCGACCGCGCACAGGGGATTCCGCCGACCGGCGAACAGCGCATCCGAAACTGGCTCGAGGCGATCGGCGAGGATAGCGTCACCGTCGTCGCGCGCCACGACGGCGACGTGATCGGCCACGCGATGCTCGTCCCCGACGCCGACGATCCGTCCCTGATCGAGGAGAACGACGACGTCGAGTGGGAACTCGCGATCTTCGTCCTCCAGGAGTACCAGCGGGCCGGGATCGGCACCGTCCTCCTCGAGAACCTGCTCGGCCACGCCAGCGACCGCGGCATCGATCGCGTCTGGCTCACCGTCGAACGCTGGAACAACCCGGCGATCGCGCTCTACCGGCGCGTCGGCTTCGAGGCGACCGGCACCGAGAGCTTCGAGCAGGAGATGGCGATCCTGCTCGACTGAACCGTTCTCATCCGGGGAATCGACTCGCACGCGGTTCGAAATCGCTGGTCTCTCCTCAGGGGCTTTCGAGGGATCCACACCGATTTCGAGTTACGTTACGCGGCCGGCGAAAGCGGAGAGAACGCGACGACGAACAGACTCAAACGGAGAGTACTGGCTGGCTCGCGTACGAGAGGACGTACTCGGCGGCCTTCTCGAGGACCTCCGCGGAGGTCCCGGTTACCGGTTCGCGCGGGAGGACGATGAAGTCGGCGTCGATCGCGTCGGCGGTGTCCAGGACGACGTTGCCGGGGTGGCGCGTCTTTCGCGTCTGGGAGAAGCCGTCGTCGACGGCGGTCGACAGCGGGACGCCGCGATCGTCCGCGACGGCACTGATCTCGTCGAAGAAGTCCTGGGTGGTATCGGCTACGTCCGTCTCGTCGACCGTCCCGGCGTCCATCCCCTGGACGACGCCGCGACCGAGCACGTACAGCACGTGGACGGTGGCGTCGTAGCGATCGGCGACGGCGACGGCGTACTCGACGGCGGTAGCTGACTCGTCGCTCCCGTCGACCGGTGCGAGAACGGTGTCGACGGTGAACGGCTCGCTGGCGTCCATACGCGCCTGTGCGTGTTCCGCTCTCAAAAAGGCTCCCCACCGTTCCCGGTTCGTCCGGCGATCGGGTCCCGCCGATCTCGCGAATCGATCGCGGCTCGCGCCGGGTCGATGCCACCGATCCCCGTGTGGCGACGGCGGTACGTTCGCCGATCGGGATCGATCAGGGGTGTTTAAGCGGTCACGGGCGCAATTCCCGCCCATGTTCGATACGGTCGTCGTCGCAACGGACGGCTCCGAGAGCGTAAAACGGGCCGTCGACGTCGCGTTCGATCTCGCGGGCCGCTTCGAGGCCGAGGTCCACGCCCTCTCGGTCGTCGACGCGAGCGAGGTCGACGCCTCGCCCCAGCAACTGCGCGAGGAACTGCGGACCGCGCTCGAGACCACCGCCGACGCCGCGCTCGCGACGGTCGAGGAGCGAGCCGATCGGGAGGTGACGACCGCCGTCCGGGAGGGCCGACCCGCGGCCGAGATCTGTGAGTACGCGCGGGAGATCGACGCCGACCTGATCGTGACCGGAACCCGCGGTCGCCACGGTGAGAACCGCCTCCTGCTCGGGAGCGTCGCCGAACGGATCGTCCGGACCTCGCCAGTCCCCGTCCTGACGGTCCGGCAACTCGAACCCGCGGACGAGGACGCTGCCGACGGGGCGGCCGCCGACGCCTGAACTATCGTAGCTCCTGAAAGTCATTGCACACCTGGTCGCACGATAGCGTAGCGATCAGTGTGTAAATCGTTTCGGTGGCTACTACAGGACGGCGCCGACGGTCGCGGACGGCCCGACGGCGAAGACCGGCGGTTACTTCCCCGCCCGGACCACAGGACGTTCCATGGACGAGGAACTCATCGACAGCGGCGACTTGCCGATCGCCCGCAAGTCCGTGCTGCCGGGCACCGGCTTCTTCCTGCCGGACGCGCTCGAGGAGGACATCGAAGACGAGCAGACCGAAGCCGCACTCGAGGGGGCCGAGGTCGCCGTCATCGCCGACCCCGACGCCGACGGACTGGCCTGTGTCGCCCTGCTCCGGGAGGCCTACGACGACGTCACGAACGTCCCGGAACCGGACGACGAGGCGGCCGGCGACGACGCCAGCGCGGAGTCGACGAGCACGGCCGACGCGGCCGACGCGATCGACGACGCCGAGGAACCCGCGATCCTCGCCGCCGACGCCGACGATCCGCTCGAGGCCCCCGAGCCGACCCCCCACGAGGTCGCGCTCGTTCCGGCGAGTCCCCACGACGTCGAGGACGCGCTGGCTCGCGTCGCCGAGTTCGGCGACGAGGGAATCGATATCTACGTCTGTGATCTCGCACCGGACCGGTACGAGTACGTCGCGGAGGAACTCGAGGCGGCCGTCGAGACCGCCTCCGGGGTCGCGTGGTACGACCACCACCAGTGGGACGACGCGGTCGCCGAATCGGTCCGCGAGGCCGGCGTCGACCTCGTCGTCGGCGACTCGGACGAGGAGTGCAGCGCAGACGTGGTCTACCGATCGCTCGACTACGACTTCTCCCCGGTGTACGAGGAACTGGCCGCCGTGACGCGTGATCACGACCTCTGGCTCCGGGAGGACCCCCGGAGCGACGACCTCGCGGATTACGCCTACTGGACCGATCCCGCCGAGTACGTCGAGGTCGTCCGCGAGTACGGCGTCGACCTGCCCGAATGGGCCCAGGAGTTCATCGAGGAGCGTCGCGTCGAGAAACAGGCGCTCATCGATCGGGCCGTCGGCCGCGCCGAGTTCCGCGAAATCGGCGGCTACACGGTCGGCGTCACCTACGGCCGCTGTTCGCAGAACGAGGTCGCCGAGGCGATGCGCGAGGAGGGTGCCGACGCCTCCGTAATCGTCAAACCCGCCGGCTCCGCGTCGATCCGGGGCACCGACGAATTCGATCGGTGTCACGAGGTCGCGGGGAAAGTAAACGGCGGCGGCCACCCGAAGGCCGCGGGCTGCAAGCCCGACATCTACGACGACATGCTCGACTACGCGAACCACTGGACGACCCGCGGGTCGGTCGCAAAACAGGTCATCCTCGACGCATTCCGGGCGGTCGTCGACGAGGAATCGGACGATTCGACGGCCGCCGAGGAGTAGGTAGCCGATTCCTTACTGCCGCGAGGCCATGTACCGAAGCACGAGCTGCAGGACGTGGACGAACACCCCGGCCACGGCGATGTAGACGCCGATCGTCTGGAGGCCGATCGAGGCGTCGCGCCGATCCCGGACCTGCCAGATCTCGTAGCCCAGTCGGAGCAGGAATCCGAGGAAGATCAGGACGAAGCCGACCAGCAGGACCGGCTGGACGAACGTCCCGACGAGGACCGCGACGATGCCACCGATGAACGAGAAATTCGCGTAGCGGCCCCAGCTTTCGAACGTCTTCGATCGGGCGTAGACGTAGCCGGCGATGACGGCGGTCAGCAGGGCGGTGACGATCGCCGTCACGCCCAAGATCGTCAGGTGAGCCTCTCGCGGCGCGAAGCGCAACACGCCGGCCCCGAAGATCCCGAAGGCGAGTTGCAGGATGACCATCCCGACGAACGCAATTCCCATGTCACCGTTCGTGACGCCGCGTTCGGCGACGAATTCGCCGGCCATGATCGCCGCACCGTAGACCAGCACGCCCACGATCGGGATCGAGAACAGGTAGGCGTTGACCTGCTGGAGCGGCGTCGTGACGATCACGTACATGAGGGCGACGTTGATCGCCATCAGGATGCTCGCGCCGCCGATTACCCGTACGTCTCGGCTCGAGAGGCCGAACCCGCGTCCGGTCTCGTGCGGGGTTTCGAAGGAGCTCATACCCCGACAGTACCCCGTCCGATCGCAAAAGGGTGGTCCCTCGCCCTGCAGCGGGCGGTCGTGACCGCGACGAACGCGGGCCGGATTCGGACGGGCTCCTGCCCGTCAGTTCCGGCGCATCCGCGACCCGTTTGCGGGTGCGCCGGGAACTCGGTACAGGGATCCGTCTCAGGCGTCCGTCGCGTTCCACCGATCGGAGTACGCCGTCCCGCACGCACACCGCGCGTAGGCGTGGATGACGTCGCCGTCGGCGTAGATGCCGCCGACGTCCTCGTTTTGCTCCTCGGCGAACGCGAAGATGAACTGCGGCTGGTGGGGCCCCTCCTCGTCCGCGTCGGGGCAGGTCCCGTCCGTCAGCTCGTCGTCGATCGGACTCTCCTCCTGCATCGCGGTCTTCGCGAACTCCATCGCGCCGGTGCCCGTCGCGGCCTGGAAGGCGCTCCGGCCCCGATCGCCGTCGACGACGATCAGGACGCCGCCGTCGACCCGATCGCCGAACTCCGTGAGTCGATCGTCGTCGACGAACGAGTCGGCGAGAAACAACGCCACGTCGTCCGGGCGCTCCCCTGCGAGGAAGGCCGTCCGTGAGTCGGTCATGCGTCGTGATCCTCGCTCGATGGGGAAAAAGGGCGCGTCATCGGTCGGTCGGGACGGCTCGATCGCGGTCCCGGACTCGATCGCGTCGCTACTCCGCCGATCGTGGACTCGTCCAAAAATTTCGATCACGCCGCATTCCCTGTTCGCCACGCCACCGCCGGCGTGGGTCGCGATACGACTGCCCCGTCAGACCTCGATGTCGGACGCGGCCAGCATCACCCGCAACGCGTCGCCGGGCGACATGTCGTCGTCTAACTGGCCGGCGTACCACGTTAGGAGGTCGACGAACACCTCGCGGACGTCGTTCGACGTCGCGCGGTGGTGTGCGACCTCCCCGTCGGTCTTCAGCGTGATGTCGACCCCGTGGGGCTCGGTCGCCGCGGCGAGGCCCTGCACATCGCGTGCGTGCGGTGCCTCCTGTGCGTGCGCGGACGCCGACCCGGGCTGTGTGAGGCCGCCCGCGTCGATCGCGTCCGCGGGTTCGGCGGTCCCCGCCGCCGAGCCCTCGTCCGCGGCGGTCGGCCCGTCCGATCGGACGAGATAGCGGTTCTCACTGAGTTCGGCGACCCGATCGTCGTCTAACTGCAGTTCGTCGGGGGTGAGAACGCCGTCGTTGTCGTGCGTCGATCGTTGGGGAGTCATGTCACGTGATGGTGGGTGGTGGTTAGACTTCGACGACGGTCTGACCGTCGGCCGTCGTCTCGGGCATCGTCACTCCATAGCTGAACTTCGCACCGGACTGATCAATGAGTTCCACCGTTGCACTGTCGCCTGGATTGAGGTCGGCCGGTTGTCCGTCTCCATCAAGCAGTGGAATAATGAGGTTAATTCGATCACTGGTATCTGTCAGAGAGTTTGGATCTGAGTCCGTGGTTGCTGCAGTCGTAGTGAAGTGAGGTTCGGTTTCAACTTCATCATCTACATACACGGAATCATGTGCAAGCGTCGTTGAACCGCTCTCAGTCGTATATTGGACAGTCAGCGATGTCATGTCTATTACTTCAGATCCGGCTGACTTTTTAACGACCAACTGAAGTTCGTCGAACTCGGAAGTGTCATACGAGGTCGTGTTCGTCGTCCCAGAAGTACCAGGTGCTTCATCTCCATCTGATTGGGTTTCTGCAACAGCGTGTACGACCTCGATTTGATTCGCTACTGCTTGCTGTGTTTCGGTACCCGTGTCTGATGCTTGGCTCTGCAGCGAACCGGCCGTGTTGATCAGAACGCCGGCCGCAATCGCCGCAACCAGCACCATCGCGATGAACACGATGAGCGTCCCAATCCCGACTTGACCGCGATCCTCAGCGGAGTGAATGTGTTCGAACATTGTTAGACCTCCACGACATTTGCACTGTCACTGAATGTCGATGGGACGGTCACACCGTAGCTGAACTTCGCACCAGACTGGTCAATGAGTTTAACTGTCGCACTATTGCCCGGTTCGAGCTCGGCCTGACCAGCGGTATCGGTGATCGGTCCACTACTAGTGAGATCGACACTTAGCTCGATCCGGTCACTTGTGTCGGTCAGTGACGTTCCGTCAACATTGGTATCTGCTAATCCCTCTGTAGCAAATCCACTTCCGTCGCCTGCACCGCCATCGTATTCGACCGTTTCAGAGACCGACTTGCTAGTATACTGAACCGTTAGCGACGTCATGTCGATAACGTCCGAGCCAGCAGATTTCTTAACAACGAGATTGATCTGACTGACTACATTATATGAATCGGCAGTTTCTGTTTCGGCAATGTCTCCATAGGCGTGGACAACTTCAATCTGGTTGGCTACTGCTTGCTGGGTTTCTGTTCCGGTATCAGAGGCTTGACTCTGGAGTGAACCGGCCGTGTTGATCAGGACCCCAGCCGCAATCGCCGCAACTAGGACCATCGCAATGAAGACGATGAGCGTCCCGATCCCAACTTGACCACGATCCTCAGCGGAGTGAATGTGTTCGAACATTGTTAGACCTCCACCACTGCGGAGTCGTCGCTGAATGTGGCTGGGACAGTCACGCCGTAGCTGAACTTGGCACCGGACTGGTCAACGAGTTCGACCGTCGCGCTGTCACCGGGCTGGAGCGCAGTATCACCGGTGTTTGCGAGTACGATATTCAATTCGATCCGGTCGCTAGTATCGGTGAGGGATTCACCAGCATCTGGTGTCTCTGCTAGTCCGGTGGTTTCGAATTGGTCTGCACCAGCACCGGTACTGGAATCGACATACTCGAGCGTATCGGATGTCCCTTCGCTCGTGTACTGGACAGTCAACGACGTCATGTCGATGACGTCAGAGCCAGCGGACTTCTTAACGACGAGATTGATTTCGTCAACCTGGCTTGCATCGGTTGTGCCCGCTTCGTAGTTCGTCACACCGTAAGCATGAACCACTTCGATCTGGTTCGCCACCGCCTGTTGCGTCTCTGTACCTGTATCGGAGGCCTGACTCTGCAACGAGCCAGCCGTATTGATCAGGACCCCGGCTGCAATAGCAGCCACCAGCACCATCGCGATGAACACGATGAGTGTCCCGATCCCGACCTGACCGCGATCGGCATCGCCGTCGTCTCGTGTATGTATCCCTATCATATGCGTACACCCTGCGTGCCCTCCCCGCCAGCTCGATCGCGATCGAGGATCGGTCCCCGACCACAGCGACTGCCGCCCACATGGACGGCACACTCCGGGTCGACGGGCTGGGCCCGTCGCTCCCGCGGTGGGCGTGGCGACGGGACGATCGCAGCGTCCCGTCGAGGGCCGGAGTGAGGCGAGTGCGTTGGCATCACAGATCTGGGGATGCACCCCGGTCGACATATTCCCTAGTCGGACTATCAACGTCCGTATCAGTTCACCCGGCGTATCGAGACTCGACTCACGACTCGAAACGCGGGACGAACTGGCAAGTAGACCTTTAGGAGTGGTGTGATTACTGGGGAGTAGATTCGCAATGAGTGTGCGACGTGTGTCCGGGGAGACGCCGCCCGCGGCGATCGGCGTACGCGAACTGACGTGCCAGGCGGAGGTACCTGCGTAGGCGCATATGGATCTCGGACTCGACAACCTCCGCGAACTCCTCGAAGACTTCCTCGGGAACAGCGGCGGCCGCCGCGGCCGACGGCGCGAACAGCGCCGGGAGGAGGCCGACGATGGGGCCGAGCCCACGGCCGACGCCCAGACCCAGGACGTGTCCGCGGCCGAGGCGGCCGCAGAAAGCGGCGACGAGGAGGCACAACCGGACGAGTCGACCGAGTCCGACGGCGGCTCCGGCGGCCTGTTCGGCAGGGGATCGGGGACCGACGACGGCGAAGACCTCCAGTACCGGATCGACGAGCTCGAGGAGGAACTCGAGGACAAGCAGTCGGAACTCGGTGCGCTCCGGGACTCCCAGGAGCAGGTCTCGAGCCAGGTCGAGGAGATGAACGACACGGTGCGGCAGTTGCTGGGCGTCTACGACCAGCTGACCGACGACGTCAACCCATTCACCGGCGAGGGCGAAGCGGAGGGCGGGTTCGGCGTCTTCGGCGAGGACCGGACCGAACCCGCCGAGACCGGCTTCGGCCTCGAATCCGACGGGCCGGACACGGGACGTGACGAGACGGTCTCGTTCGACGACCTGAAGGGCGTGATCGAAGACGCGGCCGAAGCGCAGGCGGCCCGCCAGGACGGCGGGGAACCGATCGCGTTCGAAGACGAGGCGGACGACGACACCCGCGTCGAGGTTCAGGCGACCGAGAGCGTCGATGATCCCGGTCCCGAGGCTGACGTCGACGCCGAGGAGCCGGTCGACGACGGGGCTGGCGAGAGCGACGGAGCCAGCGACGACGGCGACGTGACGCTCACGACGCTCGCGGACACGTACGCGACCGACATCATCGTCTTCGAGTGGCTCACCGACCTGGTCCGGACGGCCGGGCCCGCGGCCACGTTGCGTGCGATCTCGTACTACGCCGAGATCGGCTGGATCGACGAGGAGGTCAGAGCACAGCTCGAGGCCGTGCTCAGCGGTCCGGACCTGGATATCCACGTCGATCCGGGACAGGTACCCGACGAGCTGACCGCCGAAGATCACGCCGACAGTTACACGTACATCATGAAACTGAACGAGATCCACGAGACCAGACAGGAAGTCGACCCCTGACGGTGATCGATCGTGGGATTCAGCACGAGCGGCGCGGTCGCGATCGTCTTCGTCGGCATGCTCGTCGCCGTCGGGATCGCCTACCCGGCGGTCCAGACGGCACACGAGGAGCGATCGGCGTCGATCGACGACCGGGACGATCGCGCGCTCGAGATCAGGAACACCGCGATCGACGCCGGCAACGTGACCTACGACGGAACCGCGGACGAACTGACCGTGAACGTGACAAACACCGGTTCGACGACGCTGTCGGTCTCGGAGACGGACCTGTTGATCGACGGCGTCTACCGATCGACCGACGACTGGACCGCCACGATCGACGGGACCGCGGACCGCGACCTGTGGCAACCCGGCGAACGGCTGACGATCGAGGTCGAGAGCGTCGCGGACGAACCCGCGCGGGTCAAACTCGTTACCGAGCACGGGATCGCGGCGACGGTGACCGAAATCGAGGAGGTGTGACGCGTGGCGAGTGAATCCATCTCGAGTCTGATCCTGTTCATCGCGGCGATGCTCGTGGCCGCCAGCGTCGCGGGCGTGCTGGTGACGAACGTCAACGACATCAGCAACTCGATCGACGCCTACAGCGGTGACGTCGCCGACAAGATCGACACCGACGTCGAGATCATCAGCGATCCGGGGAGCGACGCGGTGTACAACGCGAGCGGCGACGAGAACGTCACGCTCCTGGTGAAAAACACCGGCCAGAAGACACTTGCCGGTGACGGATCCGACCTCGATATCCTGCTCGACGGCGAGTACGTCGCGACCGACGTACTGACGACGACGGTCCCGGTCGGCGGCGGCAACGACCCGTGGCGACGCGGCGTGGTCGCCGAACTCGAGATCGATCGAGCGCTGGAAATCGGCGCACACCGGATCGTCATCGACGCGAACGGCGACAGGGAGGTGTTCGAATTCTACGTCCCATGACGGAGTACCTATCAATCGGACTGAGCGGACGGGATCGCGTGAACAACGCTATCGGCGGCGGCCTTCCCGAGGGGAGTATCGTCCTCATCGAGGGCGAGGACGGCGCGGGCAAGAGCGCCCTCAGCCAGCGGTTCTCCTACGGGATGGCCACCGAGGACGCGTACGTCGCCTACATCTCCACGGAACTGGAGTCGTGGGAGTTCGTCCAGCAGATGCACTCGCTGTCCTACGACGTGGTCGACCTGCTCCTGGGGGAACAGCTGCTGTTCCTGCACGCGGACGTCGACACGCACAACGAGGGGGCCAAACGCCAGCTGCTGGCACGCTTTGCGGGGGCCGAGACCCTCTGGAACGCGGACGCGGTCTTCGTCGACACGCTCTCTGCACTCCTGCGGAACGACCCCAACTACGAGGCCGTCTCCGACGAGGACGGGGATCACGTCATCCAGCGGCTCGTCACCTTCCTGCGGCAGGTAACGATGCAGGACAAGACGGTCGTCCTGACGGTCGACCCAACGAGCGTCCGCGACGACGCGTTGCGCCCGCTTCGCAACGTCGCCGACGTCTACTTCCAGCTCGAAACGAGCCAGGTCGGCCAGGAAATCAGGCGGAACATCCTCGTGCGGCGCTTCCAGAACATGAAGACCCCGGTCGACGACTCGATCGGGTTCAGCGTCCAGCAGGGACGCGGCGTCTCGATCGTGAGCAGGACGGTGGCCTGAATGTCTGACTTCGGCACTTCCTCCCTCGAGAACGATCTCGCGGCACTGGCGGACGAGCACCCACACCTCGACGAACACCTCGAGTGGTTCTACGAGGAGCACAACGAGTACCCGAAGCTCATCGACGAACCCTCGAGCGAGTGGGAATCCGATCGGCCGAACGTCATCTACGAGGCCGAATCGCCCATCTTCTGTCACGTGCACGGTGATCTCGGGATCAGCACCACCTACTACTGCGTCGAACCGACGCTCGAAGATCAGGACAAACAACTGTACAACAGGATCCGCCAGCGCATCCTGGACAAGAGCGTCACCCGGCCCGCGCCCGGCAACAGCGAGGAGTTCGAGGAGCACCTCGACGAACTGCTGGACGAGGTCGTCGAGGTCACCTCTGGCATTACGGGGCAGTCGATCGGTCGCCTGAAGTCGTTCGGCACGTCCAGAATTTCGCTGTCCCGGGACCAGTTCGATCGGCTCCGCTACCAGCTGCAGCGGGACATCGTCGGGCTGGGACCGCTGGAACCCGTGATGACCGATACGGCCAACGAGGACATCCACGTAATCGGTCCCAAGCAGTGTTACCTCGATCACGGCACCTACGGGATGATCGCGGCGACGGTCGACTTCGGGACGCCGGAGGAGTTCGAACAGTGGCTGCGCAACATGGGCGAGCGGATGAACCACCCGGTGAGCGACTCGGACCCGGTGATCGACGCGACGTTACCCGACGGCTCGCGTATCAACATCATCTACTCCGACGACGTCTCCGTGCAGGGGCCGTCGCTGACGATCCGTCAGGGCGAGGAGATCCCGCTGTCGGTGTTCCAGATCACGAAGTGGGGGACCCTGAGCCCCGAACTCGCGGCCTACCTCTGGCTGTGTCTCGAGAACGAGCAGACGGTGTTCGTCGTCGGAGAGACGGCCTCGGGGAAGACGACAACGCTGAACGCCGCGCTGTCGTTCATCCCGCGGGACG
Source organism: Halosolutus amylolyticus (assembly GCF_023566055.1). NCBI lineage: Archaea > Methanobacteriati > Methanobacteriota > Halobacteria > Halobacteriales > Natrialbaceae > Halosolutus > Halosolutus amylolyticus. Next base: position 1,060,990 of record NZ_JALIQP010000002.1, on the reverse strand, counting down.
CGAAGATCTACACCGCGGAGGACACCGCGGAGGTCGTGCCGCCGCACGACACCTGGCAACAACTCCTGACGCGCGAGGGCTCGGGCGACGAGAGCGCCGACGTCGACATGTTCGACCTGGTCGCGGCGGCGCTCCGATCGCGCCCGGACTACATCATCGTGGGCGAGGTTCGCGGGGAAGAGGGACAGATGGCGTTCCAGGCGGCCCAGACGGGCCACCCCGTGATGTTGACGTTCCACGCCAGCGACATCGTCTCGATGATCCAGCGCTTTACGGGGAACCCGATCAACGTTCCGGAGACGTTCATGGACAACTGCGACGTTGCGCTGTTCCAGAACCGGGTCAAGCAGGGTGACGACGTCCTCCGTCGGGTGACCTCGGTCCAGGAGATCGAGGGCTACTCCGACTACGAGGGCGGCGTCGTCACCCGGCAGGCGTTCAAGTGGGACCCGCGAGACGACGAGGTCGTCTTCACCGGCCGGAACAACTCCTACGTCCTCGAAGAGCAGATCGCGACCCTGCTCGGCTACCAGGACACCCGGGAGATCTACGACGAACTCGATCGCCGGGCGGAGATCATCCGCCAGCTCATCGACGCCGACGTGCTGGGGTACCACGAGGTCAACAGGGCGATCGCCGACTTCCAGCGCGACGGGCTGCAGGGTCTCCCGATCCAGATCCGCGGTCTCGACCAGTTCGCCTGACCATGTCGACACAGTCCCAGTCCGCGCCCGACACGAGCGCCCGATCGGTACTGAAAGCGCTCGCCAGGGCGTACGCGAACATGGAGATGCCCGTCGGGCGCTATCTCTTGCTCGTGATCGCCCCGTCGATCGGGTTCTTCTTCGCGGCGATCGCGATTCCGATCGCGCTGGGACTCCCGTTGATGGTCGTCGGCCCGGCCGTGCTGCTGGGGCTCCTGGCGATCGTCATCGCCGTCATCTACCCGAAACTCGCGCAGGATCGCAAGCGAAAGCAGGTCCGCCAGCGATTCCACCTCTTTCTGACCCACATCACGGTGCTCTCGATGACGAACATCAACCGGGTCGAGATCTTTCGGACGCTGGCGGAAGAAGACGAGTACGACGCGCTGGCCGAGGAGATGGGGCACCTCGTGGCGATGGTCGACACCTGGAACCAGAGCCTGGACGACGCCTGCCGAATGCGGGCCAGACAGTCGACGAGTCCGCTCCTGTCGGACTTCCTCGAGCGCCTCGCGTACACCGTCGGCGGCGGCCAGCAGATCGACGAGTTCCTGATGGACGAACAGGACACGATCATCCAGCAGTTCGTCACCCGTTACGAGTCCGACCTGGCGAAACTCGACGTGATGAAGGAACTGTACATGTCGATGATGCTGTCGGTGGCGTTCGTGCTCGTGTTCGCGATCGTCCTGCCGATCCTGATCGGGACCAGTCCGACGCTGTTGATCGGCGGGACGATCGTCCTGTTCGCGATCGCCCAGGCGGGGTTCGTCTACGCGATCCACGTCGTCTCGCCGTACGATCCGCTCTGGTACATCGAAGAGACCGCGGGCCCCGGGCCGCTCTCGCGGATCCCGCGAGCGCTGGCGATCGGCTGTGGGACGAGCCTCGTGCTCGGGGTCGCCGTCTTGCTCGTCCTGCTCGGCTTCCTGCCGATCGCGCCCGATCGCGTTCCGCTGCCGGTCCTCGCTGCGATTCCGGTCACTCCGCTGTTGCTCCCGGGCTGGCGGATGCGCCAGGAAGAGAAGCGGGTCAAGGTTCGCGACAGCGAGTTTCCGAGTTTTATCCGCGCACTCGGCTCCGTCGAGAGCGTCAAACAGACGTCGACGGGAAGCGTTCTCGAGAGCCTGCGCCGGAAGGACTTCGGGGCCCTGACCGAGAACGTCGACTTCCTCTACAGACGGCTCAACATGCGGATCGACAACGTCCGATCGTGGCGCCTGTTCGCCGCCGAGACGGGATCGTACCTCATCCAGAAGTTCGGCGACATGTACGTCGTCGGCCGGCAGATGGGCGGCGATCCGAAAGTGCTCGGGCAGGTCATCAGCAAGAACCAGAACGAGGTGCTCAAGGTCCGCGAGAAACGCCAGCAGGCGACGACGACGCTGATCGGTGTCCTCTACGGCATCACGGCGTCCTCGGTCTTCGCGTTCTTCATCGGTCTCGAGATCGTCGACGTCATGATGACCGTGACGGCAGAGATGGACTTCGATCAGGCCAACGCGGGAATGGGAAGCCAGTTCCTGAGCACCGAACAGTACAACCTCCAGGCGATCGAGTACCTGCTGATCATCACGATTCTCATCAACGCGATGCTCTCCTCGATTATGATCCGGCTCACCGATCGCGGGCACATGATCAGTAGCCTGGTTCACTTCGTGTTCCTGACCTGGCTCGGGGCTACCGTCGCCGTGGTCACACAGTACGTCGTCGACTTCGTCATCAGCGTCTAGTGACGCCGGCTTCGGGTCGTTCCGCGGCCCGGAGAAGACGACTCACGGTTCGTAATGACGCGAGCCTTCTTGGTGGCCGGAGCAGTGACAGGTACTAGACCGGACCAGCCGGCGTCCACTCATGCCAGACACGAAGCCCTATCTCGACACGCTCGAACAGACGGCCGGACGAACCGACGCGACGATCCAGTGGGCTCGCTTTCTCGGCGAGACGTTCGGGACGACGGGTGCGCTGAACTGTCTTCGCTACTACGAGGACCTCGACTGGATCAGTCCGCTCGTTCGCGAACAGATGACCTCGTACCTGCGCGGACTCTCCCTCGGCGAGATCCACAACAAACGGTACGACGAACCCACGACGCTCGACTATCCGCTCGAGTCCTTGAGCGGGACGCTCTTTAGCGCACACGCACAGAGCCTCGAGTACATCGCCCGGATCAGGGGCGACGACCTGGAGGAACACGTCATGATCGCCAGGATGGCCGAACGCCGAGTCGAACGACAGATCGACGAGGAAGACGAATCGGACGGGACGGACGAGATGGTGAGCATCATTCGGGACGGGCCGTCGCCGCACTGACCAAATATCTGGCACGTGGCCACAATACTTTTCAAAGGACACTTGATGTGGATAGAATAATGAATATAGTCGTATAATGCCGGCATATGGTGTCGTTATTCAACCCCAATATTTATTTACTGTCAGCTCTCACGTAACGCCGGAACAGGACAATTTTTGTGTAAGTAACGATAGTTGATTTATTACGCTGTATTTCGGTCGGTTCCCTGTCGTTTAATATGTATCAGTTCCAGTGAATCAGTAGTCGTGAGTGGGACCGCGTGGCAACTGGTCGTCGACTGTGCGTGATCGACGGCTGCGTGAGGCGGTGTCAGTCGCGAACCCCCCAACCGGTGATCGTCAATGCGTGAGGACACATCCGATACCGAGTCCGTGCTCGACGAACTGTCGAGGGCGGCGACTGCGGACACACAGTCGGAATCGTACGATATTTCCCTCGGAACGACCGAGGAGACGACCAGAGACGTCGAACGCGAACTCGACGAACTGATGGAGCAGGTCAACAGTGCGCTCCCGACCGACGAGGTCCAGTTCGACGAGGCCATCATCAAGGAGAACCTGGACGAGATCCTCCTGATGCTGATCACACTGCACGAGGAGACCCACGGCAAGGAGCTGCTCTCGGACCTGACCCACCTCTTCGGTGCCCAGCTCAGTCCGGGAACCGTCTACCCGAGCCTCCACAGGCTCGAGGAAGAGGACGTCCTGTCGATGCACGCCAAAGTGCGAACCAAGGAGTACTCGATAGCGGACGAGGCGAACGTCCGGACGACCGTCGAGCGAACGATGGTCCAGCACCTGGCCTTCGGTCTCTTGCTGTACGCGTTCTTGCCCCGGCTCTGATCCGGTCGAAGAACGGGTTTCGTCGCGTTCGATCCCGACGAGCACCCGCCGTCTCCAGCGGATCGACGGAGCAGACCAGCCGGCGCTCACGGGTGTCAAGCGTGGCTGACCCGATCGCCGTCTCGCTACTCCTCGATGTCCTTTGCGATCGACGACAGGCTATCGCTCGGCGGTTCGCGTGCGTCGTAGTAGACCGACTCGCCCGGTCCACGGAGGCCGTAGAGGAACTCTGGTTCGACGATGTCGACGAGGATCGAGCCACCCGCCGTGACGTCGTGGTCGTCGATCCACGCCGACAGCCGATCGGAACCGCCGCCGGGATCGCGTGCCCCGTCCGGCGTCTCGTAGACGCCGGGGATCGACAGGTCGTCTCCCGTGAGCGCCCGCTCGACGCGAGCGAACAGTTCGTCGCCGTCGAGGACGATGCGGACGACCTCGTCGGTCGGGAACGCGTCGCGCTCGTCCGACGGGATCTCCAGACGGCGGCCGGAGGGCGTCTCCGCACACGTCGCTCGAATCGTTCGCACTGACGGATGGTCGCTCGAAACGCGGTCTGCCATGTGTGGTGAAAGAGAACCCGGTTGGACGTTACTCGTCGTCGCCGCCCAGCAACTCGTCGACCTCGGTGCTCCCGCGATCGACGATCGAGGCGTTGATCTGTGCGACGGCGTCGGAGATCTCGCGACCGCGAACCGTGATCCGGCGGCGCTCGCCGTCACGGTTGGGGTGGTAGCCCGTCTTGCGCTCTTTCATCATGACTTCCTTCAGGTTCGCTCCGGCGACCTCGGGAGTGAGTGGTCGGCCGGCCTCGTCAGAGCCGCCCGTGATCTCGAGCGTGTAGCCGTCGAGTCCGACCGCTCCGCCGTCGACTTCCTCGCCGATCGACTTGCCGATGAACCGGTTCGCGTCCTGTTCCTCCGCCTCGAGTTGGTAGGACGACCCGGAATCGGGGTCGCCGACGACGACAGTGAAACTTGCCATGCACGGGAGAAAACGGTCGGTACCCAAAAACACATCGAAACACGGGCCACGCCAGGTCCCGACGCGGCCGTCGGTCCGCGTTCGGGGCCCGTCGATCGCTCTCGTCGCGGTGTCGTCGGACCGATCGATAGTCCAGGATCCGACTCGATCGCTCCATCCGACGGCCACGGGCGGACCGGCGACGAGCCGGGCAGTGGGATTTAGGCCGCACGACCCCTTCCTGGAGGTATGACCCTCGATCCGGGGCGACTGGAGCTTCGTCTGCGCGACGAGTTCGGCGGGACGATGGGCCAGTCCCGCGTCGTCGTTCGGCAGGCCGTCGACCTCGCGGACTCCGGGCAGTACCGCGAGGACGTGGGCGTCGCTCTCACGAACGACGTCGTCGTCGACGAACTGGCCGACGCCCCGGACGGGGGCCCGCCGGAGCGCTGGAACTGGTGGATCGGCTCGCTGGAGCTCGCGTACGGTGGCTACGGCCGGTTCGGGATCCGGCGGTACCGTCCGTAGCGGGTGGGGACGACCCCGGTTCGACAGCGTCCGGTGGCGCTCTCGAGAGTAACAGGGATTGTGCTGGACGACGAACGTGGAGTCGATGAGTGACTCGATCCGTCCGCTCTGGCCGGCGTACCTGCTGACGGTACTCGTCGCCGGCCTCGGGCACTGTTATCTCGGCCAGTGGAAGCGAGGGGGTGCCTGGTTCGGCAGCTACGTCCTTGCGCTCGCGTTCCTCAGTGCGCGGACACTCTCGAGTGCGCTCGAACCGGGCGCTCCGTTCGTCATTTCGGCGTTGCAGTTCGATGCCGTGAGCTACACCGACGTCGCCTTCCCGCTTGCCGTCCTGGTCGTCTGCCTGCTCGACGTCTATCTCATCGGACTCGCCGAGTTCCGCTCCGAGCGTTCGAACGGCACGCCGGTCCGATCGGACGGGACCTCCTGATCCCGATCCGGGGCCGGGTCCGATCGCCTCCCTGGGGTGTGGTTTTTGAACCTGACCGTGCTACACCAGCGTATGAGCCGGTTCACGACCACCGTCCTCAAGGGGGTCGGCGTGCTCGTGCTCGCGATCCTCGTCCTGTCCGCGATCGCGACGATCGTCGGCCTCGCCATGAGCGTCGTGGCGACCGTCGTCTCGCTCGTCGTGACTCTCGTCGTTCTCGGGGTCGTCCTGCTGGCACTCGTCGGCCTGTGGTCGCTCGTCCGCGACGACGGAGACGAGCGAGCCGAGTCGACGATCGCGGCCCCTCACACGGGAACCGAGACGGCCGATCGAGACCCCGAAGCACGACTCCGGGAGCGGTACGTCGCGGGCGAGATCGACGACGACGAGTTCGAACGGCAACTCGACCTGTTGCTCGAGACGGAGGAGTCGGCGCCACGGCTGGACCGCGATTCCTCGAACGGCCACGAGTCCGATCGGACGCGACTCCGGGACCGGTAGCCGCTGCCTGACTCCGGACGACCGGTGGCCGGGGCCGCGTAGATGCGCATCGATCCCGACAGGCTGTCGACCATTCTCATTACTCTGCACGGAGATGGTTCGATCGAGGACGCAAACAGCGATGAACGAGAGTCAGTCCACAGCAGCAGTTATCGGCGGCTCCGTGTCCGGGCTCGCCGCGGCGACGGGCCTGAACCAGTTACCAGCGATCGCTAGCGTGACCGTCTACGAACGCCAGGAGTACGACGAGAAGCGGGTCGATTGTGGCGAGGCGATAAACGATGCAACGCTGGTACCACTCGAAAAGACGCCCGAGAACGGATTCGTCAACGACGTCGACGGGTTCCAGCTCCGGATCTATACCGGCACCGATCGCCCGCCAGAAGCGCCCCCGCTGGCGACGTCGAACCTGCGCTGTGACCCCGGCTACATCTGTGAGCGAGACGTGGTCGAACGACAGTGGGCGGATCGCCTCGCCTCCCGGGGCGTCGAATTCCGCACCGGACGATCGGTCTCGCCGGACGAGTACGCGGACATCGTGGAGACGTACGACTACGTCGTCGACGCGTCGGGCCAGCCCTCCCTGACGCTCAAATCGAAGGGGAAAACGCGAGACTACACGGGTGATATGGTCGCTCTCAATGCGACGGTCGAGGGCGACTTCTCGGCGTACGTGAACCGGCCGCGCATCTTTTTCGAGGGCTACGTCGGCTACGCCTGGGCGTTCCCGAAGTCCGAGCGTCACGCGAACGTCGGAATCGGGTGGGCGGGTGACCAGCGTCCGGACGATTATGTCGCCGCGCTCGAGGCTGCTGCCGAGCGGAACGGCTTCCCGATACCGGACCGGGACCGCGTCAACATCTACACGATCCCGAAAGGTCCGAGCCTCGACCCTGCCAGCGCGTACTATCCCGAGGAGAACGTGTTTCTCGTCGGTGATGCGGCCGGAATCGCCAATCGGTATCAGGGGGAGGGAATCTGCCAGGGGATCAGATCGGCGTCTCTCCTCACCGACCTGATCAGGGCTGGGAACGAGTCGGCGTATCCACGAGCACTGCACGAACTGATGCAGTCGGAGTACCGGCTCGCCCACCTGATGCGTGGTGCGTGGGTCGAACACGAAAATCCCGAGTTGCTGGCAGCCGTCGCAGAGGCCCTCGACGGGCTGACGATCGACGACATTACACGGCGACCTGCAACGGTGATTCGGCGCGTCGTGAGACGGCCGACGATCGCGGCCAGACTCCTCTCCGACGGCGGAATGATCCGGCGGCTCTACGACTCCTATACGGACTCGTGGGAATACGCTTCCGAGAGTGGAATCTGACGTCCTCTCACGGCAGGGCACTCGGTTGGACGGTCCGCCGAGAGTACGAACACGTCTGCTGACATTATACTCCAAATAAGGAACTCGTAGCGGGCGTTTCGACAGTCTGGCGACCACGATGAGTGATCAGTCATCCCGACGGCGCGTACTCGGTGTAGCTAGCGGAACGATCGTGGGCGGTCTTGCCGGTTGTCTGACCGATAACGACGGTCCAGAGACCGACACCAGTCAGGACGGGAGCACCGATGGCTCCAGCGACGAATCCGACGACCGGAGCGGTGAGGAGGACACCCAGTCGGGGGAGGAGAGCGACCACGAAAGCACATCCGCGAGCGGGTCCGAGGTGACGATGGTGACCAACGACTCCGGGACTCACTTCGAACCGCACGTCGTCCGAATCGAGCCAGGCGAGACGGTCTCGTGGGTCCTAGAGAGGGGTTCTCACACGACGACCGCCTACGCGCCGACGAACGACAGGCCCCGGCGGATTCCCGACGACGCAGACGCGTGGGACAGCGGAACGCTCACCGAAGCGGGCGCGACCTTCGAACACACGTTCGAAACTGCGGGGGTCTACGACTACTTCTGTAGCCCACACGAGAACGGGGGAATGCTCGGGAGCGTCGTCGTCGGCGATCCTCACCTCGATGACCAGCCCGGCATGGCTGCGCCGCAGTCCGAACTGCCTGACGGTTCCCACGAGAAGATCCGTGGACTGAACGAACAGGTTCGGAACGGTGGCGAAAGCGGCCACGGCGATCACGAGGACGATCACTGACGGTACCCGCCCGGCCCGGGAAGCGAGGATCACGGCTTCGATCTGCTCGCGGTACCGTGACCGTCGCTGCACCCGCGAGTATTTCGGCTTTCATTATCAATCGGCGTCAAGGCCAACGAATACACTCGCGGATCTCGTTCGTTCAGCCATGTCACCGGAGTCTGACGACGTCCGTGTGTGGCTCGTCGAGCGCGGGTACAACAATCGCAACCTCATCGTTCTCAAGTACGCGACCCCGGAGGGCGATCGATTCTTTCGGAAGGAACTCGCATCGCAGGTCGTCGACATGGACACGGTGACTGCCGCGAAAGACGTCTCCGAAGACGACCTCGAACCCGTCGACGAGACGGCCGTGCAGAACCGGTACGCCGACGAAGCCGCACGAATGGCGGCCGAACGTGATCCCGACGACACGGTGTAACTGCGCGCTCGAGGGCGACGCCGATGCGGTCCCGCGTCGAACTCGCCGCCGGGAGTTACCGCACTCCTCACGCAATGGTGTCATCCGACTCGTCTGGAGAGGGCCAGTCACGCTCGTCGGAGTCGACGAGGCCGAGCAGTACTCGTCGCCGATCGCTCAGTTCGTCGAGGGACGAGGCGAACTCGTCGTCGGAGACCGTCGGAACGTTTCCCTCACGGAGACGCCCGAGGTCGGGCGGCGGTGGCGTCCGATCTGCGGGTTCGACGAACGTGTGCTGGAGCGTTCGGAGATAGTTCTGTACGCTCGTCCGAGCGCTCCGAACGAGAATCGCGTCGGGGCGGACCGCTTCCGGGACGCCACACCGGAGGAGCGTCAGCAGTTCGTCCAGAATCACGATCCCGAGTACCGCCGCCTCGTTCGGTTGTTGGCTGTAGAAATAGTGGAGGATCGGGTACGCCTTGTGGTTCGTCGTGAGGGTGTTGAGCTGCGTCGTGATCGCGTTCAGTGGCAGATCGAGTCCGCGAAATCCGTCCTCGTCCCAGCTCGTTCGAAGGATCTCCTCGCTCGACGGGCCCAGTGTGCGCACGGTACTGGCGAACGAACGCTTCTGCGTGACGGCGTCGAGGAGCGACAGCATGTACGTGATACTCAACGTGATGAAGAGCAGCCCGCTCGCGGACGCGAGGACGGTCAGTACCTGCCACGACCCCTCTCGCGGAGCGAAATCGCCGTTTCCCAGCGTGAATATCGCGTACCCCGTGAAGTAGACCCGATCGGTCCACGTGATCGGCCCCCGGCGAAGCGTATCCACGAGGACGTGCTCGGCACTGGCAAAGACGAGCGTCCAGCCGCTCCAGAGGAGGACGATCCACGTCGAGAGGCCGAGCGCGAGAATTAGCGGTCCCGAGAGACTGAGAAGTCGATTATTCTCAGGCCCGACCGTCCGTAGCGCCCGCCACGTCCACGCCATCAGCAGGGACGTCAGTGGGCCGGCACCTTCCGAGATCCAGAGCGTCGTCCAGAGGAGGTCGACGGTAACACCGCCGAGCAGAACGACGCCGAGAAGGAGATACCAGACGTTCATACTGCGTATCGGGTCAGTACCGTCCGGGCGTTTCTGCGGTATCGTTCGTCCGCCGTGGTCTGCGTTCGCCACCCGCGTTCGCGTTCCGCGACCGGTTCACGGCGATGTACTCGTCCTCGGCGCCAATCATCTGCCTGCTTTCGATCCAATGGTTCGTCCGCTTTCGGTCGCGACCGAGGTGGAACCCCGCCCGAACGAACCGGGTCGGGAGCGCGTCTCAATTCCCGACGTAACTTCGTTAGTCCGCTGGCTGTGGTTTCTGCGGTGCGGATACCCCCGACAGACTCGGGAGGTCGAGATCGACCCGGCGGAGGAACTGGGCGTTGATCGCGACGATCACCGTGCTGAGCGACATCAGCAGGGCGCCGACGGCGGGCGAGAGCAGGATGCCGATCGGCGCGAGGATCCCCGCCGCGAGCGGTAGCGCGAACACGTTGTAGCCGGCGGCCCAGACGAGATTCTCCTGCATCTTCCGATAACTGGCCCTGCTCAGTTTCACCAGGCGAACGACGTCCAGCGGGTTGTTCTGGACGAGGATGATGTCCGCCGACTGGACGGCGACGTCGGTTCCGGACCCGATCGCGATGCCGATGTCGGCGCGGGTCAGTGCGGGCGCGTCGTTTACGCCGTCGCCGACCATCGCGACGGACTTGCCCTCCTCCTGGAGTTCGGATACCTTCTCGTCCTTGTCCTCGGGCAGTACCTCCGCGAAGACCGTGTCGATCCCGAGATCGTCGGCGACGGCGTGGGCCACGTCTTCGGAGTCGCCGGTCAGCATGGCCACCTCGATTCCGAGTTCGTGGAGCGCGTCGACGACCTGGTAACTCTCCTCGCGGACGACGTCGGCGAGCGCGAACGCGGCGACGAGTTCGCCCTCGCGGCTCGCGTGTCGCGTCGCTCCCGCTCGCCCATTCGAGGGCTCGCGAACGAGATACACGACCGTCTGCGCGTTTTCACCGGCCCGCTCTGCGAACGACGCCAACGCGGACGGGACGTCGGCGTCCAGGTGCGACAGGAGGTTCGGACCGCCGACGTACACTGTGTCGCCGTCGACGGTCGCACGCACGCCCCGGCCCTTGAGCGCCTCGAAGTTCGTCGCCGTTCTCGTCGTGACGCCCCGCTCGGCGGCGGCGTCGCGAACTGCCTGTGCGATCATGTGTTCCGAATCGCCCTCGACGGTCGCAGCGAGCGCGAGCGCCTCCTCCGCGTCGACGTTGCCGACCGTTTCGACGTCGACGACGCCCTGTTCGCCCTTCGTGAGCGTCCCCGTCTTGTCGAACACGATCGTATCGAGGTCGCGGGCCTCTTCCATCGCGATCCGATCGCGGATCAGCATCCCGTTTCGCGCCGCGAGCGACGTATTGATCGCGACGACCAGCGGGATGGCGAGGCCGAGCGCGTGCGGACAGGCGATCACCAGCACGGTCACGACCCGTTCGATGACCGTGGCGTCGAACGAGACGGCGACGGTCCACGCGATCGCGGTCACGATCGCCGCAGCGAGCGCGACGTAGAAGAGCCATCCAGCCGCTCTATCGGCGAGCATCTGGGTCTGGGACTTGCTCTCCTGTGCCTCCTCGACGAGGCGCATGATTCCCGCCAGCGTCGTTTCCTCCCCCGTCGCGCTGATCCGTACGCGGAGGCTCCCGTCGCTGTTGATGGTCCCGCCGATCACCTCGTCGCCCGGCTCCTTCGATACCGGTTTCGACTCGCCGGTGATCATCGACTCGTTGACGTCGGAGTCCCCCTCCTCGACGACGCCGTCGGCGGGAACGCTCGCCCCGGGCCGGACGAGCACGCGATCGCCCTCGTTCAGGTCGCTCACGGGAACTTCCTCGGTGTCACCGTCGTCGGTGATGCGCTCTGCGGTGTCCGGGAGGAGTTCCGCGAGTTCGTCGAGCGCGCTGGAGGCTCTGCGGACCGATCGCATCTCGATCCAGTGGCCCAGCAACATGACGTCGATCAGCGTCACGAGTTCCCAGAAGAACGCCGATTCGGTCGGCAAGACGACGCTCGCCAGGCTGTAGACGAACGCGACGGTGATCGCCATCGAGATGAGCGTCATCATCCCCGGTGACCGATCGCGCAGTTCGGGAACGGCCATGCGAAGGAACGGGACGCCACCGTAGGCGAAGACGATCACCGCGAAGACCGGGTTGATCCACTCGCTACCCGGGAACGGCGGGACCGAGAAGCCGAGCCACGCCTGGAGCGTCTCGCTGTACAGCAGGACGGGGATCGAGAGCAGGGTCGAGACGAAAAATCGCCGGCGGAACAGCTGTTCGTGGCCCTCGTGCATCCGGCCGTGTCCGTCGTGGCCACCACCGTGATCTTCGTGACCCTCGCCGCGTCCGTCGTGGTCTCCACCACCGTGATGCTCGTGGCCGTACTGCTCGCCGACCTCGCGTTCGCCCTCGTCGGCGACGTCGGCCTCTTCCTCCAGCATCGACTGTTCGACGCGCGGTTCGTCCCCCTCGTCGGGGGTCGATCCCCGATCGCCCGCGGGGTCGTCGTGCCCGTCGTGACTCGCGTGCCGGTCGGGCGAATTCCCGTCCCCGTGTTCGTCCATGAACTCTCCTCGTCGGGACGACTACGCGACGACGGACGAAGGGTGTGTGGCTTGCTTACGGAACGTCGACGACGAAGCCCCCGTCAGGGGGAGGTGGTCCCCAGTCAGAGGGCGGTAGTTTCGAAGCGGCGATTCGGCTGGCCGGACGCTCCCGATCGTCGCCGTTTCGAGGGTCGATCGGCGCGTCGGCATCCATCGACGCAAACCGACGAAGAAAAACGGGTCCGGGAGCTATCGCCGACAATGGACGTTCAGTTTCTCGGCGGCGCTCGCGAGATCGGGCGGAGCGCCGTTCTGGTGAACGACGCTCTCCTCCTCGATTTCGGGATGCTGACGGACAATCCCCCGCAGTTCCCGATCGAGACGCCGGATCCCGATGCGGTCGTCATCTCGCACGGCCACCTGGATCACGTCGGAACGGTCCCTGCGTTGCTCTCCGGCGACTCACGCCCGCCGATTCACTGGACGCCGCCCACGTACGAGTTGACCCTGACGCTCGCACGGGACACGCTCAAACTGCACGGCGGCACGTACAACTGCCCGTTCACCGAGACCGACCTCAGGCGCGTCACGCAGGTCTCCGAAACCCACGGCTACCGCGAGACGTTCGCGGCGGCCGGCCACGAGGTGACGTTCTACAACGCGGGACACATTCCGGGAAGCGCCCACGTGCTCGTCGACGACGGGGATACGCGGCTGCTCTACACGGGAGACTTCCACACTGACGACCAGCGTCTGGTTTCAGGGACGACTGCGCGACCCGAGGCTGACGTCGTCATTTGCGAGAGCACCTACTCCGACGTCGAGCACGAGGACCGATCCGTGGTGGAGGGACGATTCGCCGAGAGCGTCGAGACGACGCTCTGGGAGGGCGGCACGGTCGTCGTCCCCGCGTTCGCGATCGGACGAACGCAGGAGATGATGCTCATCTGTGACGCCTACGACATCCCCTGTTACGTCGACGGGATGGGGAAGCGAGTAACCGAGATGCTTCAGCAGGATCCCGAGTTCCTCCGCGACGCGGATGCGTTCCGGCGAGCGAAATCCCACGCCCGGTTCGTCACCGGACGTAACGGTCAGCGAAAGCGGATTACTGAACAGAAGGCAGCGATCATCACCACTAGCGGAATGCTGTCTGGTGGCCCCGCCATGACCTATATTCCCGAAATTCGGGCGAATCCGATGAACAAGATCACCATGACTGGCTACCAGGTCGAGGGGACCCCCGGACGCGACCTCGTCGAGACCGGGACCGCCGAAATCGACGGCCGCGTGATGCCCGTCAGCGCGCAGGTCGAACAGTACGACTTCTCCGCCCACGCCGATCGATCGGGACTCCTGTCGTTTCTCGAGTCCTACCGGGACACCGCGGTGCTCGTCGATCACGGCGATCGGTGCGAGGGATTCGCCGCGGAACTGCGTGACGACGGCTTCGACGCGAGCGCGCCGGACCTCGGCGCGACGGTGACGACCGGGATCGACTGAGCGCGTTCCGATCCACCCCGGTCGCCGTGACTGATTCGATCGGGCGGTGTCTTCCCTCGATGCCACGTCCGTCGCGTCCCGCTGTGTCGGCGATCCGAACCGATCGTCCCGAACACCCACGTATTTTCTCGTGGTCGTCGTTTCGTGGAGGTGCGTTGATCGTCTTCCAGCCCGAACGTGTGGGTATGAGACACGATCGATCCGGTTCGCTCCCGCGTCCAGCGGTCACCTTCGCATTCGGCGGCCCGGGACGAGGTGGCCGCCAGTGACCCGAGTCCTCGTCGCCTACGGATCCAGCGAGGGGCAGACGGCGACGATCGCCGACCGGATCGGCGACGTGCTCGGGGACGAGGGTCACGACGCGACGCTCGTCAACCTGAACCATCCGCCCACCGGACTCGATCCGGGGGCGTACGGCGGCGTGATCGTCGGCGGATCGATCCACGTGGGATCACACCAGGCGTACGTCACCGACTTCGTCCGGGAGCAGCGATCGACGCTGAACCGGCTGCCGTCGGCGTTCTTCTCCGTCAGCCTCTCGAGTGCGTCGGACGATCCCGAGGCCCGATCGGCGGCCGATGATCTCGTCGAGGAGTTTCTCGAAGACACGGGCTGGGATCCGGACAGCACGCTGGCGGTCGCGGGAGCGCTGAAGTACAGCGAGTACGGCCTGCTCAAGCGATTCGTGATGCGCCGCATCGCCCGCAAGTCGGGCGGTGATACCGATACCTCGCGGGATCACGAGTACACCGACTGGGACGCGGTCGAGACGTTCGCGGCCGAGTTCGGGACGCTACTCTGAACCGGACCGCTCGGCCGGCGACGGCGACTCTATGACCCCTGCCAGTGTAGTACGGTCGGTATGCCTGGACCGCTCGGACACACGCTGACCCGACCTCGATCCGACGACGGAGCCCGATTCGATGCCGCCGCGTCGTCTGCCGACCCGCCACTCCTGATCGATCGCCACCTTCCGGCGTACGACGTCACCCAGCACCGCCACGCCGTCGTCGACGCCGATCCGGAGACGACCTACGCGGCGATGCTCGAAGCCGATATGATGGACACCGGCCCGGCCGTTCGCGCGCTGGGTCGCCTCCGGGATCTGCCCGCCCGACTCGCCCACCGGATTCGGGGGACGGAACCCGCACAGTTTCCCGGCGAGTTGACGATCGCTCGCCTCGGCGAGTCCGACGAGTGGCTCCTGATCGGCGAGCGTCCGGGCGAGGAACTCGTCTTCGGCTCCGTCGGGACGTTCTGGCGACCGTCGATCGAGTGGCGCGAGGTCGACCCCGACGCGTTCGCGGCGTTCGACGAGTCGGGGTACGCGAAACTCGCAGTGAGTCTGTCGGTTCGACCCTACGGAGCGGAGCGAACGCTTCTCACCTACGAGGCACGGACGGCGACGACCGACGCGGCGTCACGACGGAAATTCCGGCGGTACTGGCGACTGATTGGCCCGTTCGCCGGCTACCTGATGAGCCGGGCGCTGGAGCGGATGCGAATCGACGCCGAGGAACGTGCCCGCGATCGGGACGCGATGGAACAGCCGGCCGCGACCGACAGGATGGACGGGACGCCCGGCACGTCCGATCGGCAGTCGAGCGCCCGGCCGCGCCGCCGACGATCGTGGCTCTTCGCCGCCCTCTCGATCGCCGTCGCCGCCGCGTACCACACGCGCGTTCGACCGTGGCATCGCACGTGGGGGACGACCCCGCGGGAGGCAGTCGGCGCGCTCCCCGGCGACGAATTCTGCTCCGAGCCCGCGGATCAGGTGACACACGCGATCGAGATCGACGCGTCGCCCGACGCGGTCTGGCAGTGGCTCGTCCAGATCGGCCAGAACCGGGGCGGGTTCTACAGCTACGACGTGCTCGAGAACCTGGTCGGCGCGGACATCCACACCGTCGATCGAATCGTCCCCGAGTACCAGCAGCTAGCCGAGGGCGACACCGTCCGGCTGGCACCCGAGGACTACCGGGTCCAAACGCCCGAATCCGCACCCGAGGTCGTCCACCTCGAGGCGGAACGAGCGATCGTCCTCCGGCCGCCCGTCGACGGGCCGACGTGGACCTGGGCTTTCGTGCTCCGGGAGACCGACGAGGGGACGACGCGGCTCGTGGTCCGGATGCGATCGCCAGAATCGTCGTCGCGACTCGAGGCCGCGATCGAGTACCTCGGCTGGGAACCGGCTCACTTCGTCATGGAGCAACGGATGCTTCGCGAACTCAAACGGCGCGCGGAACGCCACGAGGAGGACACAGAGGCGGCCGTCGGGTCTCGAGTGACGGCGTGACCGATCGCTCTCGAGAAGCGGAACCCGTTGCCGGGCCTGAAACCTCTTTTGAGAGCTTCGTGGTCGATGGGGTCGGATGACCACAGATCCCGACGACCTCGAGCTGACCGACGCCGAACGGGACGCGCTCCACGACATGCAACTCGGCCTGGAGTACGTCTACCGCGCCTACGGGAGCCTGCTCGAGTTCCACCACCAGCTCGGCCACGCGATGGACCGGATGAGCGACGCCGAGGAGCACCTTCGCGAGGCCGGCCACGACGAGTGGGCCGACGAGCTTCGCGACGATCACCTCCCGTCAGGTGCGATCAGCGACCAGTGGACGTTCGAACTCGTCGAGGAGTTCTCGACGGAGTTCCTCGAACAGGTCGACGCCTTCGAGACCGACGTCAGGGACGAACTGGCCGACGGCGTCGATCACGTGACCGAGCGCCGGCAGAAACGGCACCTTCGCGAACGCAGCGACGACGTCGACGACTGATACGGTTGCTGTACCGAGTTGCCGATGCAACCGCAAGGGCGACCGCGGTTGTTCCGGAACTGGCTTCCAGTAGTCCGTGCGAGTGTTAACTGTTTTCGTCCTCGCCGTTGCACCGCTTCCCATGACCGATCGGTACGACGCCATCGTCGTCGGCGTCGGCGGGATGGGGAGCGCGACGGTCGCCCACCTCGCCGATCGCGGCGCGGACGTCCTCGGCCTCGAACGCTACGACGTGCCCCACGGCTACGGGTCCTCGCACGGCATCACCCGGATCATTCGGCTCGCCTACTACGAGGGAGCCGACTACGTGCCCCTGCTCCGGCGGGCGGACGACCTGTGGACGGATCTCGAGGCCGACCACGATCGCCAGTTGCTGTACCGGACCGGGTCGATCGACGCCGGGCCGGCCGGCGACCCGCTCGTCGAGGGTTCGAAGCGGTCCTGTGAGGAACACGACCTGGAGTACGAGCACCTCTCGAGTGCCGAACTCTCGGATCGCTATCCCGGGTACGGGCTACCTGAGGACTACGAGGCGATCTACCAGCCCGATGGGGGCTTTCTCGTCCCCGAGCAGTGTATCGTCGCCCACGTCGAGCGCGCCCACCGCGCCGGGGCGACGATCCGGGCTCGCGAGCGCGTCGTCGACTGGCGGCCGACCGCCGACGGCGTTCGCGTCGAGACGGATCACGACGAGTACGAGGCCGACAGGCTCGTGATCACCGCGGGGGCGTGGGCGGCGCGGTTCGTCGACGCGCTCGACGGGATCGCCGTTCCCGAGCGACAGGTGCTCGCCTGGCTCCAGCCCCGCGAGCCCGATCGGTTCGCGCCCGATCGGTTCCCGGTCTGGAACCTGCAGGTTCCGGAGGGGCGCTTCTACGGGTTCCCGGTTCACGGCGTCCCGGGATTCAAGTTCGGCCGCTATCACCACCGCGAGGAGACGGTCGACCCCGACGCATTCGAGCGCGAACCGACGCAGGCGGACGAGCGATTGCTGCGGGAGTTCGCGGAGACGTACTTCCCCGACGGCGCGGGGCCGACGATGCGCCTGAAGACCTGTCTCTTTACGAACACGCCCGATGACCACTTCGTCCTCGACACGCTTCCCGACCACCCGCAGGTCGCCGTCGCCGCCGGTTTCTCCGGCCACGGCTTCAAATTCGCCAGCGTGATCGGCGAGATCATGGCCGACCTCGCGCTCGAGGGCGAGACCGACCACCCGATCGGGATGTTCTCGCTCGATCGGTTCTGAGGGTGCGATTGGCTCGGTTTCAGACGTCAACTGACTGCAACGACCCCCCTTCCCTCCAGTTGGATACCCCGCGACGGTCCGCTCGTCGCGCGTGGTCGGGGCGGTTCCGTCCATTCGAACCGATCACTATTTTGCGGTCTCGTCAGTCGCTTCGTCAGGGATCGTTTCCGCTTCAACGACGCTGTCCTCGTTGTCAGTTTCTTCGTCGTCGACTGATGCGAATTCGAGGATCGAGTTCGATCCGTCTCCCGGCGTCGATTTGGGAGCGTGATTCGCAGACGGTGGTTCTGGTGGGTCGTAGACGTAGCAGACGTCCTCACCGGGAACGACGTAGCACTCTTCCGTTCGCTCGTCGATCAGTGGAGTTTCGAGGTCGATCGCGAGTTGAGCGAGGTCTTCGAACGACGCGACTTCGGCGCGGGGCCGATCGAGAACGTCGGCTGGAAGCGCTGCGGTCGTGACGAGGTCTTCGAACTCGGATCGATCGGCGGCGTATTCGAGCCAGCGTCGCTCGCCGTCCGTAAGGTCGAGAACGCGCCGATCGGCGATCACACTCGCGATCAGTCCGGCTCCCCCGAGTACTAGCAAGAGCGGTCCGCCGATGGTTCGAATCGGCCCGTGCGACTGCGTGACAGATACGGTTTCGTACTCGTCGAACGACTCCTCGAACGCGTCGTCGTTCTCGAAACGGTAGGTCCCGCCATCGATCGAGAGTGTGACGCGCTCCGTTTGACTCACCGACCGCTGTTGACCGTTGATCTGGCCGTCAACGGCGATGGTGGCGCGGACAAACACTGCAGTCTCCCCGGGACTGGCTCCCAGGTCGTCCTCGATTTCTCCAACCTCGTCTTCGACGGCGGTCGTATTGACGTCGAAACTCGCAGTTACCGCTTCGTCGGGAGCGACGTTCGATTCGGTGACCGACGACAGTTCGCTGGATTGCTCCCAGTACACTACGTCCTCGTCCGCGGATCGATAGACGAGTTCCGGAACGATCGTGATCGTGACGTTCTCTCCCGACGTCGCATGATACCTGACGCTGAATTCGCCAGTGGCCGTCGGCGAGAGTTCGGTGTAGTAGACCGGTTCGTCGTTGAACTCGGATCCGTTCTCGAAGACAGCGTTCTCCCGTGTGATTTCTGCGCCGTGTGAGACGTCGCCGGTGACTATCCACGAATCGACGCGCTGTCGTTCGGTCTCTTCGCCCGGATCGACGTACGTCCCGTACGTCACCCATCCACCGACTGCCAGCAGCACGACGAGTGCGACGACGATAATCGGTCGGTACTCGGCGAATGTCGCTCGCAGTCGTAGTTGCGTCTCGGTCATCGGTTCGACCACGTCTCCGTTCGAACTGGATGCTTACCCATAGTTATCGGTCACGGTAACGTTCTCGACGGCTTGTTCTCGGACGATCGCTTCGGAGACTTCGATACTGTCCTCGATACCGGCCCGTGTCGATCGTCGTTCGTCCGACCGCGTAGGTCGTCCCACCGAACAGGGCGTCGATAACGGCGATCGGAATCCAGGGATGAACGCCGTAGAGGAAATCGAGCACCGGTAGCGGGAGCACGTGCAGATACCGGCGTTCGGTGACGTACAGCTGGTAGTATCCCGTATCTGCCGGTGCAGTGAGGGAAACGGTGACGTCGGTTTCCGCTCGGCTCCCGACCGTCACGCGCTCACGATCGACGGCGACGCGATCACTGTCGGATTCGAAATACGAGACGACGGGAACCGCGCCGGTGTTGGCGACGGTGTATGGCAGGTCCGTGGTCGTTCCGTGCTCGATCACGAGCGGGCGTTCCGAGGGCGACTCCGAACTGACGACATCGTAAGAGTGGCTTCCCGCAGGGACGATCATTGCGGCAGTCGCCGCGACGACGACCAGTACCGCGAACGTCCCGCAGACTACCCGCGGATCGAGGACCCGTTTCCGGTCGCGTCCGAGACGCGACTCACGATCCTGGTCACGACGTTCACGGACTGTTTCGAGCGTGTACGCGACGGCCGAGAGGCCGAGTAACAGGTAGGCGAGACCCGTCGTCCCGAGCAGCGATCGAACGCCGACGGTGGCCGCGAGCCAGGTCTGAACGGACTCGCGCCCGTCGTCGAGTCCCATCACGAGCGTTCCGAGATGTGGAATCGTGACGACCGAGTCCCCGACCTGTACCGTCGTCGCCACGACCTGTGCGTCCTGTACCGGTGGTTCACCCCCGTCCTGATCGGTGAAGGGGTTGGCGTCACCGCGAGTCACGTAGCCCTGGTCCGTCTCGTCGACGATACGGTGTGTCGTTAGCCCGCCGCCGTCGATCTCTTCGGCTTCGAAGACGACGACGTCCCCTGTCTCAGGATCCCCGGCAAGCGCGCTCGGAATCGCAATAAATCCGTCACCGGTCTCGATCGTCGGTTCCATACTGCCCGTTTTGACGAAGCCAAGTAGGACCGGTTGTCCAAGTAGTTGACCTATCACCAGTGAAATAATGGTGAGGAGTATCACTCCCTGTATCAGTCTCCCGATCCATACCCGACTCATTCACTATCGTGAATTATTGGCTACTTACATTATATTTCTGGTTCAGATACATGTTTTCTGCGAGATGTTTGGGGCGGTAATCTACAGGCGGAGCAGGCCGGATGCCTCGGGGTCGCTCGGAAGACGGAAGATCCGCCGTGATGACTCGTGAGAGTCGCTCTCTCGAACTGATTGCAATCGGGGCGGTTCACGGCCTCGATACCCGTGTGATTCAGTGGTCTTTTGTCCAGTGTTTCGGGTACGGGCCGATCTTGACTCCACCCGAGTTCGCCCAGTCATCGAGACCGTGTTTCGAGTTGGGAATCCCTCGCCTCAGCCGGGGCGGGTGGACCGAAGACCTGCGCTTCGAGCAGAACGTACGATCCGACGAAGCCCATACTATACCCGAGGAAATGCACGTAGAGGTTCAGGACGGAACCGTCGGTGACGATGTCGGTCGGAAATCCGACGAACAGGTACGACACGAAGAGAACGCTTCCGAGAACGAACTGATTGCCGTCGTGCCTCCGTTCGAGTACCAGCCGTAGAAATCCAGCCAATCGAAAGCCTCGATCGGTGAGATCGTGGACGTACCATCCGGAAATCACGACTGCGCTGAGCGAGAGTGCACTCGTCATCAGCGAGAGCGGTACGGCCAGCATCGCGATCGCTGCCAGCGAGAGGAAGAAGAGCATCCCGCCGTCACGGCGTTCGAACCCGATCCAGAACCGAACACGGGCGAACTCGACGAGGCACAGCGGCAACAGACCGAGAAGTGCCATATTTACGCCCGAAAACCCGTACAGGATCCCATTTCTCGGCGTCGCCAGGTTCAGCGCGGACAGCGTCAGTGGAAACGACAGCACGATTCCGGAAAACGCGATCACGAAGAACGAACGATGGTCGGATTCGACCGCGAGCAGGTAACACGTCCCCGCGAGCAGTCCGTATCCGATCAGATTCGCGACGAGGTGCGCCGGTTCGATGTGCACGAAGGTGCCGTGTACGCGGTGAGAACTGACGGATCGGTGTACCGGAACGCGAGTCGTCGCTGCAGTTCTGCCGGGAGCAAAAACCCGATCACTAGCAGGAACGGAACGCATCCGAGAAGAACGAGGTCCCGTCGAACGGTCGACACAGATCCATCGGTCGCGGTGGCGGCGTTCTCGACTCGATCGGCTATCGGTGCTGTGTCGTGGTCCGATCGCCGGTTCTGGTCCAGCATAGCGTTCGTGAAACGAGTGCAGTTGCTGGCAGCGCCAGCAATGCCTCTCGCCGCACTCACGTCCGGGTCGGTTCGCGGCGATTCCTTGGGGGGAAGTGTGTCGGGGTCGTCCCTTGGGGGAGTCCTCGCCGCCGCGCCACACTCGGTCGAGAGCAGGCGACGTGTAACGGAGTAGGCTTGAACGCACCTTAACCTCGGCACCGTTTCAACACGCGTTTCGACGCTCGACTCACGACTCGATACGAGACAGGGACGGCTCTTGCGGAGCGATTGCGAAGAAATAGGCTCCCCAGTTCGGCCGTGGATGTCCGAACCGATCGAAGTGGGGTCGGCTACCGTCGATCGAACGGGCTCTCGTCGTCGAGTCGCCGACGGACAAACCACAGCGCGGTCAGCGCGAGCGCGAGCAGGACGAGGACGAGTCCCGTTTCCGTGACTCCGAACCCGCCGGGTTCTTCGATCGGTTCCTTCGGTTCCTCCGCGGCCTCGACGGTGACCGTGCCCGCGGGGACGGTACCGATCCCGAGGTCGTATTCGCCGGCCTCGTCGAACGAGCGCTCGAACGACACCTCGACGGACTTGCCTGCGGGGACGGTGACGGTCTGCCGATCGACGACCTCGCCGTCGACCGTGAGCACCGCGTCGTACTCACCTTCGTCCTGCCCGTCGTTGGCGATCATCCCGGTGACGGTCACGTTCTCGTCGATCGAGACGGTATCGGGTTCGACGGTCGCGTCGGTGACCGTGATCGCCGCGGTGTCGACGCCGACGGCGTACAGCGAGAATCGATCGATTGTCGCGGTGTACGCGACCCGGTCGTCGCTCGTCTCGAGGACCTTCGTCTCGAGCGTGGTCCACGTGCCTTTGTCGTCGTCGTACCGGTAGAGCGTCACCTCGTCGGGTTCGATCTCCTCGTTCTCGAGGTAGTTTCGATCGACGCTGAAGCCGTACTCGACCGACTTCACGGCGTCGGCCGCCGGCGGATCCTCGATCTTGTAACTCCCGATCGGTTCCGCGCCCGCCTGTGCGGGCAGGGTGTCGAGGGGCTCGAACTTCGGCCCCTTCTGGGACGCGTCGATGCTGTAGATCGCGTTGCGATCGTCGACCATCGTGACGTCGGTCCGATCGAGCGTCACGTGCGGGCCGATCCGCAGTTCCTCGAGGTCGACCGTCACCGCGGTGCCGCCCTGCGCGTTCAGGACCTGCACGTTGCGGACGTCGTCCGCCGGCGTCTGGACGATGACGGTCGGATCCGGCGGTGCCGGGTCGGGCGGCGCGGGCTGTCCCGGCGACGGGGCGCCGCCGCCACCGCCTCCGCCACCGCCATCGCCGTCGTCGTCGGGCACTCGCGCGTTGATCTCGATCGAGTCGATAATCGGATCGATCGTCTCGAGATCGCGGGTATCGACCGAGAAGCCGACGTGAACCGTCTGGTTCTGGTGGAGCGTGACGTTATTGGCCTGGCCTTCGATCGAATTCCCTGCACCGTCGTAGAAGGTGACGTCGTCAGTGTCGTCCTCGAGCCAGACTTCGGCGTACTCGTCGCCCTCGTACGTGAGGGTGAAGACGTCCGAAACTCCGGTGAGCGCGTCCGGTGAGACGCCGTCACCCTCGACCTCGTCGTTACTCGCGGTCAGATCGACCACCAGCTCGTCGGTGTCGTTGTCGACGAACGCGTACGCGCCGTTCGGGCCGTCAGATGGCTCGGCGACGATGTCGTCGGTGATCCGATCCTGGGAGTTGGTGTCGAATACAGTTACTGCAGCAGTCGGTATTGCCACTACGAGAACGAGAGCGAACACCAGTGTGGCGTGAGACGTTTTCATCGATTGGATTTCGTCAGTGAGGGGCGCTCGTACCCTCTGGCTGTTCGTTACTCTACTGCTTCGGCGACGAGCACGTACTCTGCCTGATGAGGTTCAGCACCCGGCTCGACATCCGTGGTATCTATTTTCACAGATACGGTTTCTTTTGGATCACCGGGTTGGAGTTCTTGAATATCGAGTTCGTTACCGTTCCCGTCAAGCAGAGTAACTGTTATCTCGTTATCAGTCGGTTCGACTATCTCTGGTGTTCCAGCACCACCTTCGTGATCTTCTAGATGACCTGGCTCTCCATACACGTTCACTGGATTTGTGCCATAGTTCTGCACCGAGAAGACGTTCCAGAACGTGTATGACGAGTCTACACCGACGCCTTTGCCGTCGTTGGTTCCGAGCTGCTCGTCGATCGTTATCTCGATCGTTCCATCCTCACCGACTTCGGCAATTTCCGATTCAGCGGTTATCGCGAGAAACGCATTCGGGTCTTCATCTGCCACGCTGATCGAGACAGACCGGTCGGCTGTCGTCGTCGTGAATGCTCCCGAGCCGAGCACGATACTCGTGGAAGCGGCGAATACGCCCGTTCCAATGACGAATCGTCGTCGTTTCATTGTAGTGGATGACTCGGGGCGTAGAGGTGGTGTTACGACCTCTTGTCCCGCTCACTGTCGACTGCAACGGCAGCGACCGTCAGGCTGGTATCCTTGTATAGACGCGTACTGGGTGCACTTTCCGTCACGAAGTAGAACCCGACATCGAGTGTTTCACCTGGACTGAGAACTGGGTAGTCGTTTCCTTCACCGAAGTAGTCAGTCGGATCGAAGTTGCTGGGGATCTTATAATTAGCACCGCCTTCCGTCTCGTCGTATTCGAGCGGCGGCGGGCTGCCGGCGTTATCGGAAATTCCAGGTTCGTGTTCCCGACTCGTGTCGTAAGCGCTGAAAATCGAAATCCCCTCGTATGATTGAACGTCCGTTGCACCGTCGATCATCACGACGAGATCGTTCGTACTCTGGTTCGTGATTGTGAAGAGATTCAGGAAATCAGTAAACCCGTTCGGATTCACCCCCGTGTCAGCAGTTTCACTGTTTCCAGTGTTGTCCTGAGCTAGGTCAATTTCGATCGCACCGTCGCCGTTGGTTCTAACTCTATCCTCGTCTTGTGGATCCATTGCGAGGAAGGCTTGGCTGTCATCGGCCGCAACGGACACTTCGAGTGAACGGTCTGCCTTCGAAGTCGTGAACGCGCCTGAGCCGACCGCAGCCGCAGTACCTGATGCCAATGCCCCCATTCCGATTACGAACTTGCGTCGTTGCATGGTTCTGTCGCCAGTCCCTCGAAGGGACTCGCTCCATACTCCCGGTGGAAGGCCCATTGTAGTACGCGAGTTGACCGATCACCACTCCCTGTTGACCGTCGGTCAACGCCGTATCGACTCGTCCGGGTGACCCGTATCGACGGTGTTGAACACCGGTCAACGGGTGCTTTCGGCACCCCGAACCGGCGGATTGGGGTCGTTGACCTCCCGGTGCCGGTCCGCTATCGTCAGTTTTCGATCGACCCGGAACCGAAACGCATCGTCTTCGAAATGACCGCGTCGCCACCAGGTCCACTGTCGGGTTCTCGACCCCACCAGAACTGTTTCTCTCGATTAATGTCTGAATTACCAATAGGATTAATAGGTCGACATAATTAGCTTCAGTCGATGGCGACAGCGGGGGCGAGTTCCCTTGGGGGGGAACAGACGACGGACGATAGTGGATCGATTTCGGAGGACGAGCTCTTTACGCTCCTCTCGAACCAGCGACGACGACACATCCTCCACGCGCTCATGCGCGAGGACGGCCCGGTCGACGTCGGGCAGATCTCCCAGGAGATCGCGGCCTGGGAGGACGGGACGCCGATCGAGAAGGTCTCGAGTACCGATCGCAAGCGCGTCTACACGGCGCTCCAGCAGACCCACCTCCCGAAGATGGACAAGGCTGGCGTCCTCGAGTACGACCACAACCACGGCGTCGTCGAGCCGACCGAGGCGCTCGAGGACGTCGAGATTTACATGGACGTCGTTCGCGGGCGGGAGATCCCGTGGAGCGATTACTACCTCGGATTGACGGCCGTCGCGGCGGCCTCCTTCGCGGTTTCAACGCTCGAGATATTCCCGTTCTCGGTGATCGATCAGTTCACGTGGGGGGTCTTCGTGGTCGTCGCGTTCGCCGTCTCGGCGCTCGCACACCGGTTCTACTCGAGGCGAAACCGGCTCGGAATCGACAGCGAACCACCCGAAGTCGAACACGTTTCCGATCGACACTGATCCATGAACCGACTCAAACTCGCCAGCACGGCGTTGCTGATCGTCGCCGTCCTTCTCCTCCTGCTCGGAGGCAGCGGCGCGTTTAGCTCTACGGAAGCCGATCGTTCGTCGGCGGTTTCGGTGGTCGGAGACGACGATGCGTACCTGGCGTTCGACTACGAGAATAGTTCGACCGTCACGTTCGAGTCGGGCGAGACGAAGGGAGTATTCAACGTCACCAACAACTTCGAGAACGAACTCGATCCGCTCGAGGTGTCGATTTACGTGGGTGAATACGATGAAAGCGGGAACGCCGATGAAACCGTCCAGTACCAATCGGTCGGAAGCAACGAAACCGTCTCGATCGAGGCCGCGTGCAACGCTTCCAGTGCCGATGCGGACGTCGAACTGGATTCTGGAACGGAGTCGCTCACGTTCGAGGTCGAGGCGGACGGAGACAGTGTGGATGTCGACACGACCTCCCCTCGTAAGGTATCCGTCGAGTGCAAGAGCTGAATCCGGAACTGGACGGATACGAACGCCGATAGTGTCGGCTCGATGAACTACGACTTCTTTTTGTCGCGTCGCTCTCGTCGACCGCGATCCTCTCGTCGAGCGGCAGTGATGTGTCCAGAAAACGGGAGCAGTGCTAGCTCAGCTACCGGTCGATCGGTGGCGATCGTTGAAAAACGGGAATGTCGTACCCCCCCAAGGGCGTGGAGACATCCCCCAACCGGTGATGTGTTCCCGTGGTGAGGAACACACGAGAACGTACCCACGATGGGCGTATTGTATTATTCTCGTTGACCACGTTACCGGTCTGCAGTATGCCGGTCAACAGGCGACAGACGGTTCAGAGATCGGGTATATCTCGAGTTGATCCGCTCTCTCGAGGGATTCGGACCCTGATCCGCTTCCGAAACTGCAGTGACTACAGTTCGTCGATGATCTCCTCTCCAAACTGCGTGAGCCCCTGCTCGGAATCCTCGTTCTCGATCGAAACGATCGCGTGATCGACGCCCAGGTTGTCGAGCCGCCGGAAGTAGTCCCGGAACCACTCGACGCCGGCGCGGTATCCCTGGTGCAGCGGTTCGGGGTCCGCCGTCGGATCGTCCGCGAATTCGACGCAGACGACCATCGTGAACGGCTTTGCGCCCGCGTCGGCGCGCCAGTCGGTGAGATAGCTCGCGAGCGTTTCCTCCGGGAGGTGGTAGAACAGCCAGCCGTCGCCGTGCGCGGCGATCCACTCGCGGGACTGGCGGGCGTGGCCCGTGGGCAACAGGGGGAGCGTCTCGGACGTCGGCTTCGGGACGACGTCGAGGTCTCCCTCGAGCGCGCCCCAGTCGCCCTCGAGTTCGGGATACTCCTCCCGCCAGACCGTCCGGAGGACCTCGACGGCCTCCCGGAACCGATCGCCGCGGTCGTCGGGGTCGACGTCGAACGCGGGAAACTCGGGATCGCGATCGCCGCTCGCGACGCCCAGGACGAGCCGGCCGTCCGAGAGTCGATCGACGGTCGCGGCCGCCTTCGCGACGTGCAGTGGGTGGCGCAACGTGAGGACGATGCTCGCGGTGCCGAGCGCGACCTCGTCGGTGTGGGCGGCGACCTGCGAGAGCCACGGCCACGTATCGACGGTCTGGCCCGCGTCGCCGAACTTCGGCCAGTAGGTCGGAACGTCGCGTGCCCAGAGGCCGCCGAAGCCGACGGCTTCCGCGTGGGCAGCGAGGCGCAGTTCCTCGTCGATCGGGGGCGTCGATCGGCTCGTCCCCGTGAGGGGGAAGCCGGTGCCGAAGGTGAGTCCGTCGTCGTCGAACAGCCGTCGATACCCCTCGTTTTCGTGTCCGCGGGTCGGCATTCGGTCGAGCTATCGGCTCCGATCGGATGTCGGTACCGGTTCCGACACCGGGTCCGATTCTCGAGCCCTGGTGCTCAGATGTCGACGGCGAACGGAGCGAACTCGTGTGCGTTGCTCGCGAACGCCCCGAGAAGCGTCGCCACGGCCTCGAGATCGTCGGTATCGATCACCTCGACGGGAGTGTGCATGTACCGGTTGGGGACGCTGACGACTTGTGAGGGAATCCCGCCGGCCGCGGTGAAGAAGCCGTCGGCGTCCGTCCCCGTTCCGAGGCCGAGTGCCTCGACTTGCACCTCGACGTCGCGGTCGTCGGCGATCGATCGCAGGGCCTCGAACAGCACCGGATGATTCGTACTCCCCCGTCCCAGCGCCGGCCCCTCGCCGAGTTCCATCCGGCTCGTCTTCTCGCTCGGCGCGGAGGGGTAGTCGACGGCGTGGCCGACGTCGACGGCGACGACGGCGTCCGGCTCGAGGTCGAACCCGACCATCTGCGCCCCCTTGACGCCGACTTCCTCCTGGACGGTGGAGACGGCGTAGACGGTTGCTTCGGTGCCGGCATTGACGGCCTGCCGGAAGCCCTCGGCGGCGGCCCACGTCCCGACGCGATTGTCGAGCCCGCGGGCGGCGAGACGCGTCTCCGAAAGCCAGGAAACCGTCGACGAGAACGTGATCGGGTCGCCGATATCGAGGCGCTCGGTCGCTTCGTCCTCGCTCTCGGCCCCGATGTCGATCCAGAGGTCCGAGATTTCGGTGTCGTCGTCCTCCTCGCGAAGGTGGATCGCCGTCTGCCCGACGACACCCTCGACGGGACCGTCCGCGGCGTGAATCGTCACGTGCTGGCCCTGGGAAACCGACGGATCGCTGCCGCCGATTCGACCCGGCCTGACGAACCCGTCCTCGTCGATCGATCTGACGATGAAGCCGATCTCGTCGGCGTGGCCGGTGAGAACTACTTCCGGTGCGTCGGGGTCGCCCTCGTGGACGGCGATGGCGTTCCCGTAGGCGTCCGTCCGGACGTCGTCCGCGAACTGTTCGACGTAGTCCATCCAGACGCGCTGTCCGCGGGTTTCGAAGCCCGATGGCGAGGGCGTCTCGAGCAGTTCGACGAGAACGTCCTGCGATGTCGAGTCCATATCCGGATCGTACGGACCCGCTGTTGAATAGCTCACCGAACGTCCAGCCGTTCTTTTCGGGCCCAGTAGCGACTGTCCGTCGGCGCCGTCAAAAAAGGGAGAATCGAAGCGTCGTGGCGCGATCAGTCGTCGGCGGGTGCGGCGCCGCTTCCCTCGGCCTGTTCTTTCGTCCAGGCGAGTTTGCCACCGGCGGCGAGGATGTCGCGTTCGCGCTCGGAGGCGTCGAGCGTCGCGGTGAACTCCTCGTCGCCGACGCGGACCGTGAACTCCTCCTGGCCGGAGGTGACGGCGTCGTAGACGTCGTCGACGATCTCGATCTCGTCGCCCTGGTCGATCGACTCGTAGGTCTCCTCGTCGATCGTCAGCGGGACGATGCCGAAGTTGAAGAGGTTCGCGCGGTGGATGCGCGCGAAGCTCTGTGCGAGGACGCCCTCGATGCCGAGGTACATCGGACAGAGGGCGGCGTGTTCGCGCGAGGAGCCCTGCCCGTAGTTCTCGCCGGCGACGAGGAAGCCGCCGTCGGCCTCGAGCGCGCGCTCGGCGAAGGTGTCGTCGACGCGCGAGAGCGTGAACTCGCTCAGTTTGGGGACGTTCGACCGGTACATCAGGATGTCCTGGGTCGCAGGGATGATGTGGTCGGTCGTGATGTTGTCCTCCATCTTGAGCAGCGCCTCGCCTTCGATGTCGGAGCCCAACTGATCCTTCAGCGGGACGTCACCGATGTTCGGGCCCTTGATGAGTTCGTCGTCGACGGCCTCGTCGGGGCTGATGAGGTCGGTCTTGGAGCCGGTGTACTCGTCGGGGAGTTCGACGCCGGGGGCCTCGAGGTCGCCGAGTTCGTCCGCCAGGTCCCGCGGATCGACGATTTCGCCCTTGATCGCGGCGGCGGCCGCGACCTCCGGCGAACAGAGGTAGACGTTGTCGTCCTCGATGCCGGAGCGACCCTCGAAGTTGCGGTTGAAGGTCCGCAGCGAGACGGAGTCGGAGGACGGCACGTGACCGATCCCGATACACGCACCGCAGGTGGCCTCGGAGAAGTTGACGCCGGCGGCCATCATCTCCGCGACCCACCCCTCGCGGGCGAGCATCTCGGAGGCCTGTTTGGATCCGGGGGCGACGATCGTCTCGGTCTCCATCGAGACTTCGCGGCCCTCGAGCATCTTCGCGACGGGGAGGATGTCCTCGTAGCCGCCGTTGGTACAGGAGCCGACGATGACCTGCTCGACGGACTGGCCGGCCGCCTCGCTGACGGGGACGACGTTGTCCGGCATCGACGGCTGGGCGATCAGCGGTTCGAGATCCGAGAGGTCGACGACGATCTCGTCGTCGTACTCGGCGTCCTCGTCGGGCTGGAGTTCGACGTACTCGTCGCCGCGGCCGACGCGTTCCAGGTAGTCCTGGGTCTGCTCGTCGGTCGGGAAGATCGACGTGGTCGCGCCGAGTTCCGTGCCCATGTTGGTAATGGTCATCCGCTCGGGCGCGGTGAGCGTCTCGACGCCGGGCCCGGTGTACTCGAGGATCTTGCCGACGCCGCCCTTCACGGAGAGACGTCGCAGCATCTCGAGGATGATGTCCTTCGCGGTGGCCCACTCGGGGAGTTCGCCCTCGAGTCGGACGTTGACGATCTCGGGCATCTCGATGTAGTAGGGTGCGCCACCCATCGCGACGGTGACGTCGATCCCGCCGGCACCGATCGCGAGCTGGCCGAGGCCGCCGGGGGTCGGGGTGTGAGAGTCCGAACCCAGCAGCGTCTTGCCGGGGGCCGCGAAGTTCTCGCGGTGGACGTTGTGACAGATACCGTTACCGGGGCGAGAGAAGTGAGCGCCGTATTTGCCGGCCGCAGAACGCAGGAAACGGTGGTCGTCGGTGTTCTTGAAGTCGAACTGGTAGGTCTGGTGGTCGCAGTACTGGGCGGCGATTTCGGTCTGGACCTCGTCCAGCCCCATCGCCTCGAACTGGAGCCAGACCATCGTGCCTGTCGTGTCCTGGGTGAGTACCTGGTCGATCTCGATCCCGATCTCCTCGCCGGTCTCGAGTTCGCCCTCGACGAGGTGGTCGTCGAGAACCTTTTCGGTAAGAGTCTGTCCCATAGCACCCGAATCTCGGCTGTCCGTCCTGATAAAACCAGCGTGTTTCTGTAGGGATCGACCGTGTGAATTCCCCGCCAGTATAGCAGTTTTCGAGTAATTTTTGCCAGCTCACTGGACGCCCGTCGAACGGGACGCGATCGATCGAAACCTCCGTCCGCCGTCGTCGCCGACCGAGATTCGTCGTTCGCCGGCGTCGCCGATCGGATCCCCCTGTCGGCTGGCCGCTGTCCGTCGGCGGTTCGCGAGGACCGTCGGCGAACGAACGGCTTATCTCACTTCCGGGGCGTTGCGTGGATATGTTCCGTTCAGGTGCGTTCGTCGCCGACCACGTCTCGCCGATCGACGAGGAGCAGGTCCAGCCCAACGGCGTCGATCTCACCGTCGACGTCGTCTTCGAGCAACTGGAACCCGGTCGGATCGGCCGGGACGACAAGCAGATCGGCGATCGGATCGCCCGCCCGCTCGAGGAACTCGAGCAGAAGGATCCCGACACCTACTACCTCCCCGAGGGAGCCTACGTCGCCCGCTACGGCGAGCGGATCGCGATCCCGGAGGGTCACGTCGGCTTCGTCTACCCGCGATCGTCGCTCATGCGCAACTCCTGTATGCTCAACACGGCGGTCTGGGACGCCGGCTACGAGGGCCGCGGCGAGGGTCTGTTGCAGGTCCACCACGACGTCGAGATCGAACGCGGGGCCCGGATCGCCCAGCTGGTGTTCGCCGAGGCGAACCACGAGGACGTCTACGACGGCAGCTACCAGGGCGAACATATCGAGTGACGCGATTCGATCGGGCTCCGCCCGCCTACCCTCCGTCGTCAGTTTCGTTGTCAGTCTCGTTCTCGGCGTCGTCCGACTCGTTGTCCGACTCGTTCCCCATGTCCTCGTCCTCGTCCCGCTCCTGACCGTTGCCCGTCCCCTCTTCGGCCTCCGGTTCGCCGTCGTCCTCTTCTCCGCCTCCCTCTTCGCCGGGGCCGCCACAGCCCGCTAGGAGGGCGGTCGTCGCGGCCGCCGTCGCCGTCCCGATGAAACGTCGGCGCGTTCGCGTCTCGACTTCTCGCGATCGCTCGGACTGATCCATGATCGTGATTCCACTGCCGCGCCGATAAGCCGGACGCAAGCACTCGCACGGTCGAAGCGGGCTCGACGCGATCGCTCTCTCCCGGCGATCGTTCCGCTCCGGGATCGCACTCGAGGGGCGAGGACCCGATCGGCGCCGTTTCCCCTGCCGTTTCGCGTAGCGTTTTGGCGATCGGCCGCCTACGCCGAGCCATGATGGCGACGACGCACGCGTTCGCGGGGCTCGCAGCCGTCGCCCCCGTCGCCTACGCCGCGCCGGAGTTCGCCGGTCCGCTCGCCGTCGGCGCGATCCTCGGCGGCCTCGCGCCCGACCTCGATCTCGTCCTCGAGCACCGGCGGAGCTTCCACTTTCCCGTCGCCGGCGTCGTGCCGGCGGTGCTCGCGGCGACGCTCGCCGCGCTCGTTCCGACCGCGCTCACCGTCGCTCTCGCGGCGGTCGCGGTGGCCGCGTGGCTTCACGCGGCGAGCGACGCCCTCGGCGGCGGGCCGGAGATGGATCCCTGGACGAACCCGAGCGATCGGGCGGTCTACGATCACGTTCGCGGTCGGTGGCTGCGCCCGCGCCGATGGATTCGGTACGACGGCGCACCCGAAGACGCCGCGGTCGCCGTCGCGCTCGCGGTGCCTGCCCTGTTCGTCTTCGACGGCTGGTTCCCTGCGGTCGTCCTCGGCGGGATCGCAGTCTCGCTCGTCTACGCCGGCGTCCGGCGACGGTTGGTCGCGTGGACGCCCGAGTGGCTCGAGTGAGCGGGCGCTCGCGGCCGATCCCGTCCGCGAGTCGGAACGCTGATACCATCGTGCTTCGAGTCACCCTGTATGATCGATACGTTTCTCGCCCAGACGACGCACCTGCTCTTTGCCGCGATCTGGGCCGGCAGCGTCTTCTACGTCGCGTTCGTCGTGGTTCCGCTCGCTCGAGATGGAGCGTTCAACACGACGAAGCCGCTCGAACGGATCGCGGGTCGACTTACGACGATTTCGCGGGTGAGCGCGCTGGTCCTGTTACTCACCGGCGGCCACCTCGCGGGGACCCGATACACTGCCGACAGGCTCGTTGGGTCCACGAACGGCCAGCTGGTGATCGCCATGGTCGTGCTCTGGCTCGCGTTCGCCGGCCTCGTCGAGGTCGGCTCCAAGCGGTTCGAAGCCGGTCTCAACGGGAAGAAACTCCGCGAACCCGCCGCCGACGCGTTGCCGTTCTACCGGGCGGCGGCGGTCGTCGGCCTCGCCCTGCTCGTCGTAGCCGGCGCGATCACGACGAACCTGTCGGCGGCCCTCTAGGGGCGGCGCGTCGACTGCGACTCGATGGCAATCATCGACGTCAGACATTCCGCCGAAAGATACTTAATCGGTTACTGTTACGTACTCGCATAATGATCAGGGGCAAAGAGATCGGGCTCTCACTTCTCGCGGTCGGAACGGCCGCTGCTGCCGGCTACGTGCTTCGATCGGGCCGTTCGCGCACGTCGTCGGCACGATCGAAGGCGGATCTCGGCGCGCGAATCGTCGAGGACGTGCCGACCGGCGCGACCGTCGTCGACGCGACGTCCAACCAGCTGGATCGCATCCCCGGCGCGCGACGCGCGATCGATCGGGCGGTCCGCAACGACGCGCGCGAGGAGTGGGAACACGTCACCCTCGACCGCGACGGCGCGTGGTCGGTCGTCGACGCCGTCCGGAGTTCGCTCCCGTACTACGACGCCGCCGGCTGCGAGTACAACGGCGTCTACGTTCGCTACGAGGACCGGATCGTCGTCCTCGATGCGATCGGCTGGGCCCGCCTGGAGGACCCGGTCTACTGACGCCGCTCGACCGGTCCAGGGTCACGAACCGGGAGCCCCGGCTATCGATCGCCGCCGCACCGTCTACGCCGCGCTCTTCTCGCCTGCGACGCGTCGTCGCCTCCAGAACCCTCCCCCGGCACGTTCGGTGGCCCGCCCGGTCGAGCGAGCGGCCGCCGAATCACAACCACTACCTCGTAGCATCGCCCAGCATCGACCATGCAACTGGGCGTAATCGGACTCGGACGCATGGGACAGACCGTCGTCGATCGCACGCTGGCGGCGGGCCACGACATCGTCGCCTTCGACCTCGACGCCGAGGCCATCGCGACGGCCGCCGACGCGGGTGCGGAACCGGCGGACTCGATCGACGACCTCGTCGATCGGCTCGGGGCGGACAAGCGCATCTGGCTGATGGTCCCGGCGGGCGAGGCGGTCGACGTCACGCTCGAGGAACTCGAACCCCACCTCGACGGCGACGACGTGGTGGTCGACGGCGGCAACTCCTACTTCGAGGACTCCGTCCGCCGCGCGGAGTCTTGCCCCGCGGCGTACCTGGACTGTGGCACCTCCGGCGGCCCCGCCGGGGCGGAACTCGGCTTCTCCCTGATGGTCGGCGGTCCCGAGTGGGCATACGACGAACTGACGCCCGTCTTCGACGCCGTCGCGACCGGCCCCGACGGCCACGAGCGGATGGGGTCCGCGGGATCGGGTCACTACGTCAAGATGGTCCACAACGGCGTCGAGTACGCGCTGATGCAGGCCTACGGCGAGGGGTTCGAACTCCTCCACGAGGGCCGGTACGACCTCGATCTCGAATCCGTGGCGTCGGTCTGGAACAACGGCGCGGTCATCCGCTCGTGGCTGCTCGAACTCTGTGAGGAGGCGTTCCGCGAGGAGGGGACCGACCTCGGCGACGTCGCCGATCGGGTCGAGGGCGGATCGACCGGGACGTGGACGGTCCAGGAGGCCCTCGAACAGGAGGTGCCGCTGCCGCTGATCTACACCTCGCTCGCCGAACGGTTCGGCTCGCGGGCCGACGACGGCCGGTTCTCGCGTCGGCTGGCGAACCGACTCCGGTACGGGTTCGGCCGGCACGAGGTCCCACGACGGGAGTGAGTCGGTAGCACCGCCGTGTCGCTCCCGTGGTGCTGTGGGGTACCGCCGTGTTCCGACCACCGACGAATATTTTTGAATGGTGCTCCCCGACGGGTGGTGCGGAATCGAACGGGCTCCCCGTCCGACGAATCTCGACGGCGTTTCGGCTATCGTCGAGTGACCGACCGTCGAACCGTCGTCCGGTACCGGAATCTCCGTCTCCGTTCCCGAAACGCGATCACGGATCGACGCCGTCCGCGGGATATTCGCTCATCGCCGCCCGAACGATTTTTCTATCTTCCCGAACGCGAGCGGAATATTGAGTCATTCTCTTTACCTCCGATCACCTCACCAGTAGTGATGAACACCTCGAGCACGTCTACGAGAGTTGGCCCGGCGGACGATCGACGACCCAGTACGGCCGTCATCGATCTGCTGGCTCGCGTCGAAGGGGTGGACCCGCTCGACCTCGAGCCTCTCTACTCCGCGATCGATCCCGACGCACTCGATGCCCTCTGCCAGTCGGGATCCGGGTTCGACTCGATCGAGTTCACCTACGGTGACCACGCCGTCACCGTCGCGGCGACCGACGGCGAACTCGAGATCACGATCGATCGAGGCCCGTCCCCGGTCGGGGACCCGTCCGGGTGCGGGGCGGCGGACACCTCGTCGCTGTAATACGGTTTACTGTACGTCATTTCCGGCGCAACCACGATCTGGGCGGCGGTTGCGCCGGTACATCGTTACAGCAATCCGTATAAGTCGTCGACGGGCGATCGGAAGGGGAACCGTTATGTCGTCGATCGCACTAGGTTTTTTCGAGGGCGCGTAGCTCAGTGGACAGAGTTCTTGGTTCCGGACCAAGATGTCGGGGGTTCAAATCCCTCCGCGCCCGTCGTTCTGCCGCGAACAACGACGTGAGCGGCAGCGACGGTAGAGGGATTCGAAGTAGAGAACGGCGAGTGAAACGAGCCGTTCGCGTGGTTCAAATCCCGTCGCGCCCGTATTCTGGCGGTCAGGTTCTGTTCGGTGTCGTCGATCGGGCCGAGCCCCTGCCGCCCGCTACCACTCGGTGAGGGCGTTCGCCCCGTGGACCCACACCAGAATGAGGAGGAACGAACCGACGCCGGTCAGCGCGAACGCGCCGCCGACGTAGAAGACCGACGCCATGCTCACCTCGTACATGAGCCACCCGCCGAGCAATGGTGCGATCACGCTTCCCGGTCGCCAGACGAGTTCGCGGATGCCGAAACTCGAGGCGACACCTCCGTCGGCGGTCCCCTCGTCGGCGAACAGGGCCATGCTCGCCGGTTCGCGGAAACTGTCCGCGACGCCCAGCAGTCCCGAGAGTGCGACGAGCGGCAGGAACGCCGGCGAAACCTCGCCGAACAGCGTGACCTGCGTCGGGACCGTTCCGATCGGCAGCGCGGCGCCGGCGAGCACCGTCGGGATCGCCACGACGAGTTCGGACGGTGCGCCGATCGCAGTGCCGATCGCCGGCGACAGGGGGACGAACAGCGCGATGAGGCCGTACGCGCCGCCGCCCGCGAAGACGAACAGTGCTCGCCCGTAGCCGTCCGAGAGCCGGCCCGTGAACGGCTGACAGCACATGTTGGTGAACTTCTCGGCGACGACCGTGAGCGCGACGGCGAGACCGCCGTAGGCCAGTCCGCCCTGGGCGGCGGCGACGCCCGCGAAGATCGGCACCCACGTTCGAACCAGCGTGACCGAAAACGCGTACTGGAACCGAAAGCTCGAGAGGGTGAGAATGCGTCGGTTGAGCGCCAGGTCGGCGAACGGAAAGCCGTGGATGCGCGTCTCGTCGCCCTCGAGGAACCGGACCGTGCCGAGCCACGCGACGAGCATGAGCGCGACGATGATCGCGAAGATCGGGCCGAAGCCGAACGCCTCGTAGAGCGTCCCCGCACCGAGACTTCCGGCGATCGACGCGGCGAAGCTCGCCGCGTTCGCTTTCCCGATGTAGTTCGCTCGCGTGTCACCCCCGGCGAGCTGGCCGACCAGTGACAGCGACATCAGCCCGGCACCGGTGACGGCGACCCCCTGTAGCGCCCGGATCGCGATGAACGACGCGCTCGAGTCGACGATCGGGAACAGCCCGTAGACGCCGATCCCGATCCCGAGGACGACGAGCAGGACGGTTCGCTTGTCGAAGCGATCGCCGGCCCACGCGACCGGAACGACGGCGACGGTCTGGGCGAGGGTAAAGCCGGTCGTGTACAGCCCGACGACGAGGCCGGCCCCGATCGTCACGCCGAGGATCGTCGTGCCGGAGGGATCGAGCGCGTTGATGTAGTACGGCAGGAGCGTGATCAACGTGATGAACCCGAACCCTTCCGCGAAGCGGGCGAGATAGAGCGCCCAGAACTGGAGTCGATCGTCGTTCACACCGCTCATTTCGAAGACGGTGAAAAAGCCGTTTCGAATCGAAGCCTCGCGTGGCGCATCGCCCCGGATCGAACTCGTGAGGGACCGCGCTCGATCGCGACCGCGGAAATTCCCGGCCCGTTAGCAGTGGCCGATCGATTATACGATCGGAATTCGAACGTTCCGCCATGGACCGCTTCCGGAACACCGGACAGCCGGACTGGGACTGGTGGGGACGACTCTGGCCGACGCCCGGAGAGACGCTCCGGCGGCTCGGGGTCGCGGCCGGCGACTCCCTCGTCGAGATCGGGTGTGGAAACGGCTACTTCGCGCTTCCGGCCGCCCGGATCACCGATCCGGCCCCGGTCTACGCCCTCGACCTCGACGAGACGTTGCTCGGAGAACTCGAGACGATCGCTGACCAACAGGGCGTCGAGAACGTCGTCCCCGTCCGCGGCGACGCCCGATCGCTCACCTCCCACCTGCCGGAGCCCGTCGACGTCTGCCTGTGCGCGAACGCGTTTCACGGGATCGAGGACCCGACGGCGTTCGTCGAGCAAGTCGGTGCGGCACTCGACCCGGACGGAACGTTCGTCGTCGTCAACTGGCTCCCGCTCCCGAGAGCGGAGACGACGATCGCAGGCGATCCGCGAGGTCCCCCGACCGAACTCCGGCTCTCGCCTGCAGAAACCCGGTCTCTCGTCACCGACGCCGGCGACTTCGATCGGGGTCGGCGGATCGACCTGCCGCCGTACCACTACGGGCTGGTCTTCGAGCGCTAGCCGGGACGGTCTTAGACGGCCTCCCGAAGCGCCCAGCGATCCTCGATCGGCTCCAGCCGGTGGGGCTCCGCGCCCCGTTCGGCCAGGATGCCGGTGTGATACAGCATCGCCTTCAGCTGGAAGACGGTCGGCGAGTGGTAGACGGTGCCGTCCTCGAGCGGGGCCGATCGCAACGCCCCGTCGTCGGTCAGGACCCGGCTCCGGACGGCCTCGTCGCCGCGAACGAACAGCTCGATCGTGAACGAGGGGTGGAGTTCGTGCAGGTACTCGACCAGGTCCACGAGCGACGGGTCCGTGATCCCGTCGTCGTGCATGCACTGCAGTTCCGTGACGAGCAGCTCCGTGGCCTCGTAGTCGAAGACGACCCGCCGTGCGAGCCGGCCCCACGCGGGCGCGAGGTCGACGAACCGTTTACGCGATCGGTACCAGTCCTGGAACTCCGCGAGGGCGGCCTCGACGGTGCCGTTGCGGGCCAGCGCGAACCGGACGACCTCCTGACCGAGCGAGGTCAGTTCCGGGCCGTTCGGTCCGTCGTCGATCAGTCCGAGGAACCGCGCCCCGCGTTTCGCGTCCCGAACCGCGCCGACGACGTCGTACTCGGACAGCAGGGACGCGGTATCGCCGTCGGCGTAGTGTGCGAGCGGATAGCCGAGGTAGTTCTTCGGGTGGTTCAGTCCGAACGAGGCGTCCGCGACGCCCTGTGCGCTGGCCTGGAAGCGCAACGCGGTCGCCTCCGTCGAGGTCCGGTTGCCGACGACCCGCGGGCGCTCGAGCACCGCCACGTCGCCCGTCGAATCGACGCCGAGGACGCCGACGTTGAGTTCTCTGGCGAGCGTCCGATCGGTCGCGGAAATCGCGGCCGCCGGCGCGGCGACGTACGCCACGTTCGCCTCGTGGAGTCGATCGTGGGCCTGGGCGATCCCGAGGTGGGTGTCGACGCCGTTGCTGGTCTCGCCTTTCGCCTCGATGGCGATCAGCGGCGGCTCCTCGCCCAGCCGATCGACGGCCAGCAGGTCGGACTCGAGGCGGCCCACGCCCACGAGGTCGGGATAGCCGCCGCCGA
Source organism: Halosolutus amylolyticus (assembly GCF_023566055.1). Taxonomy (NCBI): domain Archaea; kingdom Methanobacteriati; phylum Methanobacteriota; class Halobacteria; order Halobacteriales; family Natrialbaceae; genus Halosolutus; species Halosolutus amylolyticus. Next base: position 1,021,902 of record NZ_JALIQP010000002.1, on the reverse strand, counting down.
TCTGGACGTGGTTGAACGGGGCCAGCCGATCGCGCACGTCGGGCCGGATGGGCCGGCCGGGGAGCCACTCGTCCCGTGCGAACTGCGTGTCGGCGACGGCGTACGATCGGCGCTTCTCGTTGGTCGGAAAGAGCCGCCGCTTCGCGTGGGCCAGAACCTGCGGTTCCGAGAGCGATCGGGCCGCACTGCTCATGCCCTTCGATTGACCAGAACCGTCAATAATGTTCTGCCCCGCGCTCGATCGCGGAGCGGAGCCAGAGGTTAGTGCCTCCGGCACGACGTCGCTAGTATGCCCGAGCCGACCCTCGTCTACGACGACGACTGCGGGTTCTGTACGTGGTGGGCCGAGTACGTCGACGAGCTATCGGACCTCCGCGTCGTCGGCTTCAGCGACCTGACGCCCGACCTGCGCGATCGACTGCCGGAGTACTACGAGGAGTGTGCCCACCTCGTGACCGACGACCGGGTGTACTCCTGCGGGGCCTCGATCGAGGAGGCGCTCCGCCGCGTCGACAGGGGTGGCCCCGTCGACGACGCCGTCGACTTCCTCCGACACTTCGAGGACTACAGGCGCTTCCGCGAGGGGGCCTACCGGTTCGTCGCGGACAACCGCGACCTGTTCGGCAAGGTCCTCTCCCGGACCCCGCCGGCGCGGCGTTCGCGGGACGAGCGCTGAGCCCGATCGACCGTGGTCGTCGGGTTCGATCGGCTGTGCCCGCCGGCTTCGATCGGTTCCCTTCTTTCGTTATCCCTCGTACTCCTCGAGCCACGATCGCACCGTACTCCCGAGCGCGCCGGTCGTGCTCCCGAGGTTCAGGAGCTGGTACCCCGCGTCGGCTTTCTCGTTGACGTCGTCCATTCCGAACCCCAGTCCGCCGAGGGGGACGTCGGCGTCGATCGCCTGCTCCCGAATTTCTTCGACCGCGGCCTGGACCTCGTCGTGGGTCGGCTCGCCGGGGTGGCCGAGGGAGACGGCCAGATCGAGCGGGCCGGCGAACACGAACCCGAGGTCCGGGACGGCCAGGATTTCGTCGAGATTGTCGATCGCCGCGGGGGACTCGATCGTGACGCCGACGACGATTTCCTCGTCCTCGGTGTCGACGTAGTCGTCGGCGGTCCCCCACCGACTCGCGCGGGGATTGGCGAAGCCGCGTTTCCCTGGCTCGCCGTCGTACCGGAACCGGGCGGCTTCGACGGCCCGTCGAACGTCGTCCGCGGTCTCGATCCGCGAGACGAAGAGGTTCCGGACGCCGGCGTCCAGCGCCTTCCGGACCATCCCGGGATCGGGTTCCGGCAGTCGGACGAGAAGTTCGGTGCCGGAGACGTCCGCCGCCCGCAGGAGATCGGCCATTCGCTCGCCGTCCCAGGGGCTCGGACCGGCGTGTTCGAGGTCGATCCAGACGAAGTCCAGGCCGAGGTCGCCGTAGAACTCGACGAGATCCGGACTGTATGCGCTCTCGAGGACGCCGAGTGCGACCGCGTCGCTCTCGAGGGTCTCGCGAAGGTCGTTCGATCGTGGTGGGGCGGCTGGAGTCACGCTCGTGACGGACCATCGGTGACCGGATAAACCTTCGCGGGGCCTGTTCCGGCACTCGCCCCTATCGATCGACCGCCGCGCTCGCTCCCCTGGTCGCGCCGATCGAACCACTGTAATTTTGGGCCAGTGACACGAAGGCCGTCCATGGAGCACGTTTCGATCGACGAGATCGATCCCGACCCGTACGAGGACGCCTGGCAGTCCGATCGACGGCCGCTTTCGGACCCGCTGAACGCGACGTCCGTCGCGATCACGCGCTACGCCCTCGAACCGGGCGAGCGGTTCAGCGGGTCGGTGCATGCCCACGCGGACCAGGAGGAAGTGTTCGTCGTCCTCGAGGGGACGGCGTCGTTCGAGACGAGAGACGGCGAGATCACGGTCGAGGAAGACGAGGCGATCCGGTTCGCCCCGGGGGAGTTTCAGTCGGGGTTCAACGACGGTGAGGCGGCCCTGGTCGCGCTCGCGATCGGCGCGCCCAGGGAGACCGAGGACGTCCGGATCGATCGGATTCCCGTGCTCGACGATCGGGAGGTCCAGTGTCCCGACTGCGGACGCGACAGCGTGCGAATCTCGGACGGCGAGTCGGAGTTCGTCTGTCCGGACTGCGGCGCCGAACTGAATCTCGAGTAAATCGATGGCCGATCGGAACGCGGGACTCTCGGCTGATGATCGGCCCCGGGGACGGTCCTGCTCTCGGAGTCGATCGACGCGTTTCAACCATCGGAACGGTTCTAAACCCACTATATTCATGGTCCCCGAACCGAAAGAGCCGGCAAGATGAACCGCAGAACGGTCCTGGCCGGTGCCGGTAGCATCGGACTCGCGAGTCTCGCTGGCTGTCTCGGCCTGGCTGGCCTCGATACGCACGAATCCGCGCCTGCAGGCGTCGAAGCTGGCGTTCGAGAGGACACCGGGTACGAGCAGACCGGGATCGAACCGATCGAGATCACGGAATCGTTCGAGGTGGGTCCCTACTCGGAGACGATCACGGTGACGAACTACCTGACCGAACACGAGAAGGCGGTCGACATGGGCCCGATCGGCGACGCTCGGGGAGCCGTCTTCATGCTCCTGACGACCCCGCAGGTCTCGATCGCCGGCCGGGAGTTCAACCCGGTCGAGGAGATGACGACCACGGAACTCGTCGAACTGGTCGAGGACAACTACGATGGGATCGACGACATCTCTCACGAGGAGGACGAGACGGTCACGATCCTCGACCAGGAGACGACGATGTCCCGGTTCACTGCCAGCGCCGAGTTCGAGGGTCACCCCGTCGACGTCAGCCTGCACGCCACCGAGGCCGTCGAGACCGAGTCGGACCTGCTGGTCGCGATCGGGGTCTACCCGCAACGAGTCCGGACCGTAGAGGAGTCGAACGTGAAGGATCTCGCGGCCGGCGTCGTCGAGGATGCGGACGAATCCGCCAGCACCGGCGGAGCGGACGACGGCGACAACGACGAGGAGGGGGACGATGACGGATCCGGCGACGACGCAACCGACGACAACGAGACCGACGAGGAAGACGACGACGGTCTCGTGAGCATCTCGAGTGTTCGATAGCGATCCGCGGATCACCGACGGGGATCGCCGATCGACCACGTGACCGATCTCAGAAGTCGACTACGTGACCGATCTCAGTGCCGCCACCGGGGTTCCGTCCCGATCGAGACGGTGAGGACGCCGTTGTTGTAGCGAGCCTCGCGCTCCCCGGTAAAGTCGTGTCCTCGGGTCGGCGGCGCGACGGTCCAGACTTCGTCGCGCTCCGCGCGGGAGACCGTGATCCGAACGCGGGTCGGACTCGCTTCGACCGTGACGTCGTCGACGTCGGCAGGGGCTGCGTCGACGACGATCGTCAACTGCCGGGCGGATCGATCGTACAGGCCGCGGGCGGGGTGTGGGTGCGTGTCGGCGGACGTAGCGGGTGACACGGAGCCACGTACCGACGGGTAACGGAAACGAGTCAGCGTGTACACGTGGCCGCTTCATGTCGGCGGGGCCGACGCGGCCGGTTCGACGACGGCCCGATCCAGAGCCCGTTTCAGAGGTAGCCCAGGTCCGCCAGTCGCTCTTTCGTTCCCGCTCGCATCTCGACGGCCGCGGAATCGTCGACGTCCGCGATCGGGTCGAACCGATCCTCGAGTCGGTCCCGGAGCGCCCGTACCCGTGCTGGCTCGCTGGGTGCGACGTCGTCGTGCTCGGCCGGATCGGTCGGGACGTAGTGGAGCCGTTCGAACCCGTCGTCGCCGCGGACGTACTTGTACTCGGTCGTCCGGACGGCCCGCAGGCGGCGATCGAACGCGTGAACCCGATCGGGAATCTCGCCGAAGCGCGCCACGAGCCGATCGATCGAGGGCTGTGGGGCGACGTACTCGGCGAAGACCGCGTCCCGCGGCTCGGCGTCCGACGTCGGGTGGATCGACCGGCTCGAGCCCTGGCCGAGCAGGGCGGGGTCGTCGACCCCGGCCGTCTCCAGCAGGGTCGCGGGCAGATCGAGCAACTGGACGAGGTCGGACCGTCGGCCGCCGCCGGTGAACGGGCCGCCGTGGATCGCCAGCGGGACGTTCAGCAGCGTGTCGTACAGGTTATACTGGTGACCGAAGAAGCCGTGTTCGCCGATGTGTTCGCCGTGGTCGCCGCAGACGACGAACAGGGTGTCGTCCCACTCGCCGGCGTCTTCGAGGGCCGTCCGGAGCCGGGCGAGCTGGTCGTCGACGTAGGCGAGTTCGGCCCGGTAGAGTCCCCGGAGGAGGGCGAAGTCCCGATCGGACAGGTCGTAATCGTCACAGTCGTAGGCCCGGGGATCCTGCCTGATCGCGGTCGCCTCCTCGTACGTCGCGCCGGCCGGGAGGAACTCCTCGGCGTACTCTCGGGGCGGATCGTACTCGACGTGTGGTTCGATGAAGTTACAGAACAGGAAGAACGGCCGCTCGTCGGTGCGGCCGGCGAGCCAGTTCTCGATCCAGTCGACCGATCGGCTTGCGCCGTCGTCGCCGGCGGGCTGGAGCAGTTCGCTGTAGAGGATGTTGGCGGCGTTGACGAGCGGATTGCCGTCGAAGAGGCGGTTCCGGGTCGCCTGGAGCTTCTCGTTCAGGTCCTCGCCGCGGACCACCGCGCCCATGTCCGCGTCGGACTGGACGTACTGCCAGCCCTTGCGGAGGTCCTCGAAGCCCCGATCGAAGCCGAACTCCTCGGTGATCCAGGTATTGTTCGAGACGCCGATCGACTGGTAACCCGCGTCGGAAAAGGCCTCGGGCAGCGTCCGCAGGTCGTCGTCGAGGTAGGTGTGACCGCCGTGCGTGCCGTGTTCGGAGGGGTACAGACCCGTAAACAGCGACGCGTGGGAGGGAAGCGTCCACGGTGCGGTCGCGAAGGCGTTCTCGAACGCGGTCCCCTCGGCCGCGAGACGCGATAGCGCTGGGGTGGGTTGCGGCCCGTCGCATCCGCGATCGCTCGATCGCTCTCCGATCCGAGACGCGTCACCGTCGTCGTCGCCAGGCCCAGCCCGGCCCGGGTCGCCGGGAAACGAACCGACGCTCTTCGATCGTGCCGTATCGAGGATCACGAGAACGACGTTCCGCACAGTAGTGTGTGACTCCGGGTCACGCTCGTTGGACTCGCCCATGTGTGGTGGTGTCTCCGCCACTCGTGGGGAAGGTCACCCGCCCGGAGTATGCAGGCGATTCACGATATCGGGACGCGTCCGAACGCCGCTCGTTTCGCTATTCGCACGGTGGGTACCGCGCTCGCGGATACTCGCCCGTGCCCCTCGCCGGTCGCTCTCGGGGGTCGATCAGGCGGATCCTCCTTCCCTCGTCGCGAAGTCGGTGTCGGCGATCGGGCGGCCACAGAGCGGACACCCGCTCCGTATCGCCACCGATCGCTGTCGGTCGTCGAACTCGAGTTGCGCCGTGCAGTCCGGACAGGTAAATTCGTATCTCGCCATAGACGTTCCTCCTCTACCCGACTAGACGCCGGCCGGCGGGGTGGCTTGGTAGCCTCGATATCAGGGTCGTTTAAGACGCGCCCTCGTCGCGGGGTCCGCGACGTGCGCCGATTCCCGCGATTCGCCGCGCTCTCGTGGCGCGGTTCGGCACGGTCGGCGGTCGACGCGCCTAACACGCTGGCACCCCTCGATCGAACCGATGCCCAAGCGAGCGTTCCGGATCGCCTACGACGGCACCGGCTACCACGGGTTCCAGCGCCAGCCCGACGTTTCGACGGTCGAGGACGCCATCTTTCGCGCGCTCCGATCGCTCGACGCGTACGACCCCAACGCCGATCGCGAGGGACCCGATCGGCCGGCCGGCTACGCCGCCGCCGGCCGAACCGACGCCGGGGTGACGGCGCTCGCCCAGACGATCGCGCTCGAGGTTCCGGACTGGCTCACGCCGCGGGCGTTCAACGCCGACCTCCCGGCCGACGTCCGGGCGTGGGCGGCCGCCGACGTGTCCCCCACGTTCCACGCCACGCACGACGCCACCCAACGGACGTACACGTACCACCTGTACGCGCCGCCCGCCGACGGCGACCGGAGCGACGATCCCTCGTCCGACGACCCGGTCCAGGACGGTCTCGGCTCCCCCGTCGACGACGATCGGTTCCGCGCGGCCTGCGAGGCACTCTCGGGCCGGCACGACTTCCACAATCTCACGCCGGACGATCGCAACACCGAGCGAGCGCCGACGATCGAGGCGACGCGGGACGCTGACTTCCTCGTGCTCACCGTCGCCGCGGGCGGGTTCGCCCGCGAACTCGTCCGGCGGCTGGTCTCGCTCGCACACGCCGTCGGGACCGGCGAGGCGAGTCTCGAGACGATCGATCGGGTTCTCGGAGACGGCCCGCTTCCGGGTCACGAGGGAATCGCGCCAGCGCCGCCCGATCCGCTGATCCTGACCGGCGTCACGTACCCCGACGTCGCGTTCACGGTCGACGAGCGGGCGGTCGAGAGCGCGCGGGCCGTGTTCGATCGCCGGCGGATCGATCGGCGGACGGGGGCGCGGGTGGCCGGCCAGGTCGTCGACGGGATCGACTGATACGGATTGCTGTACCGATTTACCGGCGCAACCGCGATCCGGGCGGCGGTTGCGCCGGAACTGACTTACAGTAAACCGTCTGAGCCTTCGTCGATCGGCCCACGACGGGAGCGATCGATCCCGCGCTGGACCGCACTCGGGTACACTTTTGATGGCCGAACACACACGCCGGAGCATGGAGCTGTCGCCGGAGGAGTACGGAGCATACTGGCGGGCGTCGATCCGGGTCGCGGCCGGCATCCTCGTCGTCTTCCTCAGCTACCGGTTTCTCGTCGCGGGGCTGTTGGCGTACGGAAACGCCGGCGCGATCGCGCTCGGGGTCTTCCTGTTCGCCGCGCTGGTCGCCGCGGGGACGTTCGTCGCGATGCTCGGGGTCGCCCGGGTCGTCCGGACCGCAGTCGACGCCGAGATGCGCGGGTAGTCCGGGGACGGAAGCCGGTCGTGGACCGAAGCCGTTCGGAGACTGGAGACGATTGGGAACCGAACCCGGCCGTCGGCCGAACCCCATCGTGGACAGGATTATCTCTCTTCGGTCCCCTACGGGTTCGTATGAGTGATTCCCCGTCGGCCCAGTCGGAGGACGAGATCAGAGACGCCGTCTCGCTGTTCCTCAGGCGGAACTTCCCGCAGATCGAGGCCCACGGCGGCGACTTCGCGATCACCGGCGTCGATCGCGAGGAGCGCCACGTCTCGATCACGCTCAGCGGCGCCTGCGACGGCTGTGGCGTCAGCCCGATGACGACGCAGGCGATCCAGCAACGGCTCCCCGGCGAGATCGACGCGATCGATCGCGTCTCCGTCACCCTCGGCTTCGACGGGATGGCCGGCGAGGGGACTCCGCGCGACGTGCCGGAAGACGTCCCGTTCTAGCCGTCACTCGGCCGATTCCCACGCGGCCGGCCAGACGTCGGCCGCACGCATCCCCGGTTCGTACTCCTGATCGCGGAGCCGATCGCGGAGGTCGGCCTCGTCGATTCGCGGGACGTCGACTCGGGTGAGTTCCCGCACCAGCAGCGCCGTCAGCATCGCGTGTTCACGCAGGGTCCGCGGATCGACCTTGTCCCGCGTGTCCGCCGCCGTGTGGCCCCAGCCACGACCGCGCTCGCTCCCCTCGGGCGGTTCGCTGTGCAGTTGCAACGCCGGGACGCCCGCCCGCAGGAACGGCCAGTGGTCGCTGAACGGGTGCGGATCTGGCTCCCGGCCGATCGGCTGGCCGGCCTCGTCGGCGACGCGCTCGGCGACCGCTGCCATCGTCTCCGACCCGTGCGTGAGCGCCCGCAGGTTCCGGAACCGGCCTGCGCCGTCGACGTTGACGACCGCCCGGATCGCGTCGAGATCGAGGTCGTCCGCCAGCGCTTCGGCACCGAGCAGACCGATCTCCTCGCAACCGACGCCGGCAATCTGTACCGGGCAGGCGAGGTCGTCCTCGATCGTCGCGAGGATCCTCGCGGCACCGACGACGGTGGCGATCCCGCAGCCGTTGTCGAGCGCACCCTCGCCGACGTCGTGGGCGTCGTAGTGGGCGAGAACGAGCACCGCCTCGTCCGGGGTGTCCTCGCCATCGTCCGCGGTTTCCCCCGGGACACTCGAATCGCCGAGAACCCCGTGGACGTTCTGGCTCGATCCCCGTCGCGTCGTCGCATCGACGCGGATCCGCGCGCTCGCGCCCTGATCGGCGTACTCGCGTAGCCAGTCGCCCGTCTCGGCACTGACGCCGACGCCGGGGACGGCGGCCTCGGCGTCGAATCGCAGTGCCCCGGTCGGCGGTAACTGCCCGGGGACGTGGTTGACGAAGACGAACGCGGACGCTCCGGCGGCGACCGCGTGTCCGAACTTCTCCATCCGGTGGACGAACCGCCGATCGGGTGGCGTCGTCGTGCTCGCGACGACGATGCCGTCCTGAACGGCCGATCCCGCCGCCTCGAACTCCTCGGGCGTGCCGTAGCCGACGTCGACCAGCGGCCCCTCGACGTCGCCCGGCGGGGAGTAGGGCAGCGCGATCGCCCCGAAGGACCGATCGATCGGGCCGGTCCCCAGGCGCTCGCTTCCGCGCGTCGTCTCGTCGCCGACGACGGCGAACTCGGTCTCTCCGCGCTCCCAGTACTGCATCGGGAACTCGTCGATCCGGACGTCCGCGAGGCCGGCGTCGGTAAACGCCGTCCGGACGAGTTCGGCTGCGCGCCGTTCACCCGGGGAGCCACCCATCCGGTCCGGCAGTTCGGTCAGTCGCGTCAACAGATCCCATGGCCGATCGTCGGTCCACGTGCGCCCGAGTGCACGCTCGACGTCGGCGGGAACTGGTTCACGATCCGTCATACCCCGTTTTTGCTCGGCCACCGACAAAAGCCGTCGGCACGATCACCGATCGCAATAGTCCGACACGCTTTACCACTGCCGTTGCAAACCTCCCGCTATGAGTTCAGTTCCGGAGCGCTCCGAGATCGACGAGGCCTATACCTGGGATCTCGAGAGCATCTACACCACCGACGACGACTGGGAGGCGGCCTACGAGTCGGTCGCCGATCGGATCGACGACCTCGCCGCCTACGAGGGCCAGACCGTCGACGACGCCGAGACGCTGCTCGCCGTCCTCGGGTTGCGCGACGAGATCATGCGCGAGGTGTCGACGGTGGCCGCCTACGCCCGGATGCGCCGCGACGAGGACACGACGAACCAGCACTACCAGGGGCTGACCGCCCGCGCACAGTCGCTGGCGGCCGACGCCCAGTCCGCCGCGTCGTTCATCGAACCGGAACTCCAGGACCTGACCCGCGAGGAGTTCGACGAGATGGTCGCGGCCGAACCCGATCTCGAGACCTACGACCACTACGTCGACGACGTGCTCCGCATGAAGCCCCACACGCGATCGGCCGAGGTGGAGGCCCTGCTCGCGGACCTGAGCGAGGTCACGGGGGCGACCGGCGAGGTGTACAACATGCTCTCGAACGCGGACATGACGTTCCCGACCGTGGAAGACCCGGACGGCGATGCCGTCGAAATCTCACAGAGCAACTTCGTCAACCTGCTCAAGCGGCCCGATCGTGACTTCCGCAAGCGGGTCTACGAGAACTACTTCGACGAGTGGGCGTCGGTCCGGAACACGGTAGCCGCGTCCTACAAGAACAGCGTCAAGGCCGACGTCAAGACGGCCCAGGCGCGCAACTACGACACCGCTCGCGAGGCGGCGCTCGACGGTCCCAACGTTCCCGTCGACGTCTACGATACGCTCGTCGAATCGGTCCACGACAATCTCGACAAACTTCACCGCCACGCCGAACTCAAGCGGGACGCGCTCGACGTCGACGAACTCCGGATGTGGGACGTCTACATGCCCCTGACCGGTGACGAGGGACCTGACGTCGAGTACGACGAGGCCACAGACCACGTCGTCGCCGCGCTCGAACCGCTCGGCGAGGAGTACCAGTCCCGGGTCGCCGACGGCCTCGACTCGCAGTGGGTCGACGTCTACGAGAACGAGGGGAAACAGTCCGGTGCCTACTCGGGGGGCACCTACGACACCCAGCCGTTCATCCTGATGAACTACCAGGACGACATCTCCTCGATGTACACGCTGGCCCACGAACTGGGCCACTCGATGCACTCCCAACTCACGAAAGAGGAACAGCCCTACGTCTACTCGGGGTACGAGATCTTCGTGGCCGAGGTTGCCAGTACGGTCAACGAGGCCCTGCTGACGAACCACCTGCTCGAGACCGTCGAGGATCCCGAGTTCCGCAAGCACGTCCTCAACGAGTTCTTAGAGCGCGTCCGATCGACACTCTATCGCCAGACGCTGTTCGCCGAGTTCGAACACGAGGCGCATCGACTCGAGGAGGCCGGCGAACCGCTGACCGCCGATCGGCTGGACGACCTCTACCGCGACCTCAAGGCCGACTACTACGAGCCGGCCGCGATCGACGACCGGATCGCCCGCGAGTGGATGCGCATCCCGCACTTCTACCGCGCGTTCTACGTCTACCAGTACGCCACCGGCATCTCGGCAGCGCTCGCGATCGTCGACACCGTCCTCGAGGAGGGCCAGGCCGCCGCGGAGGACTACCTCGAATTCCTTCGCCGCGGCTCCCGGGAGTACCCGCTCGACCTCCTGCGGATCGCCGGCGTCGACATGAGCACGTCCGACCCGATCGATCGCGCGCTCGCGACCTACGGCGATCGACTCGACGAGATGGAGACGCTCCTGTCGTAGCACTCCGGCCGGTTCGGCGCGCGGGCCTCGATCGCAATTTCGCCGTCTCGCCGTCGCAGTACGGCGGCGTAGACGGCCGTTCAGATGCTCCTACCCGCGGTCGCGTAGCGACTGGCTACCGTCGGTAGCCATTCCCTGACCGATCGGCGTCGGAAATCCAACCGGGACCCAAAGGCACATTTATCGCCGGGGACTTACCGACGTACGTTAGGATGTCTCGAAGCCCGTCTATCCCCGATCGACCCCACCGCGATATCGATCCCGATTTGCCGGACGACGAACGGCTCGAGGCGCTTCGCGGCCACTACGAGGATCTCGTCGAGGTCAACGAACAGCTGTCCGACCAGCTCGACGACGCCGATGACCGCCGCCAGCGCCTCCGCGAGAAAGTCGACCGCGTCGAACGCGAGAACGAGACGCTCAAGAGTTCGTCGCTGTACATCGCGACCGTCGAGGACGTGATGGACGACGACGAGGTCATCGTCAAACAGCACGGCAACAACCAGGAAGTGCTCACCGACGTCTCGCCCCGGATCGTCGACCGCGTCGAGGCCGGCGATCGCGTCGCCGTCAACGACTCCTTTGCGATCCAGACGGTGCTCTCGGCCGAAACCGACGCGCGCGCCCAGTCGATGGAGATCACCGAGCGGCCCGCCGTCAGCTACGCGGACATCGGCGGCATCGACGAACAGGTCCGCGAGGTCCGCGAGGCCGTCGAACAGCCGCTCACCCAGCCCGAGATGTTCCAGGAGGTCGGCATCGATCCGCCAAGCGGCGTCCTCCTCTACGGGCCGCCAGGGACGGGCAAGACGATGCTCGCGAAGGCCGTTGCCAACGAGACCGACGCCACCTTCATCAAGATGGCCGGCTCCGAACTCGTCCGCAAGTTCATCGGCGAGGGCTCGCGGCTCGTCCGCGACCTGTTCGAGATGGCCCGCGAGCGCGAACCCGCCATCATCTTCATCGACGAGATCGACGCGATCGCGACCACCCGCACGGAGTCGAAGACGTCGGGCGATGCCGAGGTCCAGCGGACGATGATGCAGTTGCTCTCCGAGATGGACGGCTTCGAGGCCCGCGGCGAGATCCGTATCATCGCCGCCACCAACCGCTTCGACATGCTCGATCGGGCCATCCTCCGCCCCGGCCGCTTCGATCGCCTCATCGAAGTTCCCGAACCCGATCGGGACGGCCGCGAGCAGATCCTCGAGATCCACACCCGCGGCATGAACGTCGATGCCGACGTCGACTTCGACGTGCTGGCCGACGAGACCGAGGGCTACTCCGGGGCCGACATCGAGAGCCTCGCGACCGAGGCCGGCATGTTCGCGATCCGGAACGATCGGGACGAGGTCCACCACCAGGACTTCGTAGACGCCCACGAGAAGATGGAGCAGGACGATTCGAGCGACGTGATCTCCTCGCCCGGCTACTTCTACCAATAACAACCTTTTACACTGCGCTCACTCGCTTCGCTCGTTCGCTCGGTAACAGGTTGATCAAAAGCACTCCTCCCTCCGTTTCGGGACGCTTCGCGCCCCTTCACATCGGTCGTCGGCCCGCTCACTCGCCTCACGGCTCGCTCGCGGTGAGTAACCCCACAACTGCTTCCTGCCTTCCCCCGGCTCGCGATGCCCTCAGTTCGTCGGGCGTCGCTCGCGGCCACTGGTAGCGTTTCGGATCGTCGTCGATCGCGGATCGCAAGTCCTTACGCCGTCCGTCCCCGATCCGTAGACATGAGTATGATCCGAGTCGTCTGGGGTTCTGCCTCGGGACCCACGGCGATGGCCTCCTACGACGCCGCCCTCGCCGAGGCCGGCGTCGAGAACTACAATCTCGTCTCCGTCTCCTCGGTTATTCCTGCAGGTGTAGAGGTCGAGGCCGTCGGCACCGCACCCGATCTCGGCCCCGCGGGCGAGCGCCTGACGGTGGTCGAAGCCCGGGCCACGACCGCAGAACCGGGACGGGTCAGCGCGGCGCTGGCGTGGGCCCAGTCGATCGACCACGGGCCGGGGCTGTTCTACGAGACGGCCGGTGAGATGGACAGCGACGACGTCGAACGGCGCGTTCGCGAGGGGCTGGCCGCGGGACAGGACCTCCGGGACTGGCAGTTCGGCGATCCCCGCATCGCCGTCGAGAGCGCGCCGGCCGAGTCGGGCACCCACACGACAGCGCTCGTGCTCGCGGTCTACGGCGAGAGCACTCCACTCCTGTAACCTTCCCGAAGGCGAACCCTTTTTAGCTCCCGGACCTTTGGTAGCGCTACACACTTCTCATGAACGGAAACACGCCGTACGCAGGGCTGCCGGGGGAAACGGGTGCTGGTCAGCGTGCAGCGGCGGACGTTCCGGATCTCTCGAGCGCCCAGAAGCGAGTGCTCAACCGTGACGTCTCACGGATCGCCGCCCGAACTCGCGAGTTCCTCCCCAGCGAGTACGTCGTCGACGCCGAGGTTTCCCGTGGTATCTCCGGCCCCGAGGTGACCGTCGCCGTCCGGCCGCCGATCGGCCACGCCGTCAGCGCCGGCTTCACACCCGAACTCGAGGACGCTCCGGAGGAGGTCATCACGGCCGACGAGCGAGACGAAGTTGCCCGTGGTCTCGCCGCCAGCGCCGCGTTGCAGGTGAAACAGGCCGTCAGCGACAACGTGACGCCGACCGGGAAGTAAGTTCACTCGCCGCGTTTTCGTCGACTTCGGTCCCGACTCAGTACAGCAACTGCTCGAGCTGGTGTCGACGACGATCGAGGTCGATTGCCGGTTCGATCGACGGATCGGCGACGAGTCGATCGACGACCAGCAACGGGTCCGTTCCCGCGCGCTCGACGGCCCGGAGCAGGGTTTCGATCGCCTCGCGGTTGGTCGCCAGCGAGTCACATCGCTCGATCGCCAGCGCGAGCGGGACCGCTCGGTCGGGCCGCCTCGGAAACGCGTCGCTGAGGCGTGAGAAGTCGGGGTCCTCTCCGTCACCGTCGTCGTTGGCGGCGGCTGACGGCGCAGGGTCGACGGTGAGACAGGTGGGACAGATCGTCACCGCGGCCGCGGAGTCGGGCGCGTATTCCCGGTAGTCGTCGGGGACGGCCGTGGCGATCGTCGATTCGGTGCCGCAGTGTGAACAGGCCATCGGGTGTCAGTTGCCACCGGGACGTCGTCGACGTGGTCCCGTGGTCGATCGCGCCGGTTCGGAGCGTTCGGGTCCAGAGCTTACTGGTCGGCCGTCGGCGATCGAGCGGCGGTACTCGGCTGGGTGTCCTCGAGGTCCTCCCGTTCCGCGTCGTCTTCGGCTTCCGCTTCCGCTTCGGCGGCCGCATCGGCCGCTCGCTCTTCTTTTTCCTCCTGTTCTTTCTTGTCCTTGATCTTCTTCAGCCGGAACGTCTCCTCGCGCTCCTGTTCCTCGAGTTTCTGCTCGATGTACTCCTGGCTCTCGTAGAGGTCGGGCAGGAGTTTGAACTCGAGCGCGTTGACGCGGCGCTTGGTCGTCTCGATCTCGCGGAGCATCTTCTTCATCGCCGTCTCGACCTCCGCGGCGAGGATGATGCTCTCGAGGAGATCCTCGTAGGCCTCGGCGGCCTCGTCGATGCGGGCGGAGGTGCCCATGATCCCGTAGCCGCGCTGGTCGAGACTCTTGGAGACCCGCGAGGACTCGATCTGGGGGACGACGACGCCCATGATGTTCTTCGACTCGGTCGTGATCTCGGGGTGTTCCTGCAGGGCCGCGGCGGCGCCGCGAACCGCGACGTCGCCCTCCATGGCCCGGGCCATGTTGATCTTCTTCTGGGCCTGCTCGTAGTCGTCGGCGAGGTCACCGCGGACGTCCTGGGCCTTGTCCAGGATGTCCATGAACTCCATGATCAGCCCGTCCCGCTTCTTTTCCAGGGTCCCGTGCCCGCGCTCGGAGAGTTCGATCCGATCCTCGATCTCCATCAGGTTCTTGCGGGTGGGTTTGACGTCCTTGGCCATCTTGTGGAGGGCTTGCGCTCCCAGTCGGATAACTGTTTACAGTTTTGCCGGCCGTCCGGCCGGCTTCCCGGCCGGACTCGGCCAAGGACCGATCGGCGGCGAGACGCGGATGGACTCTCCGGACTGCTGTACGTCAGTTCCGGTGCAACCGCGACCTGTCCGCGGTGGCCCGGTGCAACGGTACAGCGATCCGTCTCACCCCAGGAAGAGGTCGGCCATTGCCCCGGACGACTGGCCGCGGTAGAGTTCCGAGTAGCCGCAGTTGGTGCAACTGATCACCATGAATCGCCGGTTCTGGATGTCGAAGAACTTCGACAGTCCCGTTCCGGTCGTCGAAATCTCGTCGACCTCCGTCTCCGTGTGGTCGCACTTCGGACAGCCGCGATCGTCGTCTTTCATACCTGCTCCTTCGTGTCATACGATAAATTCTTTGTGCTCGGAACGCGAGTCGTCGCCTACCGATGTCCGCCGCGTTCGTCTTCGTCTTCCTCCTGTTCGCCCTCGCGATCCCGCTCTTGCTCTGGCTGGCGATCGAGAACGAGACGTCGGATCCCGCCGTCGTCGATCGATCGGAAGCGGAACGGATCGCGAAAGAGCGCGGGGGCCGGTCCCCCTCCCAATCGGGCGGCGGTCCGGATGCGTCCGCCACCGACCGGACCGGTCGCGACGACCGGGGCGGCGATCGACACGCGGAGTCGGGGTGGGGACACCGGACCGACCGGGACGACAGCGACGATCGACCCTAGCGGCCCGTGGCCGCTCGATTCTCGACCGAACCCGATCGACTCGCGGCTGTCGATCGCTTCGTGTTCGGGATTCGTCGGGCCTCGATCGACGAACTGACGGCTCTCGTGGGTATCGGAAAAAGAAACCGCGCTCCCTGCTCGCGGGTCTTCCTCCCCGCTCGCTTTTCCGCGGTCCAGTGGACCGCGCTCCCTGCTCAGTCGTCGGCCCGGACGGCCGAGACTGCGGGTCGGCGATAAACCGCGCTCCCTGCTCAGTCGTCGGCCGTCGCTTCCGCAACTTCGGACTCGTCCTCGCGGTAGTGCTCCGCGATGAGGTCCTCGTCGATGCGGTTGAGCGCCTCCTTCGGGAGCATCGAGAGCAGGTCCCAGCCGAGTTCGAGCGTCTCGTCGATCGAACGGTTGGTGTCGTACCCCTGCTGGACGAACTCCTCCTCGAAGCGATCGGCGAAGTCGAGGAACTTGTTGTCCCGCTCGGAGAGCGCCTCGCGACCGACGATGTTCACGAGGTCGCGCAGGTCCTCACCCTCCGCGTACGCGGCGTACATCTGGTCGGAGACGTCGCCGTGGTCTTCGCGGGTGAGGCCCTCGCCGATCCCGTCGTCCATCAGCCGCGAGAGGCTGGGCAGGACGTTGATCGGCGGTTCGATCCCCTGGCTGTTCAGGTCCCGGTCCATCACGATCTGGCCCTCCGTGATGTAACCGGTGAGGTCGGGGATCGGGTGGGTGTCGTCGTCGCCGGGCATCGTCAGGATCGGCAGCTGCGTGACCGAGCCCTCGCGGCCCTCGATACGGCCGGCGCGCTCGTACAGCGTCGCCAGGTCGGTGTACATGTACCCGGGGTAGCCACGGCGACCCGGGACCTCCTCGCGTGCGGCACCGATCTCGCGAAGCGCCTCGCAGTAGTTGGTGATGTCGGTCAGGATGACCAGCACGTGGTACCCCTTCTCGAAGGCGAGGTACTCCGCGGTGGTCAGGGCGAGTCGCGGCGTGACCGTCCGCTCGACTGCGGGGTCGTCCGCGAGGTTCATGAAGACGACCGATCGCTCGAGCGCGCCGGTGCGCTCGAAGTCCTGCATGAACTCGTTTGCCTCCTCCTGGGTGATCCCCATGGCACCGAAGATGACTGCGAACTCGGTGCCCTCGTCGTCCTCGCCGCCTTCCTCTTCCGGCACGGTCGCCTGCCGGGCGATCTGCAGGGCGAGTTCGTTGTGGGGCAGTCCCGATCCGGAGAAGATCGGCAGTTTCTGCCCACGAACGAGGGTGTTCATGCCGTCGATCGCCGACACGCCGGTCTGGATGAACTCCTCGGGATACTCCCGCGAGAAGGGGTTGATCGCCTCACCGACGATATCCTGTCGTTCGTCCGGGACGATCTCGGGGCCGCCGTCGATCGGGTTCCCCGATCCGTCCAGCACCCGGCCGAGGAGGTCCTCGGTGACGGGCATCTTCATCGTTTCGCCGATGAAGCGAACGGAGGCGTTGCGGTCGATCCCGCCGGTGCCTTCGAACACCTGGATCGCGACGACGCCCTCGCTCGATTCCAGTACCTGTCCACGGAGCGTTCGCCCGTCTTCGGTTTCGATCTCGACGATCTCGTCGTACCCGACGGGTTCGTCGACCTCGGCGAACACCAGCGGACCGCTGATTTCGGTGATTGTCTGGTACTCTTTCATTGTTAGTACAGCGCTCTGATCTGGTCTTTGAGGTCCGATTCGATCTCGTCGATGAACTCGTTCCACTCCTCGGCGGTCCCCATACGGTTGAGCCGCGGGGTCGCGTCGACGTCCGTGATCTCTTCGACCGGGACGCCAGCCTCGAGCGCGTCGAAGGCCTCGTCGTTGAACGTCTTGATCGCCCCGAGCATCCGGTAGGTCTTCTCGGGCTCACAGTAGGTGTCGACGTCGTGGAGCGCGTTCTGCTGGAGCCACGCCTCGCGCAGGTAGCGTGCGACCTCGAGCGTGAGCCGCTGGTCCTCCGGCAGCGCGTCCTTGCCGACGAGCTGGACGATTTCCTGGAGTTCGCCCTCCTCGTCTAAGACGTCGACGGCCCACTGGCGGGTCTCCGCCCAGTCGTCCGCGACGTTGCCCTCCCACCACGGGTCGAGCTGGTCCTTGTACAGCGAGTAGGACTCGTCCCAGTTGATCGAGGGGAAGTGCCGACGCTCCGCGAGGTCGGCGTCCAGTGCCCAGAACGTCTTGACGATACGCAGCGTGTTCTGGGTGACCGGCTCGGAGAAGTCCCCGCCGGGCGGCGAGACCGCGCCGACGACCGAGATCGAGCCTTCGCCACCATTGATCAGCTGGAATTTGCCGGCGCGCTCGTAGAACTCCGAGAGCGCGGCCGCGAGATACGCGGGATACCCCTCCTCGCCGGGCATCTCCTCGAGTCGACTCGAAATTTCCCGCATGGCCTCTGCCCACCGCGAGGTGGAGTCGGCCATCAGCGCGACGTCGTACCCCATGTCGCGGTAGTACTCCGCGATCGTGATCCCGGTGTAGATACAGGATTCGCGGGCCGCGACGGGCATGTTCGACGTGTTGGCGATGAGGCAGGTTCGGGCCATCAGCGGGTTCCCGGTCTGCGGGTCCGGCAGTTCCGGGAAGTCCTCGATGACCTCGGTCATCTCGTTGCCGCGCTCGCCACAGCCGATGTAGACGACGATGTCCGCGTCGGACCACTTTGCGAGTTGCTGCTGGGTGACGGTCTTCCCGGAGCCGAAGGGGCCGGGAATCGCCGCCGTCCCACCCTTCGCGAGCGGGAACAGCCCGTCCTGGACGCGCTGTCCAGTGACGAGGGGTTCGGTCGGCGTCTCCTTGTCACCGGCGGGCCGGGCCTCACGGACCGGCCACTCCTGGTGCATCTGGATCTCTTCGCCGTTGTCGAGTTCGACGACGGTCTCCTCGACCGTGAACTCGCCGCTCTCGACCGACGTGACCTCGCCGCCCTCGTAGTCCGGTGGGACCATCACCTTGTGATCGATGGTGACGGTCTCCTCGACGACCCCGACGACGTCGCCGGGTTCGACCGTGTCGCCTTCCTCGACCGTGGGTTCGAACTCCCACTTTTTCTCGAGGTCGATCCCCGGGGCGTCGACCCCGCGGTCGAGAAACGCGGTCCCCATCTTGTCCTCGAGGACGTCGAGCGGGCGCTGGACGCCGTCGTAGATGGAGTCCATCATGCCCGGGCCGAGGTCGACGCTCAGGGGTTCGCCCGTGTTCTCGACGGGTTCGCCCGGGCCGACCCCGGAGGTCTCCTCGTACACCTGAATCGTGGTCAGGTTCCCTTCGATCTCGATGACCTCGCCCATCAGCCCTTCGTCGCCGACGTAGACGACGTCGTTCATCCGGGCGTCGAGGTCCGCGGCGGTCACGACTGGACCGCTCACGCTTTCGATTACACCGTCTTCGTCGACGGTTTCGATGTCTTCTGCCTGGCTCATAGTTTAACTCTCGTCCTCGTCCATCAGGTCGATACCGATCGCACGTTTGATCTGTTCGCGCAGGCCGCCGCCACCGGTGCCGCTACCGATGGTGACGACGACTGGCTCGACGCTCGTCTCGACGGTCTGGCGTACGTTCCGCGACAGGTAGTCGAGATCGTCGTCGTGCATGACGACGATGCCGACGCCCTCGTCCTCGAGGACGTCCGTGACGGCGGCGTCGAGTGCCGCGTCCTTGTCGTCGTCCGGCACGTTTTCGAACCGGCGCACGCCAGCGAGGCGGAAGCCGGTCGTGAACTCCGGACTGCCGACGACTGCGATTTCCTGGCTCATAGGATCACCAGCTCGTCTTCGATTTCGTTCTCCGAGAGGCCGACCTCCCGACCCCGCGCGATCGCGCGGATGTTCTCGACCTCGCGCTCCTTCGCGAGGATGTACGCCAGCACGGCCGAGACGGAGACCGGATAGATACTCGAGAGCGTATCCGAGTACTCGAGCAACGCAGCGTCTAGTGCGTGCTCGAACTGAATAAGGCTGTCAGCCCCGCGGAGCCGATCGAGGGCTCCCGAGAGCCGATCGCCGTACCGCTTGTTCTCGGCGATGTGATCGACGAGCGCGTCGTAGTCGCCGACGAGGCGGCTCAGTTCCGACTGGTCGAACAGGACGCCGCCCTCGATGTAGTAGGACGCCGGATCGAGGTCGGCACCGCTTCGCGAGAGGCGCAACGCGTTCCGGGCGTTCCGGAAGTCGATCTCGGCCTGCAGGAACTCGACGTACTTCGCTTTCGGTCCCTCCTGGGGCTCGGCGCCCGGTCCGCGGGAGACGTCCTCGAGCAGGTGCTCGTAGAACTCCCGGTCGAGGGCGTTCTCGAGCGGGACGAGCGCACCCGTCTCCTCGAACTCCTCGAAGGCCTCGGTGAGGGGCTCGTAGTAGACCGTCCGATCGAGCACCTCGATCGCGTCCTCGATCTCGTCGACCTCGAGCAGGCGATCGACGGTCCGATCGTCCAGTTCGCCGGCGCGGATGAGGTCGGTCCGGATCTCCTCGGGATCGGTGTCGGTGTAGATCCCGCGGATGATCGTCTTGATGTTCCAGACGTCGAACTTTCGGAGGTACCGGGAGATGAGGTCGTACAGCCGACCTTCGGACCAGTCCAGCAGGTCCTGGAAGTGCTTCGCGAGGTTCCGGTTCAGCGCGTACTCGATCAGGTCGACGCCCGAGAAGCGCGCGCCGAGTTCGTTGATCTCGCGTTCGTACTCCGATTCTTCCATGAACCGTGCGATCTCGCTCGGCCCCATCCGGACCAGTTTCCGATAATCCTCGTCCGCGAACAGCGACGCGCGGCGCGATCGAACGCGCCCGATCACGTACTCGGGGTTCGAGGCACCGAGCGTTCCGGACTCCGGATTTGACCCTCTCGTAGTCATTGCTCGAAGAGTCGGTTGCTGATCTCCCGGAGGTTGTCCTCCCAGACGTCCTCGAGCACCGAGTCGAACGTGTTGTTGACTCGAACACGGGACTGCTCGCTCTCGACGACGACCCCGCCGAGACAGTCGTACTCGCCGGCGTACTCGTAGCCGTCGTAGTCCGCGAGGATCGACTCGATCAGCTCCTGGTCGTCGGGACGGCCGTAGACGCTGACGTCGTCGTCGGCGTCGAACTCGTCGCTCGCGGCCTCGAGCAGATCTCGAGTGAGTTCTTCGCGGGTCTCTCCCTCGAGCGCGGCAAGTTCGTCTTCGACCTGCTCGCGAACCTCGCCGAGGACGTCACGGCGTGCCTCCAGGCGTTTCTGTTTCGCCTCCAGCTTGGCACTGGAGAGACGCTGTTCGCGAAGCTGCTCGATCTCGCGTTCGACTTCCCGCTCTGCAGTCGCGACGATCTCCTCGGCGTCCTCCTCGGCGGCCGATTCGATCTCTTCGGCGCGCGTTTCGCCCTCACTGCGGATGTCCTCCGCACGCGCGTGGGCCTCTTCTCGAATGTCTTCTACGACTGTGTCCAAACTCATTGGTGAGAGAAGGGGGGCGTGGTTATCCGACGATGAAGACGACGACCAGGGCCAGGATCACGAGCGTCTCCGGAAGGACGGTCATGATCAGGCCGGGAACGAACATGTCGTCGTCTTCGGCGATCGCGCCGACGGCTGCGGCGCCGATACCGCGCTCGGCGTAGCCCGCCGCGAGCGCGGCGAGGCCGACAGCGATTGCCGCGGCGCCCGCGTCGTTGAGCGTCGGGCCGCCTTCTGCTTGCAGTACAACATCCGCCAGTTCAGGTCCAAGTTCAAGTGCCATTGGTATCAGTTATCAGTTACTCCGCACTGTGATTTCGATCGTGTCCGAACGGTTCGTAGTTCGCCCCACCGCCCTCATAAAACTTGTTAAAGAATTCGACGTACTCGAGGCGCACACCCTGTAAGCCGGCGCTTGTCACGCCAAGCACTAGCACGACGACGTGCCCGAGGACGAGGATGACGAGCCCGCCGAGCAGTCCGGCGATGCCTCCCATGTGCATGAGGCCGTCGAAGATGAGGGTGGCTTCGCCGCCGTAGTGTTCGGCGACGTAGGCCGGTTCGTGTCCGGCCGAGCCCAGGAAGTGGAACGCGCCGTCTGGGTCCTCGTACCCGCCGAAGAACAGGAGGTTGACCACGAAGGCCATGCCGGCCTTCGCGAGCAACACGGCTCCCATCCGGGTGTACGAGAAGACGTTGACGACGACGTCGAGCGACTCGACGATCTCGACGGGTTCGCTGATCGCGAGCATGGCGAGCCCGACGAGGAAGACGAGCAACGGAGCCGTCAGCAGGAACTCGGTGAATCCTAGCGGGATCGTCACGAGTCCCCACTCCGGGAACCCGGCGAACCCGATCGGGAACGGTCCGTCACTGGCGAACGTCGTGAACAGGAAGTCCGGCTTCGAACCTTCTCCGTGCGTCGAGAAGATCCAGATCCAGATGCCGTTGAGCATCAGGATCCACGACCCGCTGTGGAGGAGCGCGTCCTTGACGCCGTGGCTCAGGTTCTCGTAGAAGTCCACGATGTACCCGATGTTGAGGTGGACGATTCCGGCGAGCACGCTGATGACCATCCAGCCGAGCGCGAAGTCCGCGGCTGCCGGCTCGAGTCCCTTGTTGAGTGGGAGCAGTTCGACGTTCAGCGTGTCGTGCCAGATGACCTCTCCAAGCACGTGCAGCCCGAAGATTTCGCCGTAGACGATCCCGAAGAGGATCGTAAAGATGCCGGCCCAGATGGCGACGCCGCCGAGACTGGTGATGCCTTTGCTGTCGAACTGGGTCGCCATGTACGCGCCGATCGCCACGTACAGGATCCCGTACCCGACGTCGCCGATCATGAACCCGAAGAACGCCGGGAACGTCAGGAACAGGAAGATCGTCGGGTCGAGCTCGCTGTACTTCGGTCGGTTGACCGCCTGTACCAGGACCTCGAACGGTTTGGCGGGTCCCGGATTGTCCTGTACCGTCGGCGGTTCGTCGCCCATCGTGACCGCAGAGCCGCCGTCCGTGACGGCCTTCTGCGGCTCGTCGTCCGCTTCGGCGGCGCTTTCGTCGTCGTCGGCCGCTGCCGGCGCCCCTTTCTGGACGTCTTCGGTGTGGGTATGCGCGCCGTGGCGATCGTAGTCCGCGCGCTCTAGCTCTTCGATCTCGATGCTGTCACCGACGGCGTCGTTCAGCGCCGCGACGAGGGTGTCGTACTCGTCGGTCGGGATCCAGCCCTCGGCGATGAACGCGTGCTTGCTCGTCGCGAACTGCAGCGGCGCTTCCGCGCGCTGGACCTCGATCGTGAGCTCCTCCTCGACGCGCAGGAGGAACGACCCCTCCGTCCCGCGGATCTGTTCGAGATCAGCGTCGACGTCCTCGAGTTTCGACTCGAGGTCGGCTCTGCGCGACTCGAGTTCGTCGACGTACGCTTCGGGACTCTTCTCGGTGTCGGGCACCTCGTGGCGGGCGAACTCCACGCCGACGAGGGCGTCGTCGATGACGCCCGGTTCTGCGTCGTCGGTGGGCGCGGCGACGATCGCCACGACGTCGCCACCGGTGAACGTCTCGAACGCCCGGATATCGTCCGACGCGTCGAGCGCTCCCTCGATCGCCTCCTGTGGGCCTTCCCCGACGAGCACTTCGACGGAGTCGTACCCCGACAGCAGATCGAGGTCGATCCCGAGTTCCGCGAACGGGGCGACGCGGTCGATCCGCTCTTTGACCCGGCGCAGTTGCTCGCGGACCTCCGTTCGCCGATCGTCGAGGTCGTTGACCCGCGTGCGGATCTCCTCGAGTCGCTCCTCCCAGTCGTCCTCGATCGTGCCCGGCGCGACGTCCGCGTCGGACAGTCCGAGCGTGCTCTCGAGGGCGCGGACGGTTACCAGCTTCTCGGAGGCGTCGTCGGCACCCTCGATCGGGTTGCCGTTGTCGAACCCCTCCCAGGAGCCGTCGTAGTCCGAGAGGTGCACCAGGTTCAGTCCGTGGATCGTCTCGATGACCGTGGGCATGATGCCCTTGGAGCCGGTCACCGAGACCTTGCTCATTTGCTCAGGTCTGAGCATGGACGTCCTCCTGGAACAGTTCGACGACGTGGTCGGTCACTTCGTCGACCCGGGTCCGGGCGCGCTCGGCGAGTTCCTCGCGCTCCTGTTCGCCGTCTTCGAGGACGCGCTCGCACTCCGCGTCGATCTCTTCGCGAGCCTCCTCCAGGCGGCGCTCTTTCAACTCCTGCGCCTCCTGTTCCGCTTCCGTGCGAATCTCCTCGGCACGTTCCCGGGCCTCGGCTATTCGCTCGTCGCGGTCGTTGTCTGCCAATGCGACGATCTCGTCGGCCTCTTCTTCCGCCGACTTAATTCGTTCGAGAACCTCTGGCCTCGGCATACTCTAAGCAAACGGATGTTTGCCAGAGCGCGTATATGGTAGTTGCGAAAGCACCTCGCCGCGCTCGGCGTTCGTCGGGGAGTAGTTCAGGATTACCAGGCCACCGTTCCACCGGGAACGGCAGACATATTTTCCTCGGACCGAAACTCCCGCACAATGGGAGTTCTCGAGAACAAGGCCCGTGCTCGACTGTTCTACAAGTACCTCTCGAAGGTGTACGACCAGGTCAACCCGTTCGTCTGGACCGAGGACATGCGAGCCGAGGCCCTCTCGTTGCTCGACCTCGAGGACGACATGACGGTTCTCGACGTCGGCTGTGGCACCGGGTTCGCGACCGAGGGTCTCCTCGAGCACGTCGACGAAGTGTACGCGCTCGACCAGAGTCGACACCAACTCGAACAGGCCTACGCGAAGTTCGGGAAACGCGCCCCACCGGTACACTTCCACCGTGGGGACGCCGAACGGCTCCCGTTCGCGACGGACACGTTTGACGTCGTCTGGTCCTCCGGCTCGATCGAGTACTGGCCCACCCCGATCCTCGCGCTCCGTGAGTTCCGCCGCGTGCTGAAACCCGGCGGGCAGGTGCTCGTCGTCGGCCCCAACTATCCCGACAATTTCCTCGCACAGCGACTCGCCGACTCGATAATGCTCTTTTACGACGAGTACGAGGCCGATCGGATGTTCAAGACCGCCGGCTTCGAGGACGTGCAACACCTGTTCCAGGGGCCGTCGTACGATCCCGACGTCGCGATCACGACGATCGGCCGGGCACCCGAGTAACGGATCTCAGAACTCGAACGCTGGTCTCCACGACGCCGCCGCCCTGCCCGTTTTTCGTGCGGATCTCACCGACTCGTCGTCTCGAGCGTCGCGACCGCCTCCCCGTCGACGACCAGCGTGACCGCCACCGAATCGCCGCGCTCTATCTCGGGCGCGTTCGTGTCGGCGACGGTGACCCCGGCAGTCGTCCCCGATCGCCACGTCCGATCCGATTTCGCGTTGAACGGCCCCGACGGCGCGCCGTCGAACCCTTCGGCCCCGACGAACGGGACCGGCGGCTGACTGTCCAGTTCGGTTCCGTCCACTGCAATCGTCACCGAGAGCGCCGCCACGTCGATCGCGTCACCGGCCAGGTGGTCGATCGTGATCGTCGATCCGTCGACGGCGAGGTCGAACGCGGCCGTCGGCCCGGTCGACCCGATCGACACCGTGCTGGCTCCGACGGCGACGATCGTCGCGAGCGCGACGGTAACCGCGAGGAGTGCCAGCAGGCCGACGATCGGGCTGACGCCACGCTCCCGATGCGGGGGCTCGTCGGCCCAACTCTCCGACCGTCCGATCACGAGCCAGCATGGCCTCTCCTTCAGTTATAAACGCCGGCATCCGACGGGCGAGGCCCTGCCGGACGCGATCGAACGCAATTCGTTAGCCCGAGACGGTCGTGTTGATGCTCCCGGTTTCCGTCTCGGCACCCAGTTCGTACTCCCCGGATGGCGGGAGGATCCAGAGCGTCCCGTCGTCGCCGTCGGTCTCGCCGAATTCGTAGCCGTCGATCGTGATCGTCGCCGCCTGGGGTTCGCCCGAGACTGCGTCGACCACCTTCACCTGTGCCGGACCGTTCGCCGGCGTCCGGTTGAGCGTGAGTTCGAGGCCGTCGTTGGACCAGGTCTCGGTTTCAGACTGGGGCAGTTTCGCCATCGATAGTTCCTGCACTTCGCGATGCACGTCACCGGACCCAGCGTCGAGATACACCTCGAGGGAGCCCTGCTGGTGAAGAATATCTATCCAGTAGAGGTTCTCGTAGCTATTGTCCTGGTAGTGGGGCGAGCCGTATTCGTCACTTCCCGCCCACGGGTACAGTTCGCTCGTCCGTTCTATCATTCCTTCGAACTCTTCGAACTGATTTGGGGAGTTCGTATCCCGGTTATCGAACCGTGTCGTTTCGACGATGTACGTCCCGCCGCGTATCATCGCGAGACTGTATCCGTTTTGTGAGGTTTCGAGCAGAACTTTTTGTTGCGTTCTCGACGATGCTTCCAGGGAGGATCGAATCTGCGTTTGATGAAAGTCGAGGATCGTACGATCTGCTCGGAGTTGCTCTCGCGGTACCGAATAACCCGAAATTCTGTCCGTCCGGTCGTCTAGTTCGGAGAGCGTATCGTGAATTACGAGCGCTTCCCTGTAATTTCGTACCAGCGTCTGGAGCAACTCGGCGTCAGATATGTCGCCGCTAGCGTGTTCGCGGACGGCTCGTTTTTCGCGGGCTTCTATCGCGTCCATCCGGTCTTTGAGATGACTATACGTCGCCTCGGCCTTCTCCGATCGCTCTTCGTCGGTCGCGTCGTCGAACTCTCGATCGAGGATTGCGTACTTGCTCTGGTCGATTCTGAGCTCGTCATCAGTAATCGCGAGCTCCGTTCCGAGATCGTGCTGGTACTCAGCGTGGCTACTGGTAACGTCGGTGGCCTCGTGGCTCAGCGTGAGCCGGTTCGTCGTGCCTTCGGCGTGGAGTAAATCCCCTTGCTGGTGGGGAAGCAAACGAAGGGGCTGGTTGTCGTTCGCGTCGCCAATCCCCTCGGCCGCCGGCCCCACTGCGACGACCGTCATCGCGGGGAGCGAACAGACGAGGAGAAACGCGAGGAGGGCGGGCGTCGCGCTCTTCATCGAGCCACTGTATGGGCTCCTGATATAAAAGCTGGTCGCACCGGTAATGTGCCTGTTCCTGCCGTTCCCGGTTGCGGATCCGATCCGGGGACGAACGTAATGGCGGATTTTTTCGATGGAAAGTGTTTTTTCCTATGGGGGACCACCGGTTGATACGCATGCGGTTATCCACCGCCGTTACACTCGCCCTCACAGTCCTCCTCGCCACGTCAATGCTGGGGGCGGTGGCCGCCGCACCGTCGGCGCGGACGCCGACGGTAGCCGATCGGTCCCCGTCCGAGGCGTCCCTCCACGACCCTGCGGTGCAGCAGTCACAAGTGATATCTGTCTCCGGTTCGGCCTCCTCGTCGTCGATCCAGGACGATCAGCAGTTATCCCTCCAGGCTGCCGACCCGGCGCAGGTGATCCGGATCAACGTGACCGAAACCGGTGACGCGGAATGGTCGATCGAGAGCCGGTTTCTCCTGACCGACGACGAGGACGTCGAGACGTTCGAGTCGTACGCCGGAGAAGTCACCGCCGGCAACCGGGACGTCGACTACGATCGACAGCTGTTCGAAAACCAGCTCGCCACCGCCGAGCAGTCGACAGGCCGTACCATGTCGATCGAAGGGATGGGCTGGGACGACCCGCGGGTCGAATCGATCGACGATCCCGACGCGGCCGACGAGGACTACCGCGTCGGCGTCATCTCGTACTCGTTTACCTGGACCAACTTCGCGACCACCGACGGGGATCACGTTTACTTCGGGGACGCGTTCGAGACGTCACAGGGACCCTGGCTCGCGAATCTCGGGTCCGAGCAACGGCTCGTCATCCAGTCGCCACCCGGCTACAGCTTCGAGGAGTTCAACACGCCGCCGACCACGACGAACGACGGAGCGTTCATCTGGAACGGCCCACAGCAGTTCGAAAACGGCGACCTCGATATCGTCTTCGTTCGCGTCGCCGGTAGCCCGCAGAACTCGTGGCTCTACCCCGGTGTCGCACTCCTCGTGATCGTCGTCGCCGCGGCGGCCGCCTACTTCATCGTACGGCGCCGATCGAACGTCGAAATCGACGTCCCGCCGGCGATCCGCGATCGCCTGCCCGTGATCGGCTCTCGCGACCCCGACGCGCCAGCCACGGACCCCGGCGCCGGGCCCGGAGGCGATCGCCGGACGCCGGACGTCGGTCCCGCAGCCGCCGAATCGGACGGTGGAGAGCAGTTGTCGTTCGAGGAACCAGACGACGTCGATCCGGAACTGCTGAGCGACGAGGAACGCGTTCACCGGCTGTTAAAGCGAAACGGTGGCCGGATGAAACAGGGCTCGATCGTGACTGAAACCGGCTGGTCGAACGCCAAGGTCTCCCAACTGCTCTCACAGATGGACGACGACGGCGAGATCGAGAAACTCCGGATCGGCCGCGAGAACCTGATCACGCTTCCGGAGGTCGATCCGACCGAGATCGATTGATCGGCCGATCGTTGGTTCGAGTTGCCACTCGGTTCTCGTCGTTCCACTCAGCTCTCGTCGTTCCACTCAGCTCTCGTCGCCTCCCGAATCACCGGCTTCTGAATCCGAATCCTCGGTGTCGGTCTCTTCGTCAGTGTCGTCCCCTGTGCCGTCGGTGTCTTCGTCCGCGTTCGAGTCGTCCGTCCCGGAGTCAGCATCCGTGTCGTCGGTGCTCTCGTCCGTGTCGTCGGTGTCCTCGTCTGCATCGTCAGTATCCGGGTTGAAGTAGATCTCTTTGCCCACCGAGGCGTAGATGTCGTCCCAGTCCTTGTCCTCGTCCATCAGGAAGACTTCGACCGTCAGCGGGCCCTCGCCGAACTCTTCGATCCCGGCCGGCCGGACGTCGATGTGGAACGTGCCGTTTTCGTCCATCCGGACTTCCCGCGTGCGCTCGACGATTTTCTGCGTGTCCTCGTTGATCTTGACGAAGAAGTACGGCTCGCCGACCACGTCACCGTGTTCCGGCGGGTCGACGTTCTCCATGCTGGTGTTGGCGACGACTTCGAGGTTGAAGTTCGAGTAGCCCTCGCCGTCCGCCGCCGGTTCCGTGTCGACGAACTCGACGCTCTCGATCCGATCCTCGCGTTTGTCCTCCAGCGGCCGGTTCGGTTCCGCTGGCGGGTACCACTCTTTATCAGCCGTATCGTCCTCGTCTGATTCCGTCCCTTCGTCGGTCTCGTTCGCGTCGTCGTCTTCGTCCTCGCCGTCCACCGACGCGCTGTCGTTCAGGTCCTCGCTCACGTTTGATTCGGTTTCGGTCTCGTTCGACGGTCCGTCCGCGAACGATCCTCCGAGGGCGCTACACCCCGAGAGCGCCACGAGCAGTGCCACCGCGACGGTGGCGACGGTTCGGAATTGCATTGTAGACACCCGTTCCGGAACGATCCCCATTATTACACGCTCGATAAGCGATCGCCCCCGATTCGACGATGAATTGGTCGTATAGGTACCTACACGTCCGTTTGCTCGCCGTTGAACGAGACGGAAGACGCCTATGGAGTGCCCAAGACGATACGCGTCAGTTCACGCTGTTTCACGCCTCTTTCCAAACCATGCGATGCGAACGCGGCGCTGGCTGGTCGTCGATCGTTTCATTCGCGAAACCGACACCAGCCCGCTCGATCGCTTCGCGCTCTCGCGGTCGTTACGCCAGCGGCGTCCGCTCGACGACCTGCCCGTCGTCGGTCGGGTACCGCGTCGCGAACTTTTTCCGTTCGGGTGCGCCAGGGCGCACCACTCACGCAAAAACTTCGATGAAAAAGCCGCTCGATCGCTTCGCGCTCTCGCGGTCGTTACGCCAGCGGCGTCCGCTCGACGACCTGCCCGTCGTAGGTCGGGTACTGCTCGACGATCTCGCCGTCCTCGAGATCGCCTTCGTCGATCATCTCCTCCAAGAGCCACCACGCGACCTCGACGTGGTTCGTCTTGACCGTGTAGAACTCCTCGGGAACGCCGAGGTCCTCGAATCGCTCCGGCGCGGCCGTCGTCTTCCCGTAGACGAGCGTGCCGTCGTCCGTGATGTCGTCGAACTCGCGGCGGATGTTGCGGGCCATCCGCTTCAGGCGACGGCGGTGCTGGGCGGCGTCCTTGAACACCGACGTACAGAAGTAGACCTTCTCGTGATCGCCCATCACGTCGAGGATCTCCTCCCGATCGCCGTCCACCGCGCTCATGTGGTCCTCCTTGAGTTCGAACCCCTGTTCCTGCATCCGGCGGTAGTTGCCGTCGCTCATCTCGAACTCGTTGACGTTGCAAAAGTCCGCGGCCCCCTCGTCCAGAAAGTCGAGGAACTCCTCCTCGGCGCGGATACCGGGAATCTCGAACGCGGGGGTGAGTCCCTCCTCACGGGCGATATAGAGGATGTCTTCCCACTCCGTGCCGTGGAGGTCGCCCCACTGTTCGTACGGCGGGTGAAAGCGGATCTCGTCGAGGCCGGCCTCCGAGAGGCGGCGCATGTTCTCGCGGCCGCCCGTGATGCCGGTGTAGAGGTGGGTGTGGTGGTCCTCGCCGAACTCGTCTTTCAGTAGTTCGAGGTAGTGACAGGTCCGGTCGAGGGCCTCCTGCGGTTCGCCGCCGGTGATCGAGGTACCGAGGGCGTCCATCCGTTTTGCCTCCGTGAGGACGTCCGCGTCGCTCTCGACGAGTCGCTCGTTGGCGTAGACGTCCGTGACGTTCTTGCGGTTCTCGCCGAGCGGGCAGTAAAAGCAGTCGCGCTGGTCGCAGTAGCCGTAGACGAACAGCACCATCTTGCCGCCTTTCGCGCACTGCTCACAGCCCTTCGAGATCATTCGACGCTAGCTACTGGGCCGAGACTCAAAAGCCGTGCGAAACGGGTCGCGCCAGAACGTCTCCCTCCGTCGAAACCGTCGAATCCGGTTTCGCGGCGATCGACGTCCGCGACGCGACACCGGATGAGGGTCCGATGGTCGCGACGCGACACCGGGGAGACCGAAAGGACACTCGATCGCGGCTCCATTCCCGATCGGTCCGAACGTCAACGAGACCACATCTTCATATATCAGGATATTATACCAGTGCGTATCCAATGGCAACTGGGACTAACGTCCTCTGGGTCGACGACGATCCAGCGGTTCGTGACGCCGCGGCACCGGCCCTCGAGCGGGCCAGCGACGACGTCACCGTGACCGTCGCGGCTACCGTTTCCGACGCACGCTCCCAGTTGGACGAGCGGGCCGACGACGTCGACTGCGTCGTCAGCGGGTACGACCTGCCCGAAACGAACGGCCTCGATTTCTTCGAGACCGTCCGCGAGCGCCACCCCGGGGTGGCGTTCATCCTGTGTCCCGGATCGGGATCCGAGACGATCGCCAGCGACGCGATCGGTGCGGGAGTGACCGACTACGTCCCGAAACAGGAGGGGCGAGACCGGCCGGACGAACTGGCGACCCGGATCACCAGTGCCGTCCCGGAGTGCGAGGAGCGGTCCGCGATTCGCACGCGGTCCGAGCGGGAGCTCGATCGGTACCGGACGCTCGTCCAGACGGTCGCCGATCCGATGTACATGCTCGACGACGGGGGGACGATCACGATGGTCAACGACGCGATGGTCGCGTTGCTCGGCTACGAGCGCGACTGGCTGCTGGGCAGGCACATCTCGGCGGTGTTCGACGAGGAGATGGTCGAGCGCGGCCGCAAGACGCTGTACGGGTTGCTCGAATCCGACGATCGGGATCGCGCCCGATTCGAGTTCACGTTCGAAACGCGCGATGGCGATCGTCGGACGGGTGAGGCGAACCTGTCGCCCCTGCGCTCGGACGACGGGACGTACGTCGGCTCCGTGGGCGTCGTGCGGGATATCACCCGCCACCGGGAGCGAGAGCGGGACCTCTCCGAGTACGAGACGATCGTCGAGACGGCTCCCACCAAACTGTTCGTACTCGACGCGGACGCGAGGATCGTCTGGATGAACGCGAAGTTCGCGGCCGGGTTCGAGGAGTCGAGGACAGATCTGCTCGGAACGCGATTCCCGACGCTGATCGATCGCGGCTACTTCGACGAGCAGGTGACGACACAGTACGTCGAGGAGGTCCGGAAACTCCTCTCCTCGGAGGTCGATCTCGATCGGGCCAAGTACGACGTCCAGTTCCGGACGGCGGACGGCGACGAGCGGGTGTACGACGTCCACACGAAACTCCTGCCGTTCGAGGACGGCGAGTTCGCGGGGACGATCCACGCGATGCGGGACATCACCCGGCGCCGGCGCTACCAGCGCGAACTCGAGCGCCAGAACGAGCGCCTCGAGGAGTTCGCCGGTTTCGTCAGCCACGATCTCAGAAATCCGCTCAACGTCGCCCAGGGATCGCTCGCGTTGCTCGAAGAGGGGGCCGACGGCTCACACCTCGAGGACCTCCGGTGGTCGCTGTCGCGGATGGCGGAACTCGTCGACGACCTGCTGGGACTCGCCAGGCACGGAACCGCCGTCAGCGAGCAGGAGTGGGTGTCCCTCGCCGACGTCGCCGCCGACGCGTGGGCGACGGTCGAGACGGGCGACGCGCGGCTCGAAATCGAGACCGATCGCGACCTCTACGCCGACGAGTCCTGTCTCCGGGAACTGTTCGAGAACCTCTTTCGGAACGCGATCGAGCACGGCTCGACGGGCAGTCAGGACGGGGGCCACCCCGACGCCGCTGACGCCGATCACATGATCGTCTCCGTGGGACCGTTGCCGGGGCCGCGAGACGATCGAGGCGAGGTCGATTCGGGATCCGACGCCCCGGCCACGGACGCCGGATTCTACGTCGCGGACACCGGGGCCGGGCTCCCGCCCGATCGGGAGTCGATCTTCGAGTTCGGGCACACGACGGCCGCGGACGGCACCGGGCTTGGCCTGGCGATCGTCGAGGAGATCGTCACGGCGCACGGCTGGTCGATCGCGGCGCGTGACGCGCGGGCGGGCGGTGCGCGGTTCGAGATCGAGGGCGTCAGGACCGACGAGACCGAGATGGTGATCGAATCGCCGGACGCGTGACGACCGCCGAACGTCCGTGTTCCGGCCACGTCGGCCGCGATCGATTCCGTCCTCCCAGAAGAGAGAAATACTGCGGCGTTCAACCACGACCAGATGCTGCTGGTCCTGTGTGTCGACCTCGACGACGACCTCGGCCGAAAGACTGGCTTCTCGACGCCGGTTATCGGCCGCGACCCGGTCGAGGAGGCAGCCGTCGCACTCGCGACAGCGGACCCCGAGGACTCCGACGCCAACGTCATCTTCCAGGGGTTGCACATCTACGACGATCTGGACGCGCGCGACGAGAGCGTCGAGGTCGCCGTCGTCACCGGCAACGACGACGGTGACGTCCAGGCCAACCGTGAGGTCGGCGAGGAAGTCGACACCGTCCTCGCGAGCCTCTCGACCGCCGAGGACGTCACCGCGCTCGTGGTCACCGACGGCGCACAGGACGAATCCGTCATCCCGATCATCCGCTCGCGGGTTCCGATCGACGGCGTGCGCCGGGTCGTCGTCAGGCAGGCCCAGAACCTGGAATCGATGTACTACACGATCAAACAGGTGCTGAACGACCCCGAAACGCGGGGGACGGTACTGATTCCGCTGGGAATCCTCCTGCTCATCTATCCGCTTGCCCTGATCGGCACCCTGCTCGACATGCCCGGCTTCTTTCTCGGGACGACCTCGGCACTGCTCGGGCTCTATCTCATATCGCGAGGGCTCGGACTGGGGGACCGACTCGACGCGACCGTCGAACGGGCCCGGCGATCGCTCTATGCCGGCCGGACCACGCTCCTCGCGTACGTCGTCGCGGCCACCTTGCTGGTCATCGGCAGCGTCAGTGGGCTGGACGCCCTCGAGGCCGAACAGGCGGCGACGACCGGCGAGACGGACGTCTTCGTCCAGCTCGCGGCGTTCGTGTTCGGGTCGATCCAGTGGTTCGCCGCCGCCGGGATCACCACGAGCCTCGGCCAGATCACCGACGAGTACATCGCGGGCTCGCTCGAGTGGCGCTACCTCAACGCGCCGTTTTACGTCCTCGCGATGGCGATCGTGCTCCACGCGGTGAGCGCGTTCTTCCTCGACGTGGTTGGGATCACGTACCTCGCGGCGGCGTTGACGGCCGGCACGCTGCTGGGTATCGTGAGCACGCTCGCCTTCGCCGTCGCCGAATCCCGGTTCTCCGAGGGCGGTCGACAGCCCGACCGCGCGTCGCGATGAGCGCCGCTCAGCGCTCCCGCTCGACCACGTACTCCGCCAGTTCCTGCAGGTAGCCCCGCGCCTCTCGATCGACGACGTCCACCCGGTCGAGCGCGTCGATGGCGCGATCGGCCTCCGTCTGTGCCCGCTCGTTCGCCTCCTCGGGAGTGAGGTCGGTCACCTGGACGACCGAGGGCCGCTCGAGCGCGGCGTCGTGGCCGGTCGGTTTGCCGAGGTCGTCCGCGTCGGCGACCGCGTCGAGCACGTCGTCCCTGATCTGGAAGGCGACCCCGACGCGCTCGGCGTACTCGCCGACTGCCTCCACCGTAAACGGATCCGAATCGGCGGCGATCGCGCCGAGTTCGGCCGCCGCACGGAACAGTGCGCCGGTCTTGCGTCTCGCGAGGGTCATGTACTCCTCCTCGTTCGCCGGCTTGGCCGACAGTTCGGTCGCCTCGCCGATCCCGAGTTCCACCATCGCCTCGGCGACCACCTGTGTCGCGTTCGGATCCGCGGAAAACAGCGCGAACGCCTCGCCGAGCAGTCCGTCGCTGGCGATGATCGCCGGTCCGTGACCGAACTCGGCCCACGCACTGGTCGTCCCGCGTCGTAACTCGGAGCGATCGATGATATCGTCGACGACCAGCGAAGCGTTGTGGACGAGTTCGATTCCGACGCCGAAGTCGACGGCGTCCTCGGCCGTCCCGCCGACCGTCTCACAGGCGAGGATGGTGACCATCGGTCGAACGCGCTTTCCGCCGGAGAGCGTGACGTGCCGAACTTCTTCGCCGAGCGTCTCGGGATCGACGGCGTCGACGACGTCGACGAGACGCTCCTCGATCAGCGCCCGACGGCGCTCCAGAAGTTCCATTGCCAGCGCTTAGGACGGGGTTACAAAGTACGTGACGGTTCCGACGAACCTACGACTCGTCCACCTGGTCGAACGAGAACGGGTCGTCGGTCGGTGCGGATCCCGACGCGTCGGTTTCGGACCCCGTCGTGGGGTCCGCGTCGCCCGGATCGTCGCCCGCGTCGTCCGTATCGGCCGTCGTGGAATTCGCGTCGTCGGCGTCGACCGCCGTCCCCTCCTCGAAGGCCAGTTCGGTACCGCCCTCCGTCGACGGGGACTGGGGCCGCCGATCGGTCTCGAACCGATCGAGCGCCTCGCTCAGGCGGGCCGCCTGTCCGGCGAGCGAGTTCGCGCTGTCCGACACTTCGGCGAGCGACGACGTCTGCTCTTCCGCCGCGGCCGCGACGTGCTGGGCCTCCTGTGCCGTCGTCTCGGAGATGTCGGTCGCTGCCGAGGTCATCGCGACGACTTCCTGGGTCGAGGCGGCCTGCTCTTCGGTCGCCGCAGAGATCTCCTGGACGCCGTCGTTGGTCTGGCTCGCGTAGTCCGCGATTTCGTCGAGCGCCGCCGCCGCGTTCTCGACGGAGTCGACGTGCGTCGAGATGCGATCGGCGGTCTTCTGGACCTCGGTCGCCGTGTGTTCGGTCCGCTCGTTGATCCGCTCGAGTCGCTTCTCGATGTCTTCGGCCGTCTCTTTCGTGTCCTTCGCGAGTTCTTTGACCTGGGACGCGACGACGGAGAACCCGTTCTCGCCCGCATCACCGGCGTTACCGCGCGAGGCCTCGATGTTGGCGTTCAGCGCGAGCATGTTCGTCTGCTGGGCGACCTCCGAGATGAACTCGACCAGTTCGTCGATCTGCTCCATCTCCCGCTCGAGCGCCTCGATTGCCTCGACGGTCTCGGCCGACTCCGACTCGATCTCGTGCATCCCGTCGATCGCCTCCTGGGCCGCTTCCCGGCCGTACCGGCCGGTCTCGGCGGTCCGTTCGGACAGATCCGCGACCTCGTTCGAGGACGCCGCGATCTGCTCGGTCGTCGTCGATAACCCACTCATCTCGTTCGAGACCGCCTGCAGGTGCTGGTTCTGTTGATCCGACCCGTCGGAGATCTCCTGGATCGACTCGGTCACCTGCTCGGAGGCCGATCGGACCTCTTCCGCGCTCGTCGTCACTTCCTCGCTCGCCGTCGCGACCTCGGTGGCGAACGTCTTGACGTGTGCGGTCGTCTCCTCGAGCTCGTCGACCATCGAGTTGAACGAGCGCGCGATGTCGGTCATCGCCTCGCTCTCGCTTTCGGGATCGAGTCGCTGGGTCAGGTCGCCGGCGGCACACTCCGCCATCACGTCGCGGTACTCGTCGGCTTTCGCCTCGAGATGCCGGTTGATCGCCTCGGTCTCGGCGCGCGCCCGTTCGGCGTCCTCCCGCGCGGCTTCGGCTTCTTCGATCTGTTCGCGAAGCGACGTGCGCATGCTGTCGAAGCCGTCGAACAGTCGGCCGATCTCGTCGGTCCGGGACGTCTCGAGGTCGACGTCGAGGTTCCCGGCCTCCATCGCTTCGGTCCGATCGCGCAACGTGGTCAGCGGAACGACGGTCTGTCGACCCAGGACGACTCCCACGAGTCCGAGCGCGAGCAGACTGACGAGCAGCATCACCGCGACGTTGGTACCAACGTCGGTCGCGACCCCGTAGGCCTGTTCGGTCGGCACGCTCGTGACGGCGACCCACTGCGTGTCCCCGACCGGCGTGTACGCCCGGACGAAGTCCTCGTCCTCGACGCGCGTCAACCGACCGCCGAGGGCGGCCTCGAGTGCCGTCTCGTCGATCGACGTTTCGTCCAGCGACGCGTCCGACGCCTGCAGGACCGGTGAGCCGTCCGCGTCGACGATCGCGGTCGACGACGACGCCCCTTCCTGTTGCAGCTGCTGGACGCGGTACTCGAGCGTCCCGATGACGACGACGACGCGATCGTCGCGTTCGGTGACCGGACTGGCGAAGGCCATCACCTGGTCGCCGAGCGACGGCGACTCGTAGGCCGCCTCCGAGTTCCAGACCGCGTCGTCGAACGCGAGTTCGCTGCCGAAATCGGTCGCCGTCCACGGATCCTCGACGTTGTCGAGCGATTCGCCGCGGAGTCTCGCGTCAGTGCTCGTGACGACCTCGCCGCTCCCGGTGTCGACGTAGTGGATCGCTCGGACGTCGACGGACATCCGCGCCTGCGCCTCGACGATCTCACCCTGGACTTCCTGTGGATCGCCCTCCTGTAACACCGGCGAGGCCGATGCCGTCCGCGTCTGGACCCGCATCGATTCGACCCAGTCACCGATGCCGTCCGCCTGCAACTCGGCGGTCGCTTCGAGTTGCTCGTTCGAGTCGGCCCTGACCGTCTCGTCGATCTCGGCGTAACTGACGGCACCGACCGCACCGATAACCACGACGACCGCCAGAATCGAGATCACGAACTTCGCGAGGTATCGCCGTCTGATGAACGACGGCACTAGCTTTGCGAGTACCGACATTACGTACTCACCCTGTCGAGTTCGGCAATTCCGCCGTCCGCGTCCCGATCGAACTCCCAGTACTCGAAGGTCGCGTCCATCACGTCCCCGTTCTCGTCGAACGACAGCTGACTCGACGCACCCCGGTACTCGACGTTCTCTCCCGCTGCCGCCAGTTCGAGCCCGTCGGCGAGCGAGTCCGGTTCGATCACCTCGCCGGGTTCGTTCGTGACCGTCTGCATGGCGTTCCTGATCGCCGTCCCGTCGTTCTGCCCGGCGTAGGCGTTGGCGAGCAAGAGAACGGCCGTCGAATCGTAGGCGTGGGCGGTGAAGATCCCCGGTTCGGCGTCGTACGTGTCTCCGTACAGTTCGGTGAAGAACTCCTCGCCGGGTCCGCCGACGAGCGGCGCGGTCCCGCGAATCCCGTCGATCGGGCGTTCGACGTCTTCGTGAAGGTTCCCGTCCCGGAGGCCGTCAGTGACGAGGACGTCGACGTCGTCGAGGTCGTCGCCGAGATCGGTGAACAACTGGGCACCCGTGTCGGGGTAGCCGACCACGATCAACAGCCCCGGATCGTCCGCCATGGCTTCCTCGATCTCCGCAGCGTAGGAATCTTTGCCCTCGTTCAGGGGGACCTGCGCTGACACCGTCCCGTCGTGAGCCGTCCGGAAGGCCTGGGTAAACGACTGGCTCAACTGCCAGCCGTAGTCGCTGTTCATGTACAGTGTCGCCGCCGTCTCGTGGCCGAGATCGGTCGCCGCCTGCTCGGCGAGGACGACCGCCTGCAACGAGTCCGACAGCGCCGTTCGAAAGACGAGTCCGGCGTCGTTCAGTGCCGTGATCGTCGGCGACGTCGCTCCTGGCGAACAGCTCACCGCACGGTACGGAATGAGCACCTGCTGGGTCGCCTGTAGCGTCACGTCGGAGGCCGCCGGCCCGTTGACCATCGGATAGCCGGCGTCGACGAGTTGCGCCGCCTTCTGGACGCCGGCCGTCGGGGACGTCTCCGTGTCCACGACCTCGTAATCGATCTCGAGATCGATCTCGCCGTCGACCTGTTCGATCGGCAGCAACGCGGCGTCTCGAATCGGTTCCCCCACAGAACCCAGATCCCCACTGATCGGCTGCATCACCCCTAGTTTGAGCGTACGATCGGTACCACTACCGTCTCCGTCATCGACGTTCGGACCGGGAATCGAACTGAGACAGCCAGCGAGGCCGCCGCATCCGGCAACCCCGATCGCCGTCACTAACTCCCGCCGACTCGATCGGAACGACATAGGTGCGATATCCAATCACGGGTATATATTTGTTCTGGGCACTCGCTGCAATATTCATATTCCAGTTGCCATATCGGCTATCGCACAGTCTCGTCCGCTCGTTTACTCCCGCACCGGATTACCGATCGGAACTAGAATAGAAAATCGCCGATGACGATTCTACGTCTAAACCGTGGGCCGAGTCGCCACGCCGCGGTTCTCGGCCGTCGGGGCTCACGGGTCACGTCCGTTCCCCGTTCGCTACGTCGCGGTTCTCGGCCGTCGGGGCTCACGGGTCACGTCCGTTCCCCGTTCGCTACGTCGCGGTTCTCGGCCTTCGGCCTCCGAACCGCGCTCGCTCCGAACCGCGCTCGCTCCTCGCACAACACTCGATCAAAAAAGGCCGCTCACTCCGTTCGCGCTCTCGAGACCCGCACGATGCGTGGAGTCGTGTTACTGGAATTCTTCGGTGAGCGCGGGGACGACGTCGAAGAGGTCGTCGTGGATCGCGTAGTCGGCGATGTCCATGATCGGCGCGTTGGGGTCCGTGTTGATCGCGACGATCGTGTCGGAGCCCTTCATGCCAGCGACGTGCTGGACCGCACCCGAAATGCCGATCGCGATGTAGACGTCGGGCGTGACGACCTTCCCGGACTGGCCGACCTGGCGGTTCTTGGGGAGCCAGCCGTTGTCGACGATCGGGCGCGACGAGGAGACCGTCGCGTCGAGCGCGTCGGCGAGGTCCTCGATGATCGGGATGTTGTCCTCCTCTTCGATCCCGCGGCCGACGGAGACGAGCACGTCGGCCTCGCTGATGTCGACGTCGCCGCCGCCGACTTCCTCGAAGCCGGTGACGGTCGAGCCCTGCTGACTCTCGTCGATGTCGGCGTCGAAGGCCTCGATCGCGGCGTCACCGGTGCCCTCCGCGACGGGCCACTCGGCACTGCGGATGGTGACGACGGCGTTGTCGGCGAGTTCGGACGTCGTCTCGACCTTGCCGCCGTACATCTCGCGGGTCGCGATCAGCGTCTCGCCGTCGGTATCGAGGTCGACGGTGTCGGTGACGATCGGCAGGCCGAGGCGGTTGGCGACGGCCGGCGCGTAGTCGAGGCCGTTGACGCTGTTGGGCGTGAGGACGTACTGCGGGGCGAGTTCGTCGTACAGCTGGGTGACGACCTGCGTGTAGACGTTGTGGTTGAACTCCTCGCCCACGTCGACGGTGTGGATGACGTCGACACCCTCGCGATCGAGTTTGTCGGCGAACTCGTCGACGGTGCCGCTGATGACGGCGAGGTGGAGGTCGCCGCCCGTTTCGTCGGCGAGCTGGCGGCCCGCGGTGATGATCTCGTAGCTGACGTCGCGCAGGTCGCCACGGCGGTGGTCGGTGATTGCGAGGACGTCCGTCATGGTGCCACCCCCTTCTCGCGGAGCAGTTCACCGAGCTCCGACGCCGTGTCCTCCGCGCTGCCTTCCCAGACGGTGACGTCGCTCTCGCTCTCGGGTTCGTACATGTCCGTCAGTTCGAGTTCGGACTCGATCGCGCTCTCGTCGACGCCGAGATCGGCGAGGCTCTGGACGTCGAGTTCCTTGCGCTGTGCCTGACGGATGCCGCGCAGGCTGGCGTAGCGCGGCTCGTTGATCCCCGTCTGGATCGTCAGCACGGCGGGGAGTTCGATCTCGGTGAGTTCCTCGACGCCGCCTTCGAGTTCGCGGCGGACCGAAGCGGTGTCGTCGTCGAAATCGTGTTCCAGGTGGTTGACGACCGCACCCCACTCGAAGTCGAGGTCCTCGGCCAGCGAGACGCCGGTCGCGGCGAAGCTGTCGTCGCCGGCCTGGACGCCCGTCAGCACGAGATCGGGGTCCTCCTCCTCGACGACGGCGCGGAGGATCTCGGTCTTCGCGCCGACGTCGAGCAGGTCGACGTCCTCGAGGGCGTCGTCCCAGACGCGAACGGCGCGATCGGCACCCTTCGCGAGCGCCTGGCGAATGGTCTGTTCGCAGTCTTCGGGACCGATCGTCACCGTGACCACCTCGTCAGCGATGCCGTCTTCCTGGAGCTGGACGGCCTCTTCGATGGCGTAGTCGTCCCACTCGTTGAGATCGGCACCGAGGTACTGGTCGGCGATTTCGGTTCCCTCGATCTCGAACTCGTCTTCGACGGTCGCAACCTCTTTGACCGTAACGAGGATTTTCATCATCTATCACTCTGTCTTCCCCCCCGTAAACGTTTTCGAAACGCCCCGTTCCGCATTCGGCGTTCACTTGACAGAACACGACACTGGTCGCTCGATGTCGGATTTCCGGCGTCGCTTCGTCGGCGTCCACACCAGTCGCTGCAGAGACTGCCTGCCGTTCTCAAGACGGAAACGGTTTAACGTCGCCACCGGTAGTACTGGGCATGGCAGACTGTCCACTTGCCGACGACTGTCCGAGCTTTTCCGAACGGATCTCCGGAATGGGCTGTCAACACTACGGCGATCGGGGTGGCAAGGAGTGGTGTAATCACTACAGCCAGCCGATCGAGGACCTGAAGACGCAGCCGGTCAAACCGGGCGAAGAGGTCGTCGTCGACGTCGTCGACATGCACGAGAGCGGTGCCGGCGTCGGGCGAACCGAGGACGGGTTCATCGTGATGGTCGACGGCGTCCTCCCGGAAGCGCGCGCTCGCGTCCAGATCACCCGCGTCCACAGCAATCACGCCCGCGCGGAGGAACTCGAACTCCTGCCGATGGACGAGGAGGAGTCGGACGATTCCGACGACCTCGCGGACGCCGAAGACGACGAAGCGTCGGACGAGGTCGACGAATCCGAGGCGGAGGCCGACGAGGACGAGTCCGACCCGGCAACCCGTCGCGAACGGCTCGGCAGTCGCGAGAACTTCTGGGGCTCGTAACTCGTCCAGGTGGACAGTCACTGGACAGGGCCGTGACGCGCCGTTTTTGCAGTATCTCGTCCGTCTCAGTTACCGTCAGTGTCCGTACCGAACGACAGTTCGATCGACCCTCCGCGGGGAGCCGACGGGGCACTCGCAAGGATTTTCTCGGTCCCTACGCCACAGGGAGGCATGGATCGGATTCCGCTGTCGAACTCCGCGTTCGAGGGCGACAACAACGCGTACCTCTTCGCGGACGGCGACGAGACGGTACTGATCGACACCGGCGACTGGATGGCGACGACCCGGGAACAACTCGAGGCCGCCTTCGCGGACCGCGGCCTCGAGTTCGCCGACGTCGATCGGATCTTTCTCACCCACTGGCACCACGATCACGTCGGCCTGGCGGGCGAGATCCAGGCCGAGAGCGGCGCCGAGGTCTACGTCCACGAGCGTGACGCGCCCCTCGTCGCGGGCGAGGCGGACGCCTGGGAGGAGATGTTCGACCAGCAGGAGGCCTACTTCGAGCAGTGGGGGATGCCCGAGGCCGGCCGCGAGACGCTCCGGGACCTGATGGCCGGTCCGGAGGTGTCGACCGAGAACCCGACCGTGACGCCGATCGAAGACGGCGAGACGTTCTCGGTCAACGGTCACGAACTCCGCGTCGTCCACACGTCGGGCCACGCGGCGGGGCTGTGTCTCTTCGAGACGGAACTCGACGGCCGGCGCGAGGCCTTCACTGGCGACGCCCTGCTCCCCGTCTACACGCCAAACGTCGGCGGCGCGGACGTCCGCGTGGAGAACCCGCTCCCGAAGTACCTTCGCGCCCTGCAGGGGATCGTCGACGCCGACTACGATCGCGCCTGGCCCGGCCACCGCGACCCGATCGACGAGCCGGCCGATCGGGCCGCCTACATCATCGACCACCACGAGGAGCGGTCCTACCGGGTGCTCGACGCGCTCGATCGGCTGGGCCCGTGTGACACCTGGACCGTCAGTGCCGACCTGTTCGGCGACCTGGAGGACATTCATATCCTCCACGGCCCCGGCGAGTCCTACGCCCACCTCGAGCACCTCGAACGGGCCGGAACGGTCGTTCGCGAGGGCGACGAGTACCGACTCGCCGAGGGCGTCGCGGAGGAACTCGCGGCGATCGACGACGAACGCTGGCCGCTCCAGTACTGACCTCTCCCGGTCGTCCAGTCCGGGGACCTCGACGCTACTCAACACTCGACGATCGCGAGCGGATCGCCGACGCTTCCGGGACTCGCGGCACGCCCGAACGGGTCGGTTTCGGTGCCTGGTTCCCGGGACCCGTCGGATCGATTTCGGGGACGGGGGACCGTGGAAACTTTGGTCTCGCCGTCGTCTAGCCTGACGTATGAGCGTGGGAGTTCCCCGGAGGCGGTCGCCGTGATGGACGACGTCGAGGCGTTGCTCGAGGACATCGGCTTCGACCCCGAGACGAGCGTGTTGACCCACCGGCAGGCCCAGGTCCTCGCGCTCCGCGAGCGCGACGTCTCGCAGGCCGACATCGCCGACGAACTCGGCACGTCGCGGGCGAACGTCTCCTCGATCGAGGCCAGCGCCCGCGAGAACCTGGCGAAGGCCAGGGAGACCGTCGCCTTCGCGGAGGCGCTCCGCGCGCCGGTTCGCGTCCGCGTCCCCGCCGGGACCGACCTCTACAACGTGCCGCAGATGGTCTACGACGCCTGCGACGAGGCCGGCGTCAAGGTCGATCACACCGCGCCGGACCTGATGAAGGTCGTCAGCGACGCCGCCGGCAACGCCGTCTCCGGCCGGAAGATATCGACGCCGCTGATCGTCGGCGTGACGTCGGAGGGGATGGTTCGGGTTCGTCATCAAGAGTAGCCGCACCGATCGTCACACGAGCGGTACCGATGGGACGGATCGGACCGGAAATCTGATTTTCGCTATCCACGGACGGTGTACTGGGTTCCTCGTTCGTTCCAGAAATCCCAGATCGTCCACGGCTGGAGTCCCCACTCGGTAGCGAAGTGCTCGCGAATGCCGCGGCCGCAGTGCTCGTCGTTCTCGTACTCGTCGTACCGGTCGCGAACCTGGTCCGTGTCGTCGTACAAATACGCGATGCCGGTATCAGTCGTATCGTTACAGACGGCGACGACGAGACGATCGATCGTGTACCCGTCGAAAAGTCGGCGAAGAACAGCTTCCGATCGGGGATCGGGTAGGGGATTCACGACGACGCCGGCCGCGTTACCCTCGACGCCACAGCACCGGATCTCACCCGCCTTCCGTCCGTAGCTATCGGGCTCGCCCGCTGGGACGGGCCAGGCCTCGATGATCGCCCTCGGCCCGGCGACCCCGTTCGAGTCGGACGGGACGAGCGTGTACAGCTGGTAGCCAGCCATACCGGCCGGTTCGAAGTACTATCGGATATTTATAGGGGTAGATCGACGAGACGGTACCACAGTGTCGGTTTCTCGGCTTCGATGTCGATTGCCAGGTCCCGGAGAGATTAGTACGCCGCCGCTGTGGATCCCGACATGGATCTCGAACTGGACGGGAACGCGGCACTGGTGACGGCGTCGTCGAGCGGCCTCGGCTTCGCGAGCGCGCAGGCGATCGCCGAAGAGGGTGCGAACGTGACGATCTGCGGTCGCGACGCCGATCGACTCGAGGCGGCGCGCGACGAACTCGAAGAAACGGCGGAAGGCGACGTGCTCGCCGTCCAGACCGACCTCACCGACCCCGACGACGTCTCCCACCTCGTGAGCGAGACGGTCGACGCCTTCGGCGGGATCGATCACCTCGTCACGTCCTCGGGCGGCCCGCCGAGCACGACCTTCCTCGAGACCGACGAACAGGACTGGTATCAGGCCTACGACCTGCTGGTGATGAGC
Source organism: Halosolutus amylolyticus (assembly GCF_023566055.1). NCBI lineage: Archaea > Methanobacteriati > Methanobacteriota > Halobacteria > Halobacteriales > Natrialbaceae > Halosolutus > Halosolutus amylolyticus. The sequence continues at coordinate 977,918 of NZ_JALIQP010000002.1, read as the reverse complement.
GTCGTCTGGACGATCGAGGAGGCCCACCCGCACCTGCTCGACTCGGCGCACGGGACGATCACCTGTATCACCTCGCGGACGGTGCAGGAGGTCGCGGACGGCCTGCTCCTCTCGAACTCGGTACGCCGGGGCGTGATCGGCCTCGTCAAGACGATCTCACGGGAGTTCGCGCCCGAAATCCGGGCCAATGCAGTGCTTCCGGGGACGATCGAGACGCCACGCATCGAGGAACTGATCGAGGCCCGCGTCGAGCGCGGCACCTACGACGACTACGAGGAAGGTCTCGCCGACATGGCGAGCGACATTCCGATGGGCCGCATCGGCGAGCCACGCGAACTCGGCGAGATCGTCGCCGTCCTCTCGAGCCCACGCGCCAGTTTCGTCACCGGTGTCGAACTGCCGATCGACGGCGGCCTGTTGCGGAGCTAGTCGAACGGATCCACGGCGGCGAGCCAGGGCCGGAGAAACGAGACCCCGCCACAGACGAGGCCGACCCCCACCACCTGGAGTGTCGTGTGCGCGAAGATGCTGGCCCGATCGACGCGGCCTCGAACGCGCTCAGTCGGCCGAAATCTCGCAGGTCCCCTCGTAGGCCACGTCCTCGATCGATTCGATCTCGGGGTCGTCGCCACAGACCGGACAGGCCGGGTTCGGCTGCACCGGGACCGTCTCGAACGTCATGGCCATCGCGTCGTACATGAGGAGGCGGCCCTCGAGGAGATCGCCCTTCTCGAGCAGGTACTTCACCACCTCGGTGGCCTGGATGCAGCCGACGGTCCCGGGGAGGACGCCGAGCACGCCCGTCGTGGCGCAGTCGGGGACGGTGCCGGGTTCGGGGGCCTCGGGGAAGATACAGCGGTAGCAGGGCGGATCGTCGTCCCCGCCGCGATCGTTCGTGAACGTGGTCACCTGCCCCTCGAACCGGTAGATCGCACCGTGGGCCAGCGGTGTCTCGGTGAGCACGCAGTGATCGTTGAGCAGGTACCGGGTTGCGAAGTTGTCGCTGGCGTCGAGGACGACGTCGTAGTCGCGGACCAGGTCGGCCACGTTCTCGGCGGTGAGACGAGTGTCGTAGGTCTCGACGTCCACGTCCGGGTTGAGCGCGGCCACGTAGTCCGCCGCGCTCTCCACCTTGGGTCTGCCGACGTCGGCGTCGCCGTGGACGATCTGTCGCTGGAGGTTCGATCGCTCGACGGCGTCGTCGTCGACGATCCCCAGCTGGCCGACCCCGGCCGCGGCGAGGTACTGGATCGCTGGCGAGCCAAGTCCCCCCGCTCCCACGACGAGGACGCTCCCCTCGAGGAGCCGTTGCTGGCCCTCGGGACCGATCTCGTCCATGATCACGTGTCTCGAGTAGCGATCGAGTTGGGTCGCATCGAGGCGCAGGTCGCTCATGCGTCTCCGTTGGGCCGAGTCGGGCAAAAACCCGCGGGTCACTCCCCGATCCGTCACGGCTCGTCGGCCGCTCGGTCGCGGCGATCGATTGATCGACTGGGTGACCTGTCCGGAACCATGAGGAAGGTTTCTCGGCCTTCCCAATCATTTAATAGCGTGGTGTGCTTTGACACACCTATGGCAACCTCACCCAACGATGCCGGTGACGATGTCCTCGATCAATTCCTCTCGGATCGCGGTCACACGGTAGAACGAATCGGGTGGGAGCAAGAGTATAACAAGAAACAGTGTCCCGAGTGTGGCGGGCTCCACGACCCGTCCGCGTCCACCTGTACCGTCTGTGGGTGGGAGCCGACCCGGTAACCGCGCGAACCGATCGACTCCGTTTTCGCCAGGGTCTGCCGGTGTCGGCGCCGGTTTCGACCCAACCCGATGTCGTCCCGGATAGCGTGTCGGTCGTCCGAATGCCGGTCGACCCTCGACTATTTTCAGCTACCAGCAGGCGACACAATTATACGGAATGCAGGAGAAAACCCACGGCTTTAGCCGTGGGATGAATCCGTAAGCCCCGTGCCGCAATCCACCGACTATGGCAGGCCGACTCCCAATCAATAAGTAACCACACGCCTACATATAAGATATGGACGTGCGGCGTACCGTCCCCGTTGCACTCGACGTGGATAGTGACGACGCCGCACTCCTCGAAGACACCGTAGACACCTTCCTCTGGTCGGCACAATACGTCGTAGACCACGCCTTCAAAGGCGAGTACGTCACCACCAGCAAAACCACACTGGACGACGAAACTTACGACGACGTGCGCGAGAAAACAGACGGCTTCAACGGTGGCCTTGTGCAAGCCGCTCGGAACAAGGCCGCTGAAGCCTGCAAGAGCGTCGTCGCCCGCTGGAAGCAAGGCAAGAAAGCCTCGAAACCCGTGTTCACCAGCCCACACGTCGTCTACGACAAGCGAACCGCGACGTTCCACGACGACTACGTATCCCTCGCCACCACTGACGGTCGTATCGAAGCCGACTACGTCCTCCCCGACGAGGATAGAGGCACCCCGCACTCGGAATACCTATTTTCAGACAAGTACGAAACAACGGGTGCGGAACTGCACTATCGGGATAGTAACTGGGTGCTTCACATCCATTGCAAGGCGGACGTGAAGTCTGACACGTCGGAACAGGCAACCACCGAGAACGGAACGGTTCTCGGGGTTGACCTCGGCGTAAACACCCTCGCCGTCACCTCAACGGGTACGTTCTGGACGGGCGACGAGTTCGACCACTGGCGCAGAGAATACGAGAAACGCCGTGGTGACCTCCAGCAATGTGGTACACGCTGGGCACACGAGAACATCCAATCCGTCGCACGGAAAGAAGACGGACGGTTCAAGCAGATGCTCCACCGCATCAGCAACGAACTCGTCACGGAAGCCCGTGAGAACGAGTGTTCGGTCATCGCATTCGAGGACTTGACCGGCATTCGCGAGCGAACTGGCGCGTCGTGGGGGCACAAGTGGGCGTTCGACCGCTTGTACGACTACGTTGAGTACAAAGCCGAAGAACACGGCATCACGGTTGAGCAGGTTGACCCTGCGAACACGAGTCGGCGTTGCTCGCACTGCGGATTCACACACCCAGACAACCGCGAGGACAAAGACTTCGAGTGCCTCAAATGCGGCTACGAGAATCACGCGGACTACAACGCCGCGAAGAACATCGGCTTGCGGTATCTCCGTCGCAACCAAACTAGCGGCGACGGAGGCGCACCCTTGAGCGTGCGCTTGAACAGCGGGACGTTGAACGCGAACGGAGGCTATTCTCCTGCCGAGGAATCGGCCAGAGCGGGAGTCCACGCTGAATCCCACGGCTTTAGCCGTGGGTAGCTCAAAACTTGTTTGGTTACTATATGTTACGTACAGGACAATGCCGGAATGCCAGAACTGTGGTGCGTTCGTGACCGAGGCCTACGCGCGCGTCTTCACGCCGCGAGGCGTCGACGATCCCCGCGTCTGTCCGGACTGTCAGGACAAGATCCGTGACGGTGCCGACGTCCGAACCGCCCGTTCATCCCGGAATCCCTGATACGGACTGCTGTACCGAGGTCCCGGCCCAATCGGACGGGTCGTAGGTGTGCCGGAACTGGCGTCCAGCAGTCCGTACGACGCACCGTTCCCGGTCGACCACCACGCGTCGAACGACGCGCCGTACGTTTCTATCGTCGTCAACCCACGTGACTTATGGGTGTTGCGACCCTGAACAGGGATAATGGCTACCACGGAGACGAAGGTGACCCGGCTGTTCGGAGGTCCGGGCAGCGGGAAGACGACCGCCCTGCTCGACCACGTCGAAGAGATCCTCGAGGAGGACGGCGTTACCTTTCGGGACATCCTCGTCGTCTCGTACACGCGAGCGGCTGCACAGGAGGTTCGCGAACGACTGGCCGAACGGCTCGACGAGAGTCCCCGCGCCCTGCAGGGGAACGTCTGTACGATGCACGCGAAGGCCTACGAACTCCTCGATCTCTCTCGTAGCGACGTGATCGGCGAATCCGACAAGGAGGAGTTCTGTGAGGACTTCGGACTCGAGTTCGAGGACGAGTACAGCGGTGCCGGTCGCCGCACCGCCCGCTCGACCACGATCGGGAACAAGATCATCGCCACCAGCCAGTGGCTCCAGCGGACCAGTCGGGACGTCTCCGACTGGTACGACGTCCCCTTCCAGTGGGACGAAGAGGAAGTTCGCCTCCCGCCGGAGATCGACCCCCACGCCCAGGAGGGCAACAAGTACACGCCGACCTGGCCCAGCGACGACGATCGGATCGACGTCCCCGAAGCGATCCGCGGCTGGCGCGCCTACAAGGGCGAACAGGGAAAGATCGGCTTCGCGGACATGTTAGAGCGCGTCAAACAGCGCTCCCTGCTCCCGAGCGTCGACTACCTCGTGATCGACGAGTTCCAGGACATCACCACCCTCCAGTACGACGTCTACGAGGAGTGGAAACCCCACATGGACCAGGTGTTGATCGCCGGCGACGACGACCAGGTCGTCTACTCCTGGCAGGGTGCCGACCCCGCGCTGTTGCTCGACGAGGAGGTCGACGAGGATATCATTCTGCCGAACTCCTATCGACTCCCCTCGAACGTGCTCAACGCGGTCAACAAGGAAATCCGCCACATCGAGCAGCGACAGGACAAGGACCTCAAACCCCGCAAGGAGGGCGGGGCCGTCGAGGCCCGCGCGAACGCGTCGATGCTCGACGTCGTCCGCAACGTCCGGCGAACCCTCGTTGAGGGCGACGGGACGATCATGGTGCTGTTCCGCGCGCGCTACCAGATGTTCCAGTTCATCGACGAGTTCATCACCGAAGGGGTGCCGTTCACGTCGCTGACCGACCAGCGCATGTGGACCGATCGACTCACCCAGTACGTCCGGGCCGTCGAGGCGCTCGACGAAGGCGAGGACGTCACCGGCCTGCAGGCTCGCCGTCTCGCGGACATGCTCCAGGACTCCGCGTTCGGCACCAACGAACGCGACGAGTTCTTCGATACGATCGACGACCTCCAGGAGGAGGCTGACGTCGAGGACCTCGAGGACCTCACGATCCCCGCAGACGTCGTTCAGGACCACGCCCCGTTCATGCCGGGTCCCGCCTCGGCGGCCGACATGGTCCGCAAGGTGACCAACTTCCAGAAGAAGAGCGTCCGCTCGTACTTCGCGATCGGCGAGTACCGGAACATGGACACCGATCGCGTCCGCGTCGGTACCATCCACTCCGCGAAGGGTCGCGAGGCCGACCACGTCTTCGTCGGCACCGATCTCACCGAGAAGGTCGTCGAGCAGATGGTCGCGACGGTGGACGATCCCGAGGCCGTCCCCGGCTGCGAGGAGTTCACCAAGACCACCTCGCCCGTTCCCGTGCTGACGGACAACGAACGGCGCGTCTTCTACGTCGGCATGTCTCGCGCCCGGGAACGCCTCGTGCTCCTCGAGAACCTCGTCGACGGCGCGCCGACGCTCCCGATCGACGTCCTGCTGAAGAACCGCCTGTCCGACATGACCCTCGAGGAACTGGTCGAGGAGGCCCAGCAGCCGGCCGATCCCGAGGGCGACGAGGTCGAAGCCGAAGCGCCGTGACTGGCGGCGACGACACGCTCGAGGCGGCGCTGGCGACGGCACTCGACTCCCGCGAGACAGTCGCGTTCGTCCACGCCGGCTCCGTCCGGGACCCCGCGATCCGGTACTGCCTGTCGTCTGCCGAGCCGTCGGCTCTCGGCGATCAGTTGCGATCGGTCGGGAGCGTCGCCCTCGCGTTCGACGGAACCGACTGGGTCGTAGAGTGGAGCGATCGATCGGCCGGCCGGGCCGCTGCGACCCTCGCGTCCAGACTGGCCGATCGGCTCGGTCCGGGAACCGTCCATACTCCGGCCCGGATCCCGCACGACGCGGCGCTCTACCTCGAACAGGCTGGGTTCTCGCTTACGTCGACCGACGTGGTCGAGCGAACGCGGGCGACGAAGATGGACACCGAGCGCGAGGCCGTCGCCGATTCGCAGACGGCCGCGGGCGCGGGAATCCGTCGCGCCGCAGCGGTGCTCGCCGACGCGACGATCGCGGACGGCCGCCTCGTGGCCGACGACGCGGCAGTGACGCCCGGTCGACTCCGGCGCGCGGTCGACGAGGCGATCGTCGCGGCGGGCGGCGTTCCCGGTGCGAACACGTCGATCGCGGCTCCGGAGGGCGACGCGGCGCTCGAACCGGGTTCGCCGATCGTCGTCGCGACCGCGCCGCGAGGACGATCGGGCTATCATGGCGGCCTCGTTCGCACGCTCGTCGTCGATAGCGAGGGCGGAACGGAGCGGCGGGCACACGTCGCCGTGACGCAGGCGTTCCGGTCCGTTCAGTCGATGCTCACCGCCGCTACCGAGTCCGTGACCGCGGTCGAGGCGGATCTCGAGGCCGAAATACGCGGGTTCGGCTTTCCTGACGAACCGGTCGAGACGCGGGTAGCCGGCGTCGGCCTCGAACCCGCCGAACGCCCCCGTGGCGGCGGCGACGAGGTCGGCCCTGGCTCGCTGGTCCGCATCGAGGCCGCCGTCGAGTTCGACCCCGATCGGTGGATTCGACTCGCCGACGTACTCGCCGTTCGCGAGCGCGAGGTCGCGTGGCTCGACGCACCCTCGCGATCGATCGAACCGACGGCGGTGCTCGAGTAGCCGCAGTGCGTCGTCAGTCAGGGGATAGCTGTCGCGGAAGGACCTGTCCCCAGACGTGCTTGTCGAGGAGCCCCACCGTCATCGGTTCCTCGACCGCGATGCAACAGGAGAGGCGCGGGTAGCCGAACCGGACGGCCGCGGCGTCGTGCCAGTGGGTCGGTTCCGGTGCGGGATCGACCTCGACGGTGCAGGTCGAACACAGTCCCCGGCCGCCGCAGTTGGCGTACCGCGACAGCGTCCCGTAGACCGGAAATCCGCGGTCGAGCAGGGCCTCCCGGAGGTTCGCGCCGCGTTCGACCTCGACGATCGTTTCTTCGTCGCCGTCGATGACCCGTACCGGGATTCGCTCTTCCATAGCTTCCAGTACGTCCTCGCGGTACGTGATCCCTTCCACGCCGGTGGCCGCCCCATCGTAGGGATCGGGGATTCCTCATACGGATTGCTGTACCGATTTCCCGGCGCAACCGCCGCCCGGATCGCGGTTGCGCCGGAACTGACGTACAGTAAACCGTATCACTCGTCGGACTCGGGGTCCGATTCCGGCTCTTTCACCACTGACCCGAAGAGCCGCTTCGCGACGAGCCCCGGAACGTCACCCGGCGTCGTGAGCCGTTGCTCGACGAGAACGAGCAGGATCGCGAGCGCGATCAGCGCGCCGCCGACCAGCGTCTCGCCCTGGAGCAACAGGAGATCGAGGCCGGCCAGCGCCGCGGGGAGCGCCAGCACGAGAACGCCCGCGAGTTTGATCGTGTCGATGATGCCTCCCATTGGCACCCGATACGGGGAGTCCGGTCAAAAGCGCGGCGACTGATCGACGACCGATCGACCGGGCGCATCACGTCACGGAATCGTTACGCGTTCCGAATCCGGAACGTCTTTATTCGTCGGCTCTCACCTCCGAGTATGTTTACGGGAATCGTCGAGGAGACCGGCGAGGTCGTCGCCCGCGATCGAACCGCGGACGGCCTGCGCCTTCGGATCGGGGCCGACGAGGTCGCGACGGGCCTCGAACACGGCCAGAGCATCAGCGTCAGCGGTGTCTGTCTCACCGTCGAGCGGTACGAAGAGGGAGAGTGGTTCGAGGTTTTCCTCGCGACCGAGACGGTCGAGCGGACCTACCTCGGTGACCTCGACGAGGGTGACGCGGTGAATCTCGAGCGGGCCATGCCCGCCGAGGGTCGGTTCGACGGCCACGTCGTGCAGGGGCACGTCGACGCGGTCGCCACGGTCTCAGCGATCGAATCGGTCGAGGAGGACTGGTACTTCGAGTTCGAACTGCCCGCGGGGTACGATCGCTACGTCGTCGAGAAGGGGTCGATCACCCTCGACGGAATCAGCCTCACCGTCGCCGATTTGGACGACGGGGATTCGTCGTCGACGAACCGAGCGGAGGGCGGCGACACCGCCGACGCGAACGCCCGCGTAACCGTGGCGATCGTTCCGACGACCTACGACCTGACGACGCTGTCCGAGAAGACCGTCGGCGATCCCGTCCACCTCGAGGTCGACGTGCTCGCGAAGTACGTCGAGCGGCTCCTCGAGGCCCGGTTCGACGCGTAACCGTCAGGCACCTGGAATCCCGAACGCACCGACCCCGAACCGCAGTACCGAGTTGAGAACGAACAGGATCGCGAGCGCGGAGAGCCAGGCGACGAACCCGATGGCCGCAGCGTTCGCCCAGCCTCCCGGATATCGCCAGTTGATGACCCAGATCCAGGCCACCAGCGCGATGATCGGCCCGACGAGCGGGATCCAGGACGTCAGCGCCCACGCGATCGCACCGACGAGCGCCGTGACGATCGCGTGCGAGTAATCGTCGACGTCGGCGACGACGGTCGCGCTGATGTGTATCGCTGCCCCACCGACGAGCAACGCGACGAGGAACGCGACGAGCGAACCGACAACCGGAACCATTGGCCCGTATTTCCCGTCCGGCTAGAAGTATCCGACGATCCGATCACGCTCGATACGACCGTTGTCACCGCTGTGAGGGTTCGAACTCGGTGAGTTCCGACGACGGCGGTTCGCCGGTGTCGTCCCGGGTCTCGCGGTACGTGCGACGGTAGCGGGCGAGTTTCCGGTAGAGGTAGTAGCCGATCACGGCGTCGTAGACGATCACGTAGCCGACGAACGCGAGGCCGTCGCCGATCGGGTAGGTCGCGGCGATCGCTCCGGGTACGATGCCGACGGTGACGTTGTAGGTGGCGTGGACGAACGCGGCGATGAGAAGCCCCTTGACGACGAGGGGGCCGGCGTACCGGGGGTTGAACTTCGCCAGCCCGAGGTAGTAGCCCGCGATCGCGGAGTAGATCACGTGGCCGGGACCGACCAGCGCGCGGACGGTCGCGATGCCGGTCGCGGCGGTGACCGTCCCGACCTGTGCCGCCTCCACCGTGCCCGCGATGTAGATCGCGTTCTCGATGGCGGCGAAGCCGAGGCCGGCGACCGCGCCGTAGACCGCGCCGTCGACGACCGCCCTGAAGGAGTCGCTCCGGTAGGCGAACACGCGGACCGCGAGCAGTTTCACCGCCTCCTCGACGGGGCCGACGATCAGGTAGAAAAAGAGAATCGGGCCGACGTACGCGATCGGCTGCAGGATCGGGGCCATCACCGAGTTCACGACGGCGGCGAACGTCGCGAAGAGCACGGCCAGGAGGAACGTCGCGACCAGCAAGCCGAGCGGTTCGCTCGTCGTGATGTCGGTGTACCAGATGAAGCCGGCGAGCAACGCCGCCGGGACGATCGAGAGGCCGAAGAACGCACCGAGCCACGGGTCCTCGATCGCGAGCCTGACCGGCTGGACGAGCAGTGCGAGCGTGATCGCGATCGCTACACCGAGAACGATCGCCCGCAAGCCGTAGCTGATCGCGCCGTAGATCGAGTACGCGAGACCGTCGACCGCCGATCGCGGCTCCCACGTCGAGACGTCGTAGAGGTCTGTCGATCCGTCGCTCGCTCGTTCGACCGGGTCGCGCCTGCGCTGCATGGTGGCCCCTACGGCGGCGGATCCGGTAAGCGTTCGGCGTGATCACCCCCGATCGACCGCCGGTCGAGGCGAGCGGGTCCCTCATCGAGCCCCGTTCGAGACGATCGGGTCCTCCGAACGGCGATCGTCCCGACCCTAGTATGATATTGACTCTCGTGATGCGTATAAGGACGACGCTTATGCTCCGTCGCTCGTGATGACCGACAATCATGTACAGTGGCAGCCGTGGGATTCTCTACACCGCACCGCCGGCACCGACCGACGAGACAGACGACGGGACCGACGCCGAATCGACGGCTGAAGCGGAGACCCCGGCTGAAGCGGGGACCCACGCCGCGACCCCGACGGAGACGACCGAGCGTTCGCCCGCCGACGACTGATCGACGGTCGACGGGTCGGTTTGGGGCCGACGGGTTCGGTCGCGATCCGGACTCGGAATCCACAAAGGCCTCCCGTGCGAAGCCGCCGGTATGCACTTCGATCAGCGTACACAGCGGGCGCTTCGGGACGTCGGCCTGGAGACCGACGACCTGCAGGCCGCCTCCGAGGCGATCGTCGAGGCCGTCGCCGAGGACGCGGCGGCGCTCGAGGCGTTTTTCGACGAGCACGGGACGGTCTACTCGGACATGGACATGGCCCACTCGCGGGCCGAGTTTCCCGAACACGCCGTCGAGTCCCTGGATCTCACGACTCACGCCGACGAGATGCGCGGCTGGCTCCGGTTCGACACGTGGGGCGTGTACGTCGAGGACGGACGGCTCCTGGACGACGGCTCCGTCGAACTGACGCTCGGGCCGACGATCCACGATCGGGTCCGGTTCGCGGCCGATCGGGAGACGCTCCGGTGATCCCCGTGCAGGGAGCCAGTCGACCGCGGGCGGAGGGACGAGCGTGACTACCGTTCGCGTCCGCGGCATCTACACCACCGCGGTGACCCACCTGCTGGACGAGAACGGGTTCGAGGTCGTCCAGGCTTCCGACCCGATCGAGGAGCGGTTCGACTCGTCGTTCGAGGCCGTCCCCGCGGACGTGTCGATCGAGACGAGCCGCGACAGGCAGGGGCTCGCTGTTTCGGGGGCTCCCGACGCCGTCGCGGCGGTCGTCGACCAGTTCGACGACCTCGCGATCGATACGTTTCACTGGGACGCCGCGGCCCCTCGCGGCGCGGTCTTCGACGGCGACGTGATCGAGGCGGACGGCGGTGGCGGTGCCGTCGTCGACCTCGGCGACGGCCGTCGCGGCTACCTCGACTACGACGACGTCGACGGCTACGTCGACACCGGGAACCGTTACCGCCTGCAGGTCCGCGAGCCAGCGCCCCCCTGGGACGACGATCGGCCGCGGGTCGCCCCCTCGCTCGAGGTCCAGGGTGGCCTCTGTACTCTCTCGCGCGATCGTCACGGCGTCTCGGCGGCCCTCCGCGGCGAGCGGGCGGACGAACTCGTCGGGATGACCGACCTCCTCTCGACCGACATCCCCGAGGGGTGGGGACTGCGCTGGCAGCCGAGCGCGGCCGACGCGGACCTCGATGCGATGGGGACCGCGCTCGATCGGGCCGTCGATCGCGCCGCGGCGCTCGAAGACGCGCTCGCCGACGCCCCGGACGACCCCGGCGATCCGGGACGGCTGGCCGCACCGCAACGAACCGTCTGGTTCTGGTTCGGCCGCGAGTCGCGGTTCGCGCTCGACGACGCGCGCCGGGCGGTGACCGCGACGATGGCCGGCCACCACCGGACGAAGGCGGCCGATCGGGCCGCGAGCGCGGCGGTGGACTTCGCGGAGGCCGTCTGTGGCTCTGCGAGGTCAGGAACCGAAGACGACGGCGACGGCGACGACTCCGACGGATTCCCGTTCGCCGCCGTCACCGGCCAGTTCGGCCCGACGACGGGCGATCGGATCGAGATCGGCCACGGCAAGCCCGACGGCCGACGCATCTCGCTCGGCCGCGGCGAGGTGACCGACTGGGCGGGCGACGGCTCGGTGACCGTCGAGCGATCGATGCGCGGCGGCGGGACCTACGACGCGCTCGGCGTGCCGAAGGAGAGCGGCGACGTCGCCGTGACGAAGTTCCGCGAGGGCCGGTGGTGGTATCCGACGACCTATCGGGACGCCGAGGGCACTGCGAAGGGAACCTACGTCAACATCTGCACGCCGGTCGAGTTGTTCCCCGACTGCGCCCGGTACGTCGACCTCTACGTCGACGTGATCCGCAAACCCGACGGGTCGGTCGCGATCGTCGACGAGGACGAACTCGAATCGGCAGTCGCCGACGGACTGGTATCCGAGGACCTGGCCGAGAAGGCAACGACCGTCGCGACGGCAGTCGAGCGGGCGCTGTCGAAGTGAATCCGGCGCTGTCGACGGACACGATCGCGCGTGGCTCGTCGGCGGCGCGCAGGTAGTGCAGGCCTTCCTCCGATCGGGCGGGATCGACGAACTCTGGCTGTCCGTGATCCCGGTCCTGCTCGGGGACGGCATCGCTCTGTTCGACGGGTCCTCGTCCGACGGCTCCGGGGTCGATCGGGAACTGGCACTCATCGAGTCGATCGCTCACGAGAACGGTATCGTCGAACTTCGGTACGCCGTCGGCGAAACCTGACGGCGTCATACGGACTGCTGTAGTCAATTACCGCCGATCACCAGGACGGGATCGACGATCGGCGGTAAATAGTTACAGCAATCCGTATCAGTCCGCGGCCTGCGGCGTCTCGCCCGCTCGATCGGCGCTCGGGAGGAGAGAGACGTAGTCGTCCAGATCGAGCGCGAACTCGCGGGCGGTCGTCGGGTCCACCCAGTACAGGTCGAACTCGGCCCCGTGTTCCCCACCGCCGTCCGTGACGGTGTGGGTCCACCGATCGCGGGGTTCGTGAACTCGCGCGTGGAAGAAGTGGCGGACGTACCGCCTGGGTGGCGATCGACGGCGGGTCCAGACGTCCGTCGCGAGGTGCCGCGTTCCGCTCAGGGTTCCGAGGCCGCTCTCCTCCATCACTTCCCGAAACAGGGCCTCCCGCGGCGACTCGCCGGATTCGAGGGTCCCTTTTGGGATCTGTAGCCCGTCGTGACCCGGCCCCTCGAACACCAGGAGTTCGCCCGGGGCGCGGGTGATGTACGCGCAGGCTTTCTGGACGTACGTTACGTCAGTCATGATAACTCGTAGCACACTATCGCGGTACAAAAGCGTATCTGCGGGTGGCCTAGAGGAAACTAAGGAGCTACAGGGGACGACGGAGCGCCGCGATGGTCTCCGGGACGCGAAACGAGTTGCGACGATCTCCGGGAGGCGAGACCGTCAGTCCGAGGCGATGGCCGGTTCGTACTCGGTGACGGGTTCGCCGTCGATCCGGGTGAAAAGCGTCGCGAGCGCCGGTCCGGACACGTTGTGCCAGACGCTGAACAGCGCCGGAATCAACGCGGCGGCCGGCTCGAAGAACGACACCGCGAGCGCCACGGCCAGCCCGCTGTTCTGGAGTCCGACCTCGAACGCGCAGGCCCGGGCCCGGTCTTCGCGCATTCCCGCGAGCTGTCCGATGCCGTAGCCCGCGCCCAGTCCGAGTCCGTTGTGCAGGACGACGGCGAGGAAGACGATTGCGCTCGCGGTGCGGATGTTCTCGACGTTGAGCCCCACGACCGCCGCGACGATGGCGACGATGGCGATCACGCTGATCGCCGGGAAGATCGATAGCCCGAGTTCGGCGACCGACGGGGCCTTCCTGTCGAGCACGTAGCGAAGGACCAGACCTGCGACGACGGGCACCAGCACGATCTGGACGATCGAACCGGCCATCTCCGCGAACGTGACGGTGATCGATTCGCCCGCCAGCAGGACGACCCAGGCGGGCATCACGAGCGGCGCGGCGACCGTCGTCAGCGACGTGATCGTCACCGACAGGGCGACGTCGCCCCGACCGAGGTAGGTCATCACGTTCGACGCGGTACCGCCCGGCGCCGCGCCGACGAGGATGAGTCCGACGCCGATTTCCCAGGGGAGCCCGAGCGCGGCGACGAGCACGTAGGCAAGCAACGGCATGACGAGCCACTGGGCCATCGCACCGATCAGGACGTCTCGAGGTCGTTCAATGATCCGTCGAAAGTCCGCTGGCGTCAGCGTCAACCCCATCCCGAGCATGATGATCCCCAGAAGCGGCGTGATGTAGTCCGCGATCGGGGTGAACGCGTCGGGCGTGTAGAGCGCGACTCCCGAGACGACCAGCACCCAGACGACGAAGTACTTGCTCGTAACCTGTCCGATCCGTTCTAGTTTCGTTGATATACTCATTCGCTATCACTTAGCTACGGTATACACGGTCACTCGTCGGTGGACATCACGTAATACTGACTTTACTGGCGAACATCACCTCTACTTCTACCTGACATTTTGTCGATCGCTTCTCCGGCGTCACGCCCGCGATCGATTCGTACGGTCTGCTGTGCCGCTGTCCCGGTGCAACCGCGATCGGCCTGCGGTTGTACCGGGACAGACCGACGGTAGTCCGTGACGTCGATCGAGTCCTTGGTAATTTGACACTGGCGCGCGAACGAACGATCGAGATGACGAACCGAACGCTCCTCACGGGTGCCACCAGGACGCTCGGACGGGCCCTGCGACCTCGATTGCGCGAAGCGGGCCACGCGGTTCGTGCGGCCAGTCGATCGCCACCACCGGAGAGCGACGGTGGCAATCTCGAGTGGGTCGAACTGGATCTCGTCGACGGAACGGGGCTCCGATCGGCCGTCGAGGACGCGGACGTCGTCGTCCACGCGGCTACCGCACCGCGGGGCGACAGCGAGGCGGTCGACGTTCGCGGCACCGAACGGCTGCTCGCGGCGGCGGCCGACGCCGGCGTCGACAACGTCCTGTACGTCTCGATCGTCGGCGTGGACGAGATCCTGCTCTCGTACTACGAACACAAACTCGCCGCGGAGCGGGCCGTCGAGGCAAGCACTGTCCCGTCGACGATCGTCCGCGCGACGCAGTTCCACCCGTTCGTTCGTGACCTGCTCGACGCCGTCTCGCGCCTGCCGGTGTGGCCGCTCCCGACCGAATTTCGACTCCAGCCGATCGACGCGGGCGAGGCCGCGGACGCGATCGTCGAGTACGCGACGGCCGATCCGTCCGGCCGCGTCCCGGCCGTCGGCGGCCCCGAGGTGCGAACCGTCCGCGAGCTCGCCCGCACCTACCGCGAGGCGAGGGACCTCCGTCGGCCGATCGTCCGCCTGCCGATTCCCGGCTCGATCGCAGACGGGTTTCGATCGGGAGCGGCGCTGTGTCCGGAACGCACCGTCGGGACGCGGACGTGGGCAGAGTGGCTGGCCGACAGCGAAGTCGAGTCGGTGCGGTCCCGGTGACGCCGATCGCCTCTCACACCGTCCCGTTCGACCCTCGCCGTCGATCACAGGAGGTTCGCCGTGACGGTCGCCACCTGCGTCAGGACGAGTGCCAGGAGGACCAGCAGCGCCGCCAGTTCGTAGTAGCCACGCGCAGCGTCGAACTCGTCGGTCCGTTCGAGGAGGAGTGACAGTCCACGGAATCCGACGAGTGCGATCGCGACGAGGGCCGGAAACGTTGCGAGGACGAGGAGCGTCGGCGCGTGCTCCGGCCCGTAGGAGGTGCCGACGGACCACCGGATCCGTATCTCGGAGCCGAGTGGCCCGACGGCGGCGATGCTCACCGCGACGCTCGCGAGGACGGTCAGCAGTCCGCCGCCCGCCGTGGGACGGAGCGGGCCCGGGCGCGAAAGGCGCGTCCACAGCCAGTTCGCGACGCGGTGGGGAATCGGTTCCTGTGCGGGTCGACTACCGCTCGGTCGAGTCGAAGCCATCGTGTGCGATCGAACGAGTCCCGTCACGAAGGATGGGTGCGCACGACTTCAGCGCCCGCAGTCGTGAAAATCCATTTATGTGTGTTCTCGGTACACTCCGGTACTGTGAGTGAGGAGCCGGACGTCGAACGGATCGGGACCCTGCTGGAAGATTCCACGGTCCGAACGATCCTCACCGAGACGAGTCAGGAACCCATGTCAGCGACCACCCTGAGTGACCGCTGTGACGCATCGCAACCGACCGTCTACCGCCGGCTGGAGGACCTCCGCGAGTGTGGCCTGCTCGTCGAGCGGACACAGCTGGATCCCGACGGCGGCCACCACCGATCGATCTACTCGACGAACCTGGAGCGGATCACGGTCGAGCTGGAAGACGGCACGCTCCAGGTCCGCATCGATCGCCGCGAGGACATAGCCGATCGATTCACCCGGTTAATCGAGGGGATGTGACGTGGACTGGACCCTGCCCCAGGACTGGTTCCAGCCGGTACAGGTCTGGGGGACGGAGATGCCACCGGAGTGGGCTATTACGGTGATTCAGGCGTCAGAAGTCCTGAGCGTCCTTCTCGGGCTGTTCATCGCCTACCACGCGTACCGCGGCTATCGGCGCAACGACAGTCGGCCGATGCTGTTCATCTCGATCGGGTTCGTCCTCGTCCTCGCCGTCCCGTTCCTGCTTCTAGTGCTGTTCCTCGCGGTGCCGTTTCTCACGGAGACGATCGTCGCGTTGCTCTCGCAACTCAGTCAGCTGACGGGACTGGTCGCGATCCTGTACGCGCTCCGGATGCCGACGTGAAGGGGTATCGGTCGGCGTCCGTCGCGACAGGCTGACTCAGTCGGCCGCGAGCTTGTCCAGCCCGGCCGACTGGATGTCCTCGCCGTCGACGGACGATCGCAGCGCGTCCATGCCGTCGTCGCGATCGATCCCGAAGTCGTTCTCGTAGAGGTCGTCGACGCGGGCCAGTTCCTCGTCGGAGAGTTTGGGGACGTCGCTGGCCGCCGCCCACTCGTCGACGTCCGCTTTGGTGCGGAACGTCGGCGTCACGGACGCGACCGGGTCGTGCGAGAGGAGCCACGCGATCGAGGCCTGGCCCATCGTCCGTTCGCCGTCGCGCTCCAAGAAGCGCAGCTTCTCGAGTTTCTCCCAGCCCGTCTCGTACCACTCGTCGGGCCGGAAGCCGCGGTGGTCGCCCTCCCCGAGTTCCGTTTCGGGTGTGACCTGCTCGTTGAGGATCCCCGAGGAGTGGGGAACGCGGGGGATGAGGCTGGTCGAGGACCCCGTCTCCTCGATCGTCTCGAGGAAGTGGTTGCCGACCTCCTGTTCGAGCACGTTCCAGACCAGCTGGACGGAGTCGAACTCCTCCTCGATCGCGAGGTCGCCCTCGGCGAGCCAGCCGATCGAGGGGCCGAGCGCGAGTCCCGTCGCCTCGATTACGCCCTCCTCCTCGAGTTCGTCGAACAGTTCGAGCACGTCGGGGGTGATCTCGTCGACGTTCGCGTTGTGCAACTGGAGGACGTCGATCGAGTCCATTGCGAGCCGATCGAGGCTCTTCTCGACGGCCTCGCGCAGGTACTCGGGGGCCATCTCCTTGGGGAGTTCGCCGTGGCCGGCCTGCGGGTTGTTGTAGAAGTCGTAGCCGACCTTGGTCGCGATCGTGACCTCGTCGCGGACGTCGGCGAGGGCCTGGCCGATCAACTCCTCACTCCGGCCGTGGCCGTAGACGTCGCCCGTGTCGAAGTACGTGATCCCCTGGTCGACGGCGTACTGGACCATCTCGATCGCGTCGTCCTCGGACCGATCGCCCCACCAGTCGGTGCCGACGACCCACGCGCCGAAGCCGACTTCGCTGACCTCGACGCCGGAGTCACCGAGTTCCTGGTACTGCATACACGGTCCTTTAGAGCGAGAGAACTTATGGCGTGCGGAACGCCGCTGATCACAGCACCCGTCCTGTACGTTGCGATCCCGAAGGCCCGTGATCGTCGGTTTTCGAGTCGCCGTTCGATACCGACCGGTGATGGAAGCCGCTCTCCACCGAAGATTCGATCGAATCGTTCTCGGCTCGGTGATCACGTTCGTGGCGGCAATCCTCTCTGGCCGATCTGTCGGCACCCTCTCCTGTGTGGGACCTGCTAGCGGTCGGTTCTGATCCGGTCTTCACCGCCTCCCGAAGAATAGGTCGCCCGTCTCCCCTACCCTGTTCGTGTGGTAATACGAGTGGTCAACCGTCTCCGTCGAGGGGGGTCAGTCCGTTCCGACCGGCCGTTCGACGACGAGGTCGTTCACCGGTTCCCGGTCGACGACGTCCCAAGCTGCGCCAGTCCACCGCTGTTCGACGCGCTTGTGTCCGTTGTCCGTCGGTTCGTACGAGATCCGCCGAAGCGTACCCATCTCGTCACGGTAGGCGATGTCGACGCCGGTTTCCTCGTCAAACACGGGGATGTAATCGCGATCGTTGTTGGCCATAAGCTGGCACTCAATATGACTACTCTACCCTACTTGATTCTAATGCACAAAATATTGACGAAAATGACGTTCTCTAACCGATCGCTACTTCCGCTCGCGATACCCGTGCGCCACCGACCGGGATCGGCAAGGCGAACGCACAACCGAACCCCTATGAGTGCCGCGAGCAATACCTCGGGATATGACAAAGCGGTACGTCTCGCTGCCCGACGAGGCGGAGGCGGGCATGCGCGAGTTCATCGACGAGGTCGACGAGCGACTGTCGAGCGACGAGGACACCTGCGCCGTCGTCGAGGACGTGCTGATCGACCTCTCGGGCGATCGGGAGGCTTACGAGCGCTGGCAGGCAGGCGAGGACGTCTCGACGGCAGAGCGCGTCCGACTGCAGAGCTACGACCCGTGTAACACGACCCTCGAGAGCGAGTACTACGCCGAGAAGGACGAAGAACGGTTCCGCCGCTCCAAGCACCTCCAGTGGCTCTGGCGGCAGTTCGACAGTCTGCCGATCGCGGACAACGTCGAGTTCGCGCTCCGATTTCGGCGGATGCTCGCGGATCACCTCTTCGAGGAGTGTGGCGACGACTGCCGCTTCTTCAAGGGAATCACCTTCACCTACGGCCACAACATCACGATCGGCGACAACGCGGTCGTCCACGACGACGTCCACCTCGACGACCGCGGGAAGCTGACGATCGGCGACCGGGTGTCGATCTCCGACGGCGTCCACGTCTACAGCCACGACCACGACGTCGTCGACCAGACCGAGGTGCGCAACTACCACACGATCGTCGAGGACGACGTGCGCCTCACCTACGACTCGATGGTGCGCGCGGGCAACAGGGTCGGCGAGAACGCCATCGTCGGCGCACGCGGCGTCGTTCAGCACGACATCCCAGCCCACCACATCGCGGTCGGGATGCCCGCCAAGAGCGTCAAGATCAAGCCCGGCTGGGAGTCGGTCGCGACGCCCGTCGAAGACGCCGGCATCAACCGGCAGGAACAACGACATCTCGAGTACGACCTGCCGAACGGCCTCGACGTGTTCGACGAGTTCCAGCGCGACCTGGAACCGCCCCGATAGCGCTCGCCTGGACCGGGACGCCCGGGTTCGAACGGGTGTCGACGGACCGTCCGGAACGACTGTCGTTCTCCTTCGATCGACTGTCATCGCCCGATGAGGCGGGGAATACCCAAGTGGGTTGAGAACGTATATCACGCCGATGGAGCTCTGGGGCTGGCTCGTCGGTTACGTGGTGCTGTTCGCCCTGCTTCACCTGTTACTGTACTACGTGTACGTCCGCCGTGCGGACGGTGAGAACGCCGGGTCGCCGTCGTTCGCCGACCCCAATCGGGCGAGTTCGCGCTCTTCGCCCGGGGCCGATCGGTACCCACGTGCGCCGGAGGACACCAGCGATCCGGACGATGCGGCGCGGACCCACGAGTTCGATGGCGAGACGATCCGGTGTCCACACTGCGGCGCACGGAACGCGGCCGACCAGACCTTCACGTACTGCTGGAACTGCATCTCGGCGCTTCGCCAGTGATCGGTCCGCAACGCCAGACAGTGCGCTGTCGGGACCGATCGAAAGCGGTGACCGTCTCGAAAACTATCCTAAATACGGGAGTAGGGCCGTCGTTCTGGCAGGTAATCGACGATTACGCTTTTACCTCTCGAGGAACGACTGGGTGGCGAAGACGACCAGGTATGTCCGGACATAGACCCCCCGCACCCCACTCTCGCTCTCCATCGGTGTATCGCGCCGTTCACGACCCCGACGGCTCCGCCGCGCTCAGCACGACCGTGATTCACGCACTGGCCGACTGCATGGGCGTCGACGTCACCGACTGCCGGTTCTCGCTGTACGACGCCGTCGATCCCGACGCGCTCGACGCGCTCTTCCGGCCGCGCCACGACGGCCGGCAACGAACCGGCGGCCGACTCTCGTTCGTCGTCGACGACCACTACGTCACGGTCACGAGCGAGGGAGAAATCCTGATCGAACCGCCGGAAACGGACCGATACGCGCCTCGTTGAGTAGATACTTCGGTTTTGCCGTCTACGCGTTCGTGCCGTCGAGCGCCGCCTCGAGCGTCTCGAGGTGGTCGACGCCGACGACCGCGACGACCTCGCCGGTCGAACGGACGTCCGCGAGCCGATCGATCATACAGCGTTCGCGCGTCTCGTCCCGGTAGGCGAGTGCGCTGCCGTCGGTGTCGACGCTCCCGAGCAGTGCCTGGATGCCGGCGACGTGCGATCGCTCGTGGGCCGCCTGCTCGGCCGGCGGATCGGTGTGCGCACACTCGTACTCGATCGGGTCGTCGCAGGCGATGGTCATCGAGGTCGCGTGGGTCAACGACGCCGCGATCCGGCAGGTCAGCGCCGATCGGGTCGCCCCGCCGACGCTCGAGATGACCCGTCGGGCCGTCGACGCCGGGACGCGATCGGCGACGAGGCGCGCGACGAGTCGTCGCAGGAACGACCAGTTGGGCGCGTCGATGCCGACCACTTCGGCGTCGGTCGCACGGATCGCTGCGCTCATCTCGCCGCCGAAGCGGGGCGGATCGCCGCCGTCGCCGTCGCGGGCGTAGGCGCGGTACAGCGGGAGCGCCGCGGGTGGCAACTCGAGCGCGAGGAGGTCGGGATCGACCGTCTCGAGGACGCGTTCGACCCGGGCGATGCTCGCGGGGTGGTCGTGGACGACGCCGACGAGGTGGAGGTCGGTCGATCCGGGGACCCGTCGATAGAACTGCGGGGTGACCCGCGGATCGTCGATCGAAGCGGGGATGGACTGGGACTCGCCCATTGATCGAATAGTAATACGCGACTAGCGGCATAACCCTTCTGTTGTGCTGGGACAGGATCGCGTTGACCCGTGACCTGACGAGGGCGCGTGCGCTAATCACATGTTACTGGCCGCGTCGGCGGAAACGAGACCCTGTCCCACGGAAACGATTTTGGCCGTTTATTGGCTCGAAATCCCTGTTCCCGCCAGACCGGTCACGCCCCTCGATCGGCGGTCGGCCGATCCGGCGCCGCCCGACGTGGGTGCAGAGCCCCCGCGGGGCCCTACGATCGACCGGGAACAGCATGACACGAGAGCGCCTCACGAAAGCGGACGAAGGAAAACGCGTCCTGAACACGGACGGGACCGAGATCGGTCGCATCGTCGCGGTCGAGGAGGGACGGGGGTACGTCGATCCCGACCCGACGATCGTGGACACGATCAGGGCCAAACTCGGGTGGGGGGAGGCCGGTGACGACGCGCATCCGCTCGACGAAGGGAGCATTCAGGAGATCACCGACGACGAAATATACCTCAGGGGAACGCTCTGAGCGGTTCGGAGATCTCCGTGAACGGGTCCGGGATGGCGGAGTCGTCGACTCGTTGTGAACTCCTCGACTCGTCGTGGGAAAAGCGTTGGAACGGATGCGACAGTGAGTTCGAGCGTGCGGTGCCCTCGCTGTCTCGACTCACGCGTCCGTCGGCGTCACCCGCGTGGGAGACGGGCAACGCTGATTGCCCCCTCTTACACCATCCTTCGCCCGAACCGTCCACCCCGACCGATCGTGGCCGTCGTCGCCACGTCTCACATGTCGCGGTCGCCTCTTGATGGTTATGGCCGCCGATTCCGGCCGTAAAGCCATTGTGGCCGCCGATTCCGGCCGTAAAGCCATTGTGGCCGTCGAATCGGGGATCACCCGGGCGGCGACAGATCGGTGGCCCGCGCACGGAATCGGCGATAGACCTCGTCGGCCCACTCGATCGCGTCCCGGGTGTCGTTCTCGATGACCGCCTTGATCTCGGACTCCTGGAGCACGAACAGGAAGACTCGCGACTCGGTCGGGAGGTCGACGATCGTGAGTTCGTAGGGAAGCGAGTCGACCACGTAGAAATCGACGCCCCCGTCGAGGACCACGTCGCGTACCTGGCCGGGATACTCCGTACAGATGAACTCCGCGAGGTCGCCGGTCACCAGCAACTCCGCGTCGAGGGTGCCGTCGATCGTCCGCTCGTACAGTCGCTGTCGAAGCTGCGGGAGGCGTTCCGCGGTGGTACTGACACGTATCCGATCGGCCCGGTCGAGGTACCAGGCGAGTTGCTGGAGCGGCTCGTTGGGCGCGTGTTGGGGCGGCTCCGTCACGTCGGCGTCTTCGAGGAACGACGTCGACATCGGCGCGTCCCGGGGAATCTCCCGCAGGAGGGGACTGACCTCGCCGATCGATTCGAAGACGCTGACGCTGCGGCGATGCTCCGAGAGTGCCAGTCGACCCGCTGCCGTCAGTCGATAGACGCCGTCGTCCCGCCGGATGAACTCGAGCCACTCGAGTTCGCGGACCGCCCGATCGATCGTCGACCGCGAACACTCGAGGTGGTCGACGAGTTCTCGCTTGCCACGCGGCCCGTCCGCGAGCGACGAGAGGAGGTCCTGTCGGCGCGTGACGGTTTCGAGCACGTCCAGGCTGGGACTCGGGGAACGCATCGAAACTACTTCCCTACACTATCCCTGCTCGAATAAAAGTTCGGCGGCCAGCCGACCGCTCGCGACGATCAGCGGCCGATCGGCGGAACATATCACCGGTTCGTACTACCTCCTGAACCCGGGACGCGAGGGCGGCGTCTCGCCCGATCCGCCGTCGCCGTCGCGGTCCGATCGCGCTGGCGTGGATGGTCCCACCGTCGCCCGTTGGCACCCGTCTCTCTCCTACGGGACCGTCTAGACGCCGGTACTGTACCGCAGAATGCCTGCGAACCCGCCGAACGCGTTGTAGAGCTGTTCGCCCTTCTCGAAGTCGGTCGAGATGAACTTGGTCTCGGTGCCGCGCTGTTCGGCGATCGTGATGAGGTGGTCGATCGCGTCCTCCCGATCGTCCTCGGTCGCCTCGACCTCGGTGCCACACTCGGTACACTCGTGAGTGGGCGTCGACTTCCGGCGATCGAACACCTCGCGATCGGTGTTGCCGCAGTCGGGACACTCGTAGGTGACGACGTCCTTCCGGAGGTCCTCGCTGATCAGCAGACGGTCGACCGCACCCATCATCAGGTTCTTGCGGGTCTGTTCGAACCCGTAGGTCGCGAGGTCGCCGGCGTTGAGTTCCTTGAAGAACTCCTCCATCTGCTGTTTGTCCTTCATCACCTCGGCGTCGGCCAACGCGTCCTCGGCGTTGTCGACGAGGTCTTTCAGGCCGGACTCGTCGGTGTAGGCGACGTCGAACTTCCCGATGACGTTGTCCTGGATCTCGTGGTGGAGGTAGTCGCCGTCGAGGAACTCGTCCTTGGTGGGCGAGGGTCCGCCGACGAGGATGCCGTCGAGTTCGTGACGCTTGGGGACGAACAGGTCGTTCGCCATCCCCGCGACCTCCTGGTAGAAGTTGTCGATCGCCTCGAGGCGCAGGCGGGCGAACCGCTGTGCGGACTGGCCACCTTTGCGCTGCTTGCCGGGGACGAGCGAGGACGCGGACTTGACGGGCTCGATGCGTTTCCCTTTCAGCCAGCCGACGTTGGCCTCGCGCCGATCGAGGACGATCAGGCCGTACAGCCCCTTGTCGGCGAGCATCTCCTCTAAGGGCTCGGTCAGGAAGTCCGAGTCGCAGTGATAGCGGAACGATTCGACGGGCTGGGGCGGACTCTCGAGGACTCTGGTGACCATCTCGGTGCGGCCGCCGCTGGTGTCGACGGCACCCGAAAACAGCACCAGTCCGTTCTCCGGCGGGTAGGTGTCGTAGTACCGGAGCCGATCCTTGATGCTCGTCAACGCGTCCTGGACGGCCGTTCGGGTCTGCTTGGATTTGATGTTGGCCGCTTCGCTGTGTTCCTGAGTGACGTGGGTGACGACGTCGCTGATCTGTCTGTCGTCGGGAACGTAGATCGTCACGAGCTGCGTACCGGAACCGTCGTAGTCCTTGAGATCCTCGATAACCTTCCGGAACTCGTATTTTTTCCGGTCGGATTGCTCCTGCTCGCCCTCCTGGCTCATTGGCCGTACAAAACAGTGCTGCGTGTAAGTATCCTTTGACACACCGTGTTCCCTGTCATCGTGAGTCGACCCGTTCGTCGCCGGCGAGCGCGGTGGCGAGACGGTGCCGACGACCCGGAAATTGTATGGGATATGACACCGGATCGCCCGGCCGGAGTGTGGTCACGATTTAAGGTGCTGCCGTGCAACTGTCCGGACAGTACTCGAGTATGTCTCAGGAGACGGTATATGCTATCGCGAGCGGGAAAGGCGGCGTCGGCAAGACGACGACCACGGTTAACCTCGGGACGGCGCTCGCACAGGCGGGCAAGCGCGTCGCGATCGTCGACGCCGACCTGGGGATGGCGAACCTCGCCGGATTCGTCAGCCTCTCTCCCGGCGCGACGACGCTACACGACGTGCTGGCTGGCGACGCATCGATCGACGACGCGACCTATCGGTTGGCTGAGAATATCGTCGCCGTTCCCAGCGGTACGGATCTCGACGACTACGCCGAAACCTCCCCCGAAGGTCTTCGCGACGTCGTCTCGGAGCTTCGATCGTCGTTCGACTACGTCTTTCTCGACGTCGGTGCCGGCGTCAGCCACGAGACCGTCCTCCCGCTCGGGCTGGCCGATGCCGTCCTGCTCGTCTCGACGCCCGAACCCGCGGCCGTCCACGACTCGAAGAAGACCCTCGAGTTGACCGATCGGTCCGGTGGCGAGATCGCCGGCCTCGTCATCACGCGGACCCGGCCGGACAGCGACGTCTCCTACGAGGAGATCGCCGCCCGTCTCGACGTTCCCCTGCTGGGGACGATCCCGGACGATCCGTCGGCCCGCGAGAGCGTCTACGCCGGGACGCCCCTGGTCGTCTACGAACCCGACGGCCCTGCCGCCGTAGCCTACCGCCGGCTCGCGGCCGATCTCTCGGGTATCGACGTCCCCGATCGACCGCCGAGCGGTCGCGACACGACTGGCGACGGCGGCAGTCGGGCCGCCGACGGCTCGAGCGGGGGGGCGGACGCGTCCGTGATCGACCGTACGCCCGACGAGGGATCGGAGGGCCGCGAGGCCGCACAGGACGACGTCTCGAGCGCGATCACGGAAGCCGAGACGGACCCCTGACCACGTACCGTCGTTCGATTCGCGTGCGACGGCTCCCGCACCGGCGGTCGACGGGTTCGTCGTTCCCTACCCCGACGGTAGGTCACGTCTGGAACCACCGCGTGACGCCGGGCGACGGGCCCGCGGGTCGAACGCGGTGACTACCACCCGGACCGGACACTCACGATCGCCTGACTCCCCGGAATGCGCCCTCGTCCTCGAAATGGGGGTTTTCCGGACAGAGACGGGCTATGTGGCCGATTTCACGAATCGAAAGAGTCACTCGATCTGGAGCGTCCCGTGCGAGAACGGGTACGAACTGATTACTAATCACGGAGTCGACCAATGCCTCGCGCATGGAGCGACGAAGACTCCTCATCGGCAGTGGTGCCGCCCTCACAACCGCGCTGGCCGGCTGTTTCGGGTCCGAGACCGACGACGATTCCACGGATCCCGAGGACGGGCTCGAGGACAGCGACGGCACGGACGACGGGTCCGGCGACGACAACAGTGACGGTGACGACAACGACACTGGTGACGGAAACGACGGCGACGGTGACGACGAGAAGTACGACGACGTCCCCGGGTTCGACGCCCCGGACCTCTCCGTCGACAGCGACGTGGTGAGCATCGATCGGGTCGAACGCGACGGCGCGACGGTTCGGGTCAAGGCCACGACGACGACGACCGACCAGGACGTGCTGTACGCGGAATTCGAGTCCCTCGCCCGCGACCTCGAGCGGCCGACGTACGACATCGCCGAACTCAAACAGGAGATCGACACCATCGAGTACACGATCAACGACGAGGAGAACGGCCGCGTGCTGTCGTTCTCCGTCCGCCCCGTGTGGATCTACAAGTACATGAACGACGAGTTGACCGACGAGGAGTTCCTCGATCTGGTCCGCGAGACGGTCGAGTAGCCCGGCGCTGCGTCTCGCCAGCGGCCCGACTCCCACGTGGGTTCGTCGGACGGTGGTCCCCGATAGCGGCCTCTGTTTTCACGCGGATACGGTTGGCCGGAAGGACAGTCAGCGGAATCGTCACCTCGGTCGCGGTGCTACGACGTCGGCCTACATCGATCGCGGCGCTTCCACGCCGAGGATCGACAGCGCGTTCGCGACGGTGTGTTTCGAGGCGGCCACCAGCGCGAGTCGCGCGTCCCGGACGTCGGGGTCGACGTCGTCGGCGAGCACCGGACACTCGCGGTAGAAGGCGTTGAAGCGGTCCGCGAACTCGCGGGTGTAGGTCGCGATCTGGTGGGGTTCGAGGTCGTCTGCGGCCTCCTCAACGGCGGCGGGGAATCGGGCGATCGTCTCGAGCAGGTCCCGCTCTTCGGGCGCGTCGAGCAGGTTCGCGTCGGCCGCTGCCTCGAGGTCGATCCCCGCCTGTGTCGCGAGATCCGAGGCGGGGTCGAGTCCGGCTTCTTCGAGGATCCCGCAACAGCGGGCGTGGACGTACTGGACGTACGGTGCGGACTGGGCCTCGAAGTCGAGCGCCTGGTCCCACTCGAAGGTGATCGCTTTCGTCGGCTGCTTCGAGACGATGTCGTAGCGGACGGCGCCGATCCCGACCTGGTGGGCGATCCGCTCGATGTCGTCCTCGTCGAGTTCGTCGTCGCGGATGCGATCGTCCAGTCGGTCTTCGACCTCCTGGCGGGCGCGATCGATCGCCTCGTCGAGCAGGTCGTCGAGGTCGACGCCGGTGCCCTCGCGAGTGGACATCCCGAGTCCGCCGGGGAGGTTGACCCACGAGAAGATGACGTTCTCCAGCTGGTCAACGTCGTTGCCGAGCAGGTCGAGTGTCTGCCGGAGCTGGTCGGCCTGCAGCTTGTGGTCTTCGCCGAGGACGGTCACGGCGCGGTCGTAGTTCTCGAACTTCCACTCGTGGTGGGCGAGGTCGCGGGTCGTGTAGAGGGTGGTGCCGTCCGCGCGCAGGAACACCATCTTCTTGTCGATGCCGTGCTCCTCGAGGTCGAGTTGCCAGGCGTCCTCCTCGTAGACGGCCTCGTCTAGCTCCTGGAGTCGATCGACGAGATCGTCCGTCGAGCCGTCGAACATGAACCGGGTCTCTTTGACGAACTCGTCGAACTCGGCGGGGAGGCGTCCGAGACACGCCTTCATCCCGGAGAGGACCTGGTCGACGACCTCGCTGATCCGCTCGTAGGTCTCCTCGTCGCCGTCCTCCAGGCCCTGCATGATCGCCTCGATTTCGGCCTCGGCCTCGGCGACCGCGTCGTCGTCGGCGTTCTCGAGGAACGCGTTGCCCTTCCGGTAGTAGCGCACGAGGTCGTACTCGATCCGATCGCGTTCCGGGTCTTCTTCCAGATCGTCCTCGTCGAAGGTCTCGTAGGCCCAGGTGAACGTCGCGACCTGGCGGCCGGCGTCGTTGACGTAGTAGTGCCGATCGACGTCGTAGCCGGCGTAGTCGAGCAGGTTGCCGACCGCGTCGCCGATGATCGGGTTCCGTGCGCGCCCGACGTGGACCGGCCCCGTCGGGTTGGCGCTGGTGTGTTCGACGACGACCGACTCCTCGCGGTCCTCGAGGGCGCCGTACTCGTCTCCCGTGGCGGTCTCGAGGGTCTCCGCGAGGTAGGCGTCGCTCGGGAGGAAGTTGAGGTACGGCCCCTGGGTCCCCACCTCGGAGACGTAGGTCAGGTCGTCGACGTCGATCGCGTCGGCGATCTCTTCGGCGACCTGTGGCGGCGGGGCACCGGCCTCGCCCGCCAGTCGGAAGGCCACGCTCGAGGCGAGCACGCTCTCGACGTCGTCCGGCGGTTCTTCGATCCCGAGATCGTCCGTCGGGAAGTCGCGATCGGCGAGCGCCGTTTCGAGGGCAGCCTCGACCTCGGCGCGTAGGGCACGAAACATACCCGCCCGTATTCAGGGGGCAAGTAAAGGAATGTCGGGTTTCGTCGCCGATCGGTCGTGGCGTTCTGGACAGCCGTCGTGGCGGCGCGTCACTCGAGTCTGACGGCGGTCCCGTACGCGATCACTTCGGACCCGCCGTCGGTGACCGCGGAGGTCTCAAGGCGGACGTTGACGACGGCGTCCGCGCCCAGTTCCTCGGCATCGGCTTTCATCCGCGAGATCGCCTCGTTGCGGGCTTTCGTGAGCAGTTCGGAGTAGGCCTTCAGTTCGCCGCCCGCGAGATTCCGGATGCTCTGGGTGATGTCCCGCCCGACGTTCCGCGCTTCGACGGTGTTTCCGCGGGCGATACCGAGCGTCTCAACGATCTCGCGGTTGGGGATCGTCTCGGTCGTGACGATGTCCATACACCGAATGTATCGAGTAGCGACATAACTCCAGCGAGGGTGTTCCGATCGAGAAACTGCCACGAGCGGTTCCGGTCGTGAAACTCCTGACGGGGGTTCCGATCGGCCGACCCCCATTTCATACGGTTTACTGTACGTCAGTTCCGGCGCAACCGCGATCCGGGCGGCGGTTGCGCCGGTACATCGGTACAGCAATCCGTATCAGTCCGTCGTCGGGCCGTCGAACGTCAGTTCCCGATCGGGATCGTCCCGCGTCGGCCCGTCGGAGAGTTCGGCCTCCACTTTCTCGGTCAGGAGGTCGATCGCCATCCGGTTGGCTCCTTCGGGGATGATCACGTCCGCGTGTTTCTTCGTCGGCGCGACGAACTTCTCGTGCATCGGCTTGACCGTCTCGAGGTACTGGTCCATGACGCCCTCGAGGTCGCGGTCGCGCTCGATGACGTCGCGCTCGATCCGGCGCAGGATGCGGACGTCCGCGTCGGTCATCACGTACACCCGCAGATCGAGCATGTCGCGGATCGCCTCGTCGTGCAGGGCGAGAATCCCCTCGAGGACGATCACGTCCGAGGGTTCGACAGTAACGCGCTCGTCCGCGCGGTTGTGTACCTCGAAATCGTACTGTGGCATCTCGATCGGCTGGCCCGTCAGCAGGGCGTTGAGTTGGTCCCGCAGCAGTTCCCACTCGAACGCGGACGGGTGATCGTAGTTGACCGCCTCCCGTTCCTCGAACGTGAGATGGGAGAGGTCCTCGTAGTAGTTGTCGAGGGGGATCCGCGTGACGGCCTCGCCGACGGTCTCGGCGACCGTGCGTGAGACCGTCGTCTTCCCGGCTCCCGTGCCACCGGCGATCCCGATGGCGAACGACGGTATTTTCATCGTCCGCACCTGGCCCGGGCCAGTAATGAATCCCGTGATCTCGCGTCGCTCCGCCGAGTGGCCGCCGCCTACTCGAACCACGCCGCGGCGTCCCGGAACCGCTCCTCGTGGACCGGTCGGAACGTCCCGTTCGCGGCCTCGAAGTCCGCGGGCGACCAGAACCGCGCCGCGCTCGCGTCGCTCCCCGCGATCACCTCGCCGTCGGTCGCCGCGCGATCGACGACGTAGTGGATCGTGACGACGTGTTTGCCGTCCCGCGGGGCCACCGTCGTCGCGTCGAGGATGTCGAGCGCGTCGGGATCGACCGTGACGCCGGTCTCCTCCGCCAGTTCGCGGGCCGCGGCCGTCTCGGGTTCCTCGCCGACTTCCATGTGGCCGCCGGGGAGCGTCCACTCTCCCACCCCCGGTGGCACCCCGCGTTCGACGCAGAGCACCGCGGGGTCGGGGGCCGTCCGATCGACGACGGCGACCACGGCGCACGGAACCGGGTTGTGCCAGACGATCCGCTCGCAGTCGGGACACCGTTCGCGCTCGCGACCGTCGAACGAAATCGTCTCGAGGGAGTCGCCACAGTCGGGACAGAACGCTGGCGGTCGGCTGACCATCTATCGAGGGATCGGGGCTCCAGCCATCAAAGGGTTTTCAGTCCGGTCCCGGTCAGGGGAACCACGACGTCCTCGTCCTCGCCGATCGTTCCCCGCTCGCGGTACTGGCGCAACGCGGCCGGCGCGGCCGCACAGGTCGGTTCGACGTAGAACCCGCCGCGGTGGAGCCGATCGAGCGCGGTCTCCATCGGGTCCGGGCCGACCGCGATGGCGTCGCCGTTCGTCGCGGCGATCGCGTCGAGAATCTCGTCCTCGCGGGCGGGCGCGGCGATCTTGATCCCGTCGGCGATCGTGGTCCCGTTGCCCTCGGCGTCGGTGGTGTCGCCGCCGAGCGCGTCGACGATGGGCGCGTAGCCGGTGGCCTGCGCGCCGAGCAGTCGGGGCATGCCGTCGACGATCCCGGCCTCGTTCAGCAGGGAGAAGCCCCTGTACGCGCCGAGGAAGAGGGTGCCGTGGCCGATCGGGAGGACGAGCGCGTCGGGGACGGTCCAGCCGCGCTGGGCGGCGACCTCGAACGCGAAGGTCATCGTCCCGGCGTAGAAGGCGGGATTCCAGGCGTGGCTGGCGTACCAGCCCTCGCCGGTCTGCCAGGGGACGTCGTCGGTGTCGCCGTCCCCGTCCTCGCCGTCCCCCTCCACGGCGTCGATACAGGCGTCCGTGACGTCCTGCCGACTCCCCTCGATCCGGACGGGACGGGCGTCGGCCCGCTGGATCATCATCAGCTTCGACTGCTTGACGTCCGCCGGCACGTAGATGTCCGCGTCGATGCCCGCGCGGGCCGCGTAGGTCGCGATCGCGGCTCCGGCGTTGCCCGAGGAGTCCTCGATGACCTTCTCGACGCCGAGTTCGACGGCCCGCGAGAGCGTCGTCGTCGCGCCCCGGTCCTTGAACGAGCCCGTCGGGAAGACGTACTCGAGTTTGAAGTCGGCGTTCCACTCGGGGGCGTCGACCATCGGGGTAAAGCCCTCGAAGAAGGTGACGTGTTGCTCGATCGGGAGGAACTCGAAGAACGTCCACAGGCCGTCGGTGGTGTCGAGTCGCGAGAGCGGGAGCGGTTCGCCTTCCGGGAGCGGATGCTCGGTGAACTCGAGGGCGTGGCCACAGCCACAGCGCCACGGTTCGTCCGGGCCGGCCTCGTAGACCGTACCGCAGTCGGGACAGGTGAGATCGGATGCCATGTTAGTACTCGTCGATGTCGGTGGCGACGGAGCAGACGTACTCCCCGGTCGCGACCTGCGGGAGCCGCCGCGTTCGCCAGAGGATGCCGCTGCTGTCGGCCGTCACTTCCGCTTTCGGTTCGCCGAACGGCGTCGTCACCTCGAACAGCACGTCGCCGGCGCTGACCCGGGAGCCGAGGTCCGACTCGAGCGTCGTGAGGCCGCCGGCGGGGGCTCCGTACTGCTCGAACCCCCTGGCGCGGGTCTGGGTCGTGACGGCGGTCTCTCCGTCGAGGAAGTCGTAGTACCTGAGCACGTTGAAGACGCCGTCGACGCCCTTCCGAATGCTCTCCTCGTCCCAGCCGACGCTGCCGCCCAGTTCGGGATCGACCGTGGGGACGCCCTCGTCGGGGCCGGCCCTGGCGAGTTGCCCGTCCGGCCCCTTCTGGTCGAGAACGTAGCCACAGCCGAAGGCCTTCGCCAGTTCGAGGCACTCGCCGTGGAGCCGGTGGCGACCGCCACAGCGAACCCGGACCTCGTCGATCATCCGGCTCGTCGATCCCTGGTGGAGGTCGAGCACGAGGTCGGCCCCCGTCGCGACGTCGAACGTCGCCGCCGCGATCCGCTCGCTCGAGGTTCCCGACTCGTTGCCCGGGTAGGCCCGATTCATCTTCGTGTCGTCGATCGGGTTCCGGTGTTCGGCGACCTGGAACGCGTGGTAGTTGACGATGCCAACGATCAGGATCGTCCCCGAGAGTTCGGCGGGATCGAGTCGCGGCACGACGCGCTGGATAACGCCGACTCCGTTGAGTTCGTCGCCGTCGCTTGCGGCCTGCATGTAGAGCGTCTTGCCCGATTTCGCACCGTTGATCACGGCGACGGGGAGACCGATCGGGCTGCCGTCCCGCGTCTCGCCGACCTCGAGCCGGCCCGTATCGATCTCGCCGGGCCCCGCGCTCGCCGTTCCGAGCGTCGTCGTCATGTCCACCACGATGGACCCGCCGGTCTTTATTGGTTCGATATTTCTGCCGGCCGCTGACGGGAGCGGGTCGCTCGACGCACGGAGCGGACGAGAACAAAACCAAAGCCCCTCCAGCAGTCATCTGTCCGTATGAGTCTCGAGCAGGAGGCCCGCGAGGAGGAGATCGATCCGCTCGACGCGTTCCGCCAGTTCTTCGCGCTCGAGCGGGACGTCCTGGTGCTCTCCCTCGCGATGTTCGCGTTCAGCCTGGGCTTCCAGATGACCAGCCGATACATGGCCGAGTACATGTCCGCGCTCGGGGCGACGGCGTTCGTCGTCGGACTCTTCGGCACGTTCGGGAACGTCATCAGTGCGCTCTACCCGTATCCCGGCGGTGCGATCTCCGATCGGATCGGCTCGCGGTACGCGCTCACGGCGTTCGGGCTGTGCTCGACGCTCGGCTTCGGCGTCTGGCTCGCTGCGCCGCTTCTCGCGGACGTGACGATCGGTCCGACCTCCCTCGCGATCGTCGCGATCTTTCTCGGTCTGATCCTCGCCCAGGCCTGGAAGTCGTTCGGGCTCGGCGCGACGTACGCGATCGTCAAGCAGGCGGTCCCGCCGTCGCGACTCGCGGCTGGCTTCGCGTCGACGGAGACGTTCCGGCGGACTGCCTTTCTCGTCGGGCCGCTGATCGCCGCCGCGCTGTTCTTCCCGTTCGGCTCGACGGACAGCGACGTCGTGCTCGCGTTCCAGCTGATCCTCGTCGTCGCGCTCGTCTTCGGCGTCCTCGGAACCGTCGTCCAGCACGTCCTCTACGAGGGCGCCGAAGACAGCATCGGAAAGGAGTTCGAGGGAGTCTCGCAGTTGCTCGTCGATCTGCGAGCGATGCCCGACGAGCTCCGGCCGTTGCTCGTCGGCGACACGCTCGTGCGCTTCGCCAACGGGATGGTCTACGTCTTCTTCGTCATCGTCGTCACGCGGTTTCTCGGGGTCGGGCTCACCCTCTCACTGCCCGCCGTCGGCACGATCGCGCTCTCGCCACAGTCGTACTTCGGTCTCCTGCTCGGCCTCGAGATGCTCGTCGCACTGCTCGTGATGTTCCCAGCGGCGCTGGCGGCCGAACGGGTCGGTCTCAAACCGGTCGTCGCGCTCGGCTTCGTCGTCTACGCGGTGTTCCCGGTCATGCTCATCACCGCGCCGGAGAGCGCCGCCGTCCTCGCCGCCCTGTTTGCCTTCTCCGGCCTGCGCTTCGCCGGTCTCCCCGCGCACAAGGCGCTGATCGTCGGCCCGGCCGAGGCGGGGGCGGGCGGCCGCGTCACCGGGGCCTACTACCTCCTGCGGAACCTGATCGTCATCCCGAGCGCCGCGCTCGGCGGACTGATATGGGGCGGGTTCGCGAACCCGCTGACGGGCGACCCGGTGTTCGCCGGGTCGCCGACGCTCGCGTTCACGATCGCGACCGGGATCGGGCTCGTCGGCACCGCGTACTTCCTCCTGTTCGGGAAGGAGTTCGAGGCCTACCAGTGAGCGGTCCGCGAGCGGTCAGGGGTCAGTATCCGCGTCCCGCGAACAGGTATCGACCCCGAGCACGGCGTTCAGCCCGCAGAACTGCGTCGCGGCGTTCACCAGCAGCCCGATCGAGACGACCCCTGCCACGACGCCGACCGTCCGCCGACCGCCGATCGCGGCCCCGGCGGCCACGCCGAGCAGGACGACGCCGAGCACGCCGCGGGCGAGTCGATCGAGACCGCCGACGTTCTTCTGGAGTGCCATGGGCGAGTCGTCGATCGGATCGGTAAAAAGCACACTCCCTCTCAGCGTCGGCTAGCGGAAGAGGTGGTAGTAGTACGGGCTGACGAACCCCTCGACGAATCCCGCGATTGCGAGCAGGAGACCGATACCGACGAGCACCCAGAACGCCCGTTCGAGGGCGTCGGCGAGTTCCGATCGGGTGACCTGCCCGAGCGGGACGCGAGCGGCGACGGCGCCGAGCGAGAGCCCGAGCGCGGTGGCGATGAAGATGGCGGGAATCTCGAGGATCCCGTGCGGGGCGACGAACGCCGCCAGTTCGGTCGGGGCGACCTCGGTCCGGGCGTAGACGCCCATCACGAGCCCGTTGAACACGAGCGAGACGAGCGCCGGGACCGCGAGGGCGAAGCCGGCGTAGGCCGTCGTAATCGCGACCAGCCAGTTGTTGGCGAAGAACTCCAGGGCCGCTGCCGGGGGAACGTGTCCCTCGAGTCGGGCGCCGATCGACGTCTCGAACGCGTCGGCGAACGGCGCCGCGCCTTCCCAGCCGACCCAGAACGAGGCGACGGCGAGGACGACCACGAACGCGTGCGTCAGCGGCGTCGACCGGACGAACGAGACCAGTTCGGCCCAGCCGGTCCGGACGCCATCGACGACCTGGTTCCGGAGCGATCGATCGGGAGCGACGGGTGGATCGAGTCGTCCCCGTCCGTCGGTGTACAGCCCGGTTTTCAGCAGATCCAGGGCGGGAAACACCAGCACCGCGGTGACGAGTCCGCCGACGCTGACGACGTCGACGAGCGCGAGCACCCCGGTCACGGTCGAGAACGCGATCAGCGAGCCGACGGAAACGACGTAGTAGAAGCCGGCGGCGATCGGGTGGTGGCGGACGAAGCCGAGGGTCCGGGAGAGCGAGCCGCCGATCCCGACGTCGTCGACGACGACGGCGACCGGGGCGAACGCGAAGACGGCCCGGACGGCGGCGATCGCCAGGAACCCGACCAGCAGGGCGGGGAGCACGACGAGGACGGCGGCCGGCCCGATCGCAGCGCCGGCGACGCCGCCCAGCAGGACCGTCGCACCGACGACGGCACCGGCGACGACGAGCCAGAGGACGACCTCGAGCAGGTAGAGCCCGAGGAACCGGAGCCAGTACCGGCGACCCCCGGCGAGGCCGGCGATCAGGCCGCGTTCGTTGCGGAGCCGGCCGTAACAGGCCGTCATCTGGGCGGCACCGACGATCGCGTACAGCACGAGGAGCACGAGCAGGCTCACGAGGAGCGTCACCGCGACGAGGGCGCCGATCGCCGGCGTGAACAGCTGTTCGACGATCGGTTCGAGGCCGGACGCCCACGCCTCGAACGCCTCGGGCTCGGCCTCCGGATCCGGCGGTTCGAGGTCCTGGCTCGCCAGTTCGCCCCGGATGGTCGCGAGTCGACCCGTCGCGTCGAGGTAGAGGTAGCCGACGACCAGCGCGGCGAAGGGAACGACCCGGACGATCGCGGGGATCGCGGCCCCGAGCAGGTAGAACGGGAGCAGGTCGGCAGGCCGACGTCGCAAGACCGCGACGGCGGCGCCGACGGAATCGGAGAGGTCCATACCTGTTCGTCGAACGGTCGGCAGTTAAAACATCCTCTCGATCGACCCAAATTTCCGGCCGCGACTCGGCACCGCCCGTCGTCAGTTGAACGTCCGATCGTCGAACTCGTCCGCCGGGTCGTCCTCGGCCTCCCGATCGGAGAGTCGCGGCGTCAGCTACCCACCGCTTCAGCGGTGGGCTTGTCAGTGGACTCCCGGTCTGCCGACACATAGGTGTCGGACGACACACTACTGTCGTTCACGGTCATCATCCCTGACTTCAGGGCGTACTGACAGAACGCCCCTCCAGCGGGAGACTTCTGCCCCTGCTGGAGTTTGAGCGCGAGTTTCCGAGCAATATTCTTCGCGGCGTTGTAATCCGCGTTCGCCGTGTAGGAACAGTCGAGGCACCCGAAGTGCTGGTCGTCGCGGTTCTCCTCCAACGTACACCCGCACTTCGAGCATTGCTGGCTCGTGTACTGCGGGTTCACAGTGTCCACGACGATGCCGTACTCTTCCGCCTTATACTCGACCATCGTTTGGAGGGCGTTGAATGCCCACTGTTGGAACTTCTTCCCGTCGCTGATACGCGCTCGAATCCGTTCCAAGTTTTCGAACGCAATGTGCGTACACTCGTGGCGGCGAGCCTCCTCGACGATGGCCTTGGAACACTGGTGAAGGTAGTCTTCACTCCAGCGACCGAACCTGTCTCCGATGCGTTGGTAGGTCAAGTGGGCACGCCGTGTGCCTGTTTGTTGGAGGCTGGCGCGGCGTTTCTCGAATTCGTGGCGCTGGTGGTTAAGATAGTCGGCGTTGCCGATGAACTTGCCCGTGCTGGTGACGGCGATGTGGTCGTTGACGTTGCAGTCCACGCCAAGGACGTTCGAATTCTCGGCTTTCTCAGGACTAGCAACGTCGAGTTCCCGCTCCATCACCGCGTGCAGGTAGAATTCATCTGCTTCGCTGTCGTAGTGGACAGTGCTGGTCGAAAACTCGTAGTCGTCGTTCAGTAGGTACTCGCCGTGTGGCGTTCCTTCAGGGTCGTCAGGCAGGTCGTACTCGCACTCGACGCGACCGTTCACGGTGGCGAGACTCACTTTGTCGCGGTGGTACGTGGCGGCCCGCTTGTCGTAGACGATGCTGAACGTGTTGTACTCAGGACGACTCGTATTCTCGCTGTTGGCAAGGTCATCGACACAGTTGTCGATGTCCTTGATAGCGCGTTTGATGGCTTTCTGGACGAGATTCGCGTGGAGTCCGTCAGTTTCCTTGCGGAGGTCGTCGTACAACGCTTCTTCAGCGGCGCTTTTGCTGGTCACGCAGTCCTCGTCGGGGTAGCGCCACGCCCATTCACTAGCGCGGTTCGCGCAATATTGGAAGAGGGTGTTGGTAGCGTGGAGGTCACTCTTGCGGTCGTCAGGTACGTCGAGTCGAACTCGGACGGTGCGTATGACCTCCCACGCCATACACGTCACATTAACGTGCTTTACTTTATTAATAATTTTGACTATGTTCGGGAGTCAGCCGTGCCATCGTCGGTAGTTTGTTGCACGGAGCGTACGCGCTTCCTCCCACGGCGAAAGCCGTGGGCTTCCGCGCTGCTACTGCTGTGATTGTCATCTCGGAGTGACCGTCCCGGCTTCGAGACCGTCCGCTGAGTGGGGGCCGACTGATCCGTGACGGCGGCGCGACGGGATTGCGGTCCTCCAACAGCGGACGGGATCGTGGTCCTCCAACCGGTCCGTACCCAGCTGTGGTATTACGTAACAAGGCGTCGTACCGATCGGCATGGTCACCACGCTCTCGCCCGATCGGCTGGTGGAACTGCAGGACGAGGACGCCGACTTCGTCCTCGTCGACACGCGGCCCGAGGACAGCTACGAGTCCTGGCACGTCACCGACGCGGTTCACTTCCCGTTCGGTCCCGAGGAGGATGTCGACGGTCGCCTCGAGGACCTGGAGGATCTGGTCGGTGACACCGATCGGGTGATCACCATCTGTGCGAAGGGGCTCTCGTCGGGGAACCTCGCGACCCAGCTCGACTCGGCGACCGACGAGTTCGAGGTTAATGCCGTCGACGGCGGGATGAAAGGCTGGAGCGGCGTCTACGATCGGGTCGCCCTCGACGTCGCGGACGACCTGACGGTAGTTCAACTCCAGCGTCGCGCGAAGGGCTGTCTGAGCTACCTCGTCGGCTGTGCCGAAACCGGTGACGCGATCGTCGTCGACCCGACGGCCGACACCGACGAGTTCACGGCGGCGGCCGCGGAGCAGGGGCTCACGATCGTCGGCGTCGTCGACACGCACGTCCACGCCGATCACGTCTCCGGCGGTCGCGAACTGGCCGCCGAACTCGCCGTTCCCTACTACCTGGGCGATCGGGCCGAGGAGCGCGGGGTCGAATTCGAGTACCGGCCGCTCGAGCGGAACGAGGTCATCGCGGTCGGGAACCGTGAGGTCAAGGCGATCGCGGCCCCGGGCCACACGACCGAGATGATCACCCTGCTCGTCGACGACGCGGCGCTGTTGACCGCCGACACGCTGCACGTCGATTCGACGGGACGGACGGAACTCGAGTTCAGCGAGGACGAGGGAGAGCAAGGGGCGCGAATGCTCTACGAGACGCTCCACCGGACGATCCTCGCCGAACCCGACTCCGTCGCCGTCCTGCCGGGCCACGTCACGGTCACGAGCGACGGCCGGTTCGGACACGGCCAGCCGGGGGAGCCGATCACTACCACGATCGGCGAGGCCCGGACCGGGATCGACGTCCTCGCGCTGGACGAGGAGGCGTTCGTCGATCGGCTGGCCGACGCGGGCGAGAAGCCGGCGAACTTCGAGGAGATCATCGACCTGAACCGCGGTGCCACGGCGGAACCGCCCGAGGAGCGGACCGAACTCGAACTCGGGCCGAACAACTGTTCGGCCTGAGATCGATCGGCTACACGCGTTGTCGCGACGCGAAAACGGCGGTCAGATCCGGGAACCGGTTCGGTTTGCTTGAGAACGGGGTTATGCTTCTCTGTGCAGTACGGTAACACGGTGATAGTAGATGCAAACGACAGCGACACGGGCCGTCGAGTGTCCACAGTGTGCGGAGCGGACGCGCGTATCGATCCCCGACGAGGACGCCGACCTGAAGGTCAGCCACTCGGTCGCGGCGTACGGTGAGCAGACGGCCGTCTCCTGCTCGAACGGTCACCGCTACTGGGTGGTCGTCTGTTAAGCAGGTAGCGGGTTCCATTCGAGAGGCCACCCTGATACTGATTGTCGTAACAGTAGATAGTAGCGCGGTTTCTTTATTCAGAATCGGACCTGAAACTGAATCAGGGCAGTTCGGTCACTACACGTGCGAACCTAACACCCTCCCTTCCATCAGCTAGGGCGGCGGTTGCGCCGGAAATGACTTACAGTAAACCGTATGACTCGTTTTTTACTCGGCACCGAGCCGTCGGTACCGTCGCTCCGTTCAGTTTCCGTCCGTCCCCAGTGACGGGGCCGACCCATTATATCAGTGGACTAATATCTCTGACTAACGAATCCCCGTCCATGCCCGATCGGCCCACGCCGCCCGACTGGATTCTCGAGCAATCCGGATTGACCGCGATCGCACTGCTGAGCGCGCTCCTCGGACTGGTCGTTCTCCTGCCGTACCTCCAGTACGTCCTGTTCGGCGTCGTTCTCGCGTACATCCTGTTTCCCGTCCAGCGACGCCTCGAGCAGTACGTCAGGCCGGCGGTCGCGGCGATCGCCCTGGTCGTGGCGACGTTGCTCGTCGTCCTGCTCCCGCTCATCTACGTCGTCACGATCGCCGTCCGGCAGGCTCTCGGTATCGTCCCCGCGATCAGGCAAGGACAGCTCGACGTCGAGACGGTCGAGGCGATCCTCGAGACCAACGGGTACACCGTCGACGTCGTCGCCGTGTACGAAGCGAACCAGGGCCGGATCGCGACGGCGCTCCAGCAGATTGCGACGGGGGCAATCGATTTCGCCGGGAGTTTGCCGAGTCTGTTCATCGGGCTGACCATCACGCTGTTCGTCCTCTTCGCCCTGTTGCGCGACGGGGAGCGCCTCGTCGACTGGTTCCACTGGGTGTTGCCGGTCGAGGACCGGATCCTGGCCGATCTCCGCGAGGGACTGGATCAGCTCATGTGGGCCTCGGTCGTCGGGAACGTCGCGGTCGCGGCCATCCAGGCGGTGATGCTCGGCGTCGGACTGGCGATCGCCGGCCTCCCCGCCGTCGTCTTTCTCACCGTCGCCACGTTCGTCCTGACGTTGCTCCCGCTCGTCGGCGCGTTCGGGGTCTGGATTCCGGCCGCGGGCTATCTCCTCGCCGTCGGGCGGCCGACCGCCGGCGCGGCGATGGTCGTCTACGGCCTGCTCGTCACCTTCTCCGATTCGTACCTTCGGCCGGCGCTGATCGGCCAGACCAGCGCGTTCAACTCCGCGATCGTCGTCGTCGGCATCTTCGGTGGTCTCGTCGCCTTCGGGGCCGTCGGCCTGTTCATCGGCCCCGTCGTCCTCGGTGGCGCGAAACTCACCATCGATTCCTTCGCTCGCGGCCACACCGGGGAACCGGCTCCCGGGGCCTCACCCGGGAGTTCCGGTGGTGATTCGGCGTCCGCGGAGACGGCCACCGAAGGGGAGACGGGGTCCGATGGAGCCGACGAGGGCGGACGCGACGAGTGACCGAGCGTCACCGGGAGTACGTCTCGAGCCTGCCGATCCGATCGCCCTCGAGTTCGAAGAAGTCGGCGAACTCGAACAGGGCGCGGCGCTCGCCGTCGCCGTCCGTCGCGCTCTCCTCGATCACGCGGCCGCGGACCGCCGCTCGCCCGTCGTCCGCGACGATCGCGTCCAGTTCGTGACGGGTCTCCGGGTTCGGCCGCTCGTCGCGCATGAACCGGACGAACGCCGCACGGCTCTCGAAGGTCCGATCGGGCCGGCGCTGGGCGAAATCGGGCGCGAGCACGTCCGCGAGCGTCTCGTAGTCGTGATCGTCGAGTGCGTCGTAGTAGCGTCGGACGAGCCGCGCTGCGTCGGTGGCCATACCGGACGATTCGTCGCCGGCGGGAAAAGTGTGTGACGCCGACGTCACTCCGCGAGGAGATCGACCAGGGCGTCCGGATGGGCCGGTTCGTCCCGGCGGTCGACGGCGGCGTGGGGCCGATCGGCGTCGGCGCGGTAGTCGTCGCCCGTCTCGACGTCGCCTTTCCCGTACCGTCTGGCCGCCTCCGCGTACCACTTCGCGGCGTTGCGCCGATCGGTCGCCTGTTCGTTGGCCGTCGTCGCCGCCTCGCGGACGCGCTCGTCCGTGGCGTATCGCCGGGCCGCGTCGAACGCCTCGATCGCCTCCGTGAGCGGGTCGACCGCCTGCTCGAAGGACGCGGCGGCGGACAGCCAGTCCGCCTCGACGAACGCGGTGTGGCCCTGGGTGTACGCCTCCAGGCCCTCGTGGTACCAGCGGTGGGCGACCCGGTAGCGCTCGACCGCGGTCTCGTCGTCGGAGGCCGACTCGATCGCCGATCGAACCGCCTCGAGATCGGGCAGTTCGCCCCGCTCGTCGGCCGCCCACGCGTATCGCACGGTTCGATCGGCGTCGAGGACGAACACCGATCGGCTGGCGACGGTTCGATGGCCGTCCAGGGCTTCGTCCTCGAGGACGCCGTAGGCGTCGGCGATCGACCCGTCGCCGTCGGAGACGAGCGGGAAGTCGAGATCGTTTCGCTCGGCGAAGGCGCGGTGACTGTAGGCCGAGTCGGTCGAAACCCCGACGATCGACACGTCCGGCTGCAGGCCGAACAGATCGAAGTCGCGAAGCGAACAGAGTTCGTCGGTACAGACGGGGCTGAAATCGGCCGGGTAAAACACGACGACCACGACGGCCGTATCCCCGACCAGTTCGTCGAACGTCGCGCGCCGAACTTCGCCGTCGACGGCCGCGGGCCGTTCGAACGTCGGCGCACTCTCTCCCGGTTCGAGCATACGCGTGCTTCGAATGCCGACTACGTATCTCCACCGGCCGCGGTTGTGTCCTCCACCGGCCGCGGCTGTGACGTCTTCGGACCGTGGGACGGCGCGTGATCGCGAGCGCGGTACGGAGCGTCGCCGTCACTCGATCGGCCGGAATCATACGATACGTTACATAATCCTGGTTCAGCGAACGTTTACACCGGTCTGTGCCGACAACTGGCACATGGCGACGACGGACGATTTCCACGAACTCGCACCGCTTTCGGATCTCGAGGCGGCTGGCCGCACGCAGGTTTCGATCGACGGGACGCCGCTGGCCGCCTTCTACCACGAGGGTGAGGTCCGGGTCGTCGACAACCGGTGCCCGCACATGGGGTTTCCCCTCTCGGAGGGGACCGTCGACGAGGGAATCCTCACCTGTCACTGGCACCACGCGCGATTCGAACTCTCCTGTGGCGATACGTTCGACCCCTGGGCCGACGACGTCCGGA
The DNA here is from genome assembly GCF_023566055.1 of Halosolutus amylolyticus. Taxonomy (NCBI): domain Archaea; kingdom Methanobacteriati; phylum Methanobacteriota; class Halobacteria; order Halobacteriales; family Natrialbaceae; genus Halosolutus; species Halosolutus amylolyticus. The sequence goes on along the minus strand of NZ_JALIQP010000002.1, from coordinate 936,302 downwards.
CGTACCCGACCGAGATCCGCGACGGCGTCGTTTACGTGAACCCGAACCCGGCGCGCGACCGGCCGCCAGCCGAGCACTGGACCGATCGCCTCGAGACCGGTCTCGAGGAGAACCTCCGCCTCGTCGCCGCGAAGTCGTCGATCGGCCTGCTCGACGCCGGCGTCGACTACCGGGAGCCGATGGCGGTGACGCTCGAATTCGGCACCCGGTATCGCGATTCGGGCTGGGGCCGCGGGCTGACAATCCTCGGCTGCCTGGCGAACGTGATGGCGGATCTCGATCCCGAGGATCGAAAGCGGGCGCTGTACACCGGCGTTCGCCACGTCGCCGACGACTGCGCCAGTGAACCGCCGCACTTCGACCAGCCGTCGTTCTCGACGAGCGAGGTCGACTTCGATCGGCTGAAGTCGTGGTTCCGCGACTGCGTCGAGGTTCGCGACGCCGACGGTGCCGAACGCTGTCTTCGCACCGCCGTCGCGTCGGGCTACTCGGAGGCCGAGATTGCGGACCTGCTCGTCGCCGCGGCGACCGACCACCCGTATCTCTCGACCGGGCACGTGCTCGACTTCGCGAACACGGCCCTCGAGAGCCTCGACCACGTGGGCTGGGCAACCGCCGACGACACCCTGGCGGCACTGGTCGAACCCCTGGTCACGGCGACCCGGAGCGACGAGCAGTCCGCGTGGCGACAGCCGATCGATCTCGTCGCCCTGCTCGAGGACGTCTACGGCGGCGACGTCACCGAGACGAGCGGCCTCGCGGACCTCGTGGCGGAGGGAGCGGAGCCGAGGGACGAGACGGCGTGGACGCCGCCGGAAGATTTCCAGGCAACCTTGCTCGGCGACGACCCCGAGGCGATCGTCGACGCGCTCGCGGGCGCGATCCGATCGGGGGCGACGACCGAGGCCCTCGCCGGCGAGGTGGCCCATGCCGCCGCGACCCGCGTCGCCCAGTTCGGGACGGCGAACGAGTTCTCCGACTGGGACACCGTCCATCACACGTTCACCTACGCGAACGCGGTTCACGGCTTCGCCCGCCGAACCGACGCGATCGAGTGCTACCGTGGCGTCTTCGACGCGGCCCTCAACGTCTACCTCGATCGGTTCCTCAACACGCCGCCAGCGCCGATCCCCGACCCCGGCGAGCACGAGAGCGATCGCGATCCCGACGCGGTGCTCGAGACCCTCCTCGAGACGTTCGACAGGGAGGGCGCGGTGAACGAAGCGGGCCGACTCGTGGCCGAGTTCCTCGACTGTGGCGGCGATCCCGCGGCCCTGAAGCGCACGCTCGGTCGCGGTCTCCTGCGCGAGGACGCCGGCTTCCACACGCTCCAGAACGTCGAGGCGGCGTTCCGGCAGTTCGAGCTGGCTGAATCGTCGGTATCCACCGGCGAGGACACGCAGATCGAACACGAGCGTCGCCGCCGCGTGCCGCTGATCGCGACCGCCCGCTACATGGCCGCCCACTTCCCGACGCGTCGCGAGGCGGACCAGACGTTCACGATCGCCCAGCGGCTCAACCGCGGGGAGACGATCCACGAAGGGTGACCGGTTCGATTCCGAGGGGTGATTGGATCGACTGCGTGGAGTGACCGGTTCGATTCCGAGGGGTGATTGGATCGACTGCGTGGAGTGACCGGTTCGATTCCGAGGGGTGATTGGATCGACTGCGTGGAGTGACCGGTTCGATTCCGAGGGGTGATTGGATCGACTGTCTTTTTCCGTCCCCGATCGTAGTCCCGGTGTGGAGTGTCACGTCTACTACGAGGGCGACGACGATCCCGACAAGTGCACCGCCCGCCGCCTCGAGCGGTTCGACGAGGCGATCCTCCACCGGTCTATGGGCCAGGTTCCCTACGGCGTCGTCCTCAACCCCCACGCCGAACAGGCGCTCTCGCCGGCCGACGCCGAGGAGGGGCTCGGCACGCTGGTCGCGCTGGACTGTTCGTGGGAGTCCGCGGGCGAAGCCGCCTTCCGGATGAACGGCATCCACCGGGCGCTCCCCTTCCTCGTCGCCGCGAACCCCGTCAACTACGGCCGCCCGTTCCGGCTGACGACGGTCGAAGCGCTCGCCGCCGCGTGCTGTATCTTCGGCGAGCGCGATCGGGCCGAAGAACTGCTCGAACCGTTCCGCTGGGGCGAGACCTTTCTGACGCTCAACGAGGAACCGCTCCGTCGCTACAGTGAGTGTGCGGACTCGAGCGAGGTCGTCGCCGTCCAGGAGGACTATCTCGCGGACGAGTGACTCGCGGGCGCGACGGTGGACGCGACTCGCGGGCGACGGCGGACCACAGCGGTTATATGTGCCACGGGCCAACCGAGGGGTATGCCCAAGTTCGACGCTGCCGAAAAGCGCTCCCTCGAGAAGATGATCTGCATGCGCTGTAACGCTCGCAACCCAAAGCGAGCCGACAACTGCCGGAAGTGCGGCTACGGGAACCTCCGCCCCAAGGCGAAGGAACCCCGCGCCGCATAATCGGGACCGCCCCGATTCGAACCGCCTGCCGTTTCTTCTCTCGATGGTTTGCCGACGAACGGCCGTCTCGTGACGTTTCGCGACGAACGTCCGGTTCGGTGATGTCGTCCGAACCGTTCCGCGCACGCTCGTCTTCAGCCTCCCTCAGCTACTCGTCCGGATACTTCGGTTCGCGCTTCTCCGCTCGCTCCAGCGCCGTCTCGACCACGTCGCGAACGTCGCCGTGGAAGACGCCGCCGTGGCCGGCGTACATGTGTTCGACCCCGTCAGGCAGGCGATCGAGCAGGTCCTCGACGCTCTCGATGAGTCGCTCGCGGGACTGGCCGGCCATGTCCGTCCGGCCGAAGCTGCCGTAGTCGAAGGCGCCGTCGTCGTGGACGACCACGTCGCCGGAGAACAGCGTCGTCTCGGAGACGAAGGAGACGTGATCGTCCGCGTGACCCGGCGTGTACACCACGTCGAACTCCTCGTCGCCGATCGGGACAGTGTCCCCGTCGTCGATCGCCTGGGTTCGCGTCGGGTGGTCAGCGTAGGCGTAGACGTCCGGGTCGAACGTCTCGGCCACGGCCTCGAGCTGTGCGACGTGGTCGCCGTGCTGGTGGGTCATCACCACGTCGTCCACGTCGTCGGTGTGGCTGTGAATCTCGTCGACGACTCCGTCCCACGCGCCGGCGTCTACGAGCGTCGTTCGATCGCCCACGACCAGGAAGGCGTTACAGGTGAACGTCTCCGCGTCCTCGGTGACGTGATGGACCTCCATACGCGCTCCGTCGTGAGCCGTCGGCAAAACGGTACCGTCCGATCGACAGGGGCGGTCGACCGGGATCGAGTCGGTATATGGGAATTCTGATGGTATTATACGGTCTCGAAGTCGTAAGGTTCTGTCGTAGACGTATCAGTGAAAGCGAAAACTGTCGGCAACGCGCAACCACGAGATTTTTCTATCGCAAGCCCCAAGTACCACCCGTATGGGATTCGGGAGCTACGACGAATCCGAGCAACAGGAGGTCGACGCTGATTTTGACGACGACGACGCGGTACAATCCTCGGAGAACAGTCACGACGGCTCGATCGAGTTCGAGAACGGTGCCTCGAGCGACGAACTCCTCGATCGGCTCAAGGAGATCAAAGACGACGGTTGAGACCGGATGAAGCCCGGGGTACGGGCGCTGGGCGTCGCCGAATCGTTTCGCGGTGACGACGCGAGTGCCGATCGAAGCACGTTCGCGGGTGCCGTCGTCCGTCGCGATCGCGTCGTCGATGGGCTGGGGTACGCGGCGTGTACCGTCGGCGGCACGGACGCGACGACGGCAGTCGAGTCGTTGGTCGACGACCTCGGTCGACCGGACGTCCGGTACGTCCTGCTCGGCGCCGTCGCCCCGGCGTGGTACAACGTATTCGATCTTTCGCGGATCCACGAGGCCGCCCAGCGACCGGTCCTCGCCGTGACCTTCGAGGCGAGCGACGGCCTCGAGGCTGGTCTCAGGGACGCGTTTTCCGGACCCGAACTCCGGGAGCGGCTGGACCTGTACCGATCGTTGCCCGATCGCCGCGCGGTGTCGGTCGACGACGAGACCGTCTACGTCAGGCACGTCGGTTGCGACGCCGCGGAAGCGGCCGCGATCGTGCGGGCGTTCACGCCCGAGGGTGGCAGGCCGGAACCGCTCCGCGTCGCTCGGCTGGCGGCACGGGCCGGTGACGAGTACGCCGCCGATCGGGAGTGAGATCGCCGATCCGTTCCGACGAACGGACGGCTACCGGTATCACTGGAGACGATCACCTATCACATTCCCAGTAAAAATTCTGCGTTTGTCCTGTGCTGACCGATCATCGTTCTCTACAGATTGCCTTTCAGCGCGTGCTACATTCGTGCTCTGGATTCAACGGAGCATTTCTGACAGTAGCTCGGTCGTTCGTTGCATCTCTGCGAGATACAAGGCGCGAATGCAGCATCGAAACGTGTTCTTCTGTTCTGGGGTTCGCATGTGGCTATATTGCCGTCGAGAGTGTGGTGAGAACTGATGCCCGAAGAAGAGCTATTCAAAACCGAGGAAGCGGTTCCGAGAACCGAGATTGCTGAAGCGTTACGCGATACTGCAGATCAGATCGAATCTGGAGATGTCACGCTAGTTAACGACGCAGAAGAGCAGACCGTGACTGTGCCGGAACGTCCTCGATTCGAAGTCGAACTCGAACGACTCACGGATTCAGAAACCGGCGAACAACGGTACGAACTCGAATACGAGATTAGGTGGACGAAATAGCGCCGTTGGCGTGTTGCATACACCCCCTGGGCCTTGTTTGAACGCGTGATTTCACAGGTGTGAGTCCTCGATGGCGCGTTCGATGTTGCGGACGGCGGATTTCATTTACAAGATAGGCGTTTTCGATCTCGACGAGTTTGTGGATAGCTGTTACCCATATGTTCATAACAGGTCGTCAGTATCTGCGTGTATGGACTACCGGTTCAGTGAGTGGTTGCGGTGTCCGTCATGCGATGAAGTGGAGGATATCTCGATGATGGCGCACAAGACCGATATCGTGCTCGAATGCTACGAGTGTGGCCAAATATCCGAGTACACTGTCGGGGAGGATATCGCCATCCACGAACTGGACATAGACGCTATCGCAGAGGTCGTTGACGAGCAGTTTGGTGACTAGACCCGCTCCCTGATCGGCCGGACAGCACTCCCTGCTCACAGTAACTCCTGCGACCTGTGGTTGCGTACTGAGAAACGCCCTCGTTCCACAGGAGGACGATCTAGATCACAATTCGACCGGTAGTTCGAGTTTGGGATCGGCTTCGATGACGGCCGACAGAGAGGGTTGCAATTCGTCAAACCGCTCCGTCGGTTCCACCAGTCCCCGGTCTCGATCGTAGTCGATAACCGACGCCGCTTCCAGTGTCGGAATATGTTCGTGATGCAGCGAGAGCCGAACCTGCGATAACTCGTCTCCAGAAACCGCTGTAGCCGAGAGGTGATGATTGTGTTTGATAACCACCTCCACGAGGTCCCTCAGCGTTAACGGCCGTTGCTGGTCTGTGAGGACCGCAAGGACGATGCGACGTTGTCGATTTCGACACAGGTCGAGAACCGCGTCGAAATTGATGGTGCGTTCGCTCATGATGCTGTTCATAACGAAAACCGGTTGCTGTTCGTATTGGGAACGCTCTCCCGACTGGACTCGGCCTCGAGGGGGTAACTGGAGCGGGATTCTGGCACTAGAAGATGTACTGCCCCGTTTCAAGAAAGGGTGATCGTAGACCCATCAGCTCTTTTAAGTCGTTTCGGAGGCTCACTCGAAGTCTGTCGCGCTCGCCAGCAACGCCTCGGTGAGGACTTGTTTCGTTCCCCGCCGAATCCGATCAGAGGTGGCCTGTTGCGAAATCTCCAGTTCGTCGGCGAGCTCGTCCAAGTTTGCTTCACTCGGCGTATCGAAGTACCCCATCCGAAGCCCCACGATGAGTGCCTCACGCTGTTCCTGAGAGAGGTCGAACTGCTTGACGCTCTCAGTTCGGTCGGTTTCCGTATACGTTCGTACAATGTGAATCGATATTCCGAGGTCGGTACAGAAGTTGTGGAACCGTGAGAGCGCATCGTGGTCGGGAAATCGGAGTCGGAAATACCACTTGTCATCGGCATACCCCTCTAAAATCGTCCCATCAGCCTCCGTGATCCCCTGGATGAGGTCGTTGTGTCGCCCGCGCCATCTCACTCGATAGAGCGTGCTATCCTCTACTTTGTCGAGCGCGAGAATATCATCAACGAACTCGTGCGCAGTTACTTTTTGTTCGAAGGTCTCGAAATCGTCTCCCGTTACCCACAAGAAGGGCACGACGGAGGTTCCTGTGGGCACGATCCGTTCGAGTTCGATTCGCATGTGAGGCGGCCCAGACAGTACTTCCCCGAGCGTGAACTCTTCGTTCTCAATTGTGTATTCGAGGATAACGCTCATCCACCTATTACAGGGTAGTCGGGAGTAAGAGTTGGCTCTTCGATTGCCGAATATGTCGATTGGATCTCGTTTGGACGCTAGTGAGAGGGGTGCTGTGGCTCGATGCTGATCCTTTAGACGATACCTCGTCGTGAGTTTTGACCCTCGATCGAGGCGATGGTGTCGCTCCAACCTCGATAAAGCGGTTGTAGAACCGAAATTGATCCATAAAGCGGTCGTAGAACCGAAGTTGTAGAAACCAGTGCCTCGATGGCGATTTCAGATCCAACACCGATACGGGTGCTCTCGGTCTGTGAATCCTGTTACCCTCGAATTTTCGGGTCTAAACACGGCCTGTGCTCTGTATTCGGTACAACTCGATCGACGTCATCCGGACCTGCCAGACTCTCCAGCGATCGCGTCAGAAGTGGCTCGCATCGCGACTGCTACGACTCGAAAGAGGTAGGAGGCGGCCGCGTGTCCTGCCGGCCATGGGAGAGATGGAAGATCTCCGGGTTACCGCCTGCACCCGGTGTCCGGACCTCGTCGACTGCCGGAGTCGGATCGTCAACGGCACCGGTCCCGACGACGCCGACGTCCTGTTCGTCGGCGAAGGGCCGGGCGCGAACGAGGACGAGCAGGGCGAACCGTTCGTCGGCCGGAGCGGCACCGTTCTGGACGACCAGTTGCGGGCCGTCGGCCTCGATCGGGAGACCGTTCGGATCACGAACTGCGTTCGGTGTCGGCCGCCCGAGAACCGCGACCCGACGACCGAGGAACTCGAGAACTGCCGGGAGTACCTGGAGCGGGAGATCGACCTGCTCGACCCGGACGTGATCGTCACGCTGGGGAAGGTACCCAGCGAACACCTGCTCGATCGATCGGTCGCGGTGACCAAGGAGGCCGGCGACGTCGTCGACGTCCGGATCGAGGGGACGCCGCGGCGCGTGTTGATCTGCGTCCACCCGGCGGCGACGCTGTACGATCGGAGCCAGGAGGAGACCTTCGCGACGACCCTCCAGCGGGCGGCGGACCTCGCTGGCGTCGACGGCAGCGACAACGGGGGCGGACAGACCCGACTCGACGGGTTTTGAGCGCGACGGGGACGCGAGCGGCCCGGATCTCGGCCCGGTTCCCCGGTTCGACCCGGAAACTATTGCCGATATGTATGACGCGACTGGAACGTCCGTCGAGCCAGCAGGACGGGACGGTACCGCGTTTTCGGGAGCGAGACCGTCTCGACGGCGTCGTGACTGCTGGTCGTACTTACCGTGACCAAACCCGGAAAGTAGCCGTCGGCCCGAGTGAGGGTAGTGACTGACGACTCGATTTCTCTCTCACGACGGGGGTATCTCGCGGGAACGAGCGCTGTCGGAACGGCGGCCGTCGCCGGCTGCTTCGCCAGCCGATCGAACGAACTCACGGTCGCGCACATGCCGATCTTTCCCGATCTGCAATACTTCGTGATGGAGTCCGAGGGCTACCTCTCGGAACTCGACGCCGAGATCGACAGCAAGGAGTTCACCGACGGCCCGGCGATCGTCCAGGCGTTCGGCGGCGGCGAGATCGACGTCGCGATGTTCGGCATCGTGCCGGCGATGATCGTCATCGATCGCGGGATTCCAGCGCAGGTGACCGCGACGAACATCAAGGAGCCGATGGCGATCATGGCCCACGAGGAGTTCCGGACGCTGTGGGACGACCACGGGGCCGACGCCTTCGAGGTCTGGGAAGACGAGCGCGGGGAGAAGTTCCGGTTCGGAACCTTTCCACAGGGATCGGTCCCCGACGTTCTGCTTCGCTACTGGCTCCGCGAGGAAGTCGGTGTCGACCCCGACGAGGCCGTCGAGATTACCGAGATCGGTGGCGCGAACGCGGTGTTCCAGGCGATCGCGAACGGCGAAATCGACGGCACCTCGATCATGGAACCGGTACCCACTCGCGCCGAGACGGAGGGGCTTCCGATCCAGACGTTCCGGACGTCCGCCGAGATCATGCCCGGACAGCCCGCCGCCGTCACGCTGATGACCGACGAGGTGCGCGACTCCGAGGTCGCCTCGCAGTTTCTCGATCAACACGTCCGTGCGACGGAGTTCATCCACGAGAACCCGGCCGAGACGGCCGACATCGTCGAGGAGGGGATCGGAATGCCCGCCGAACAGGCCCAGCAGGCGCTCGACGGCCCGCTCGCGAACTTCGTCACCGATCCCCGGGAGATCGAGAACGGGACGGAGATCTTCGCGTCGTTCGCACACGAGAACGGCCAGATCGACGAGGAACTGTCGATCGAGAGTATCTTCGACTACGACCCCTACGACGATCGCTAGCCATGATACGGGGACCAACAACAGCGGAGGGTGACGTTCAATGGCAACTGACGTAACACAGGGAACTGACGTTTCGAACGAGACCGACGTTTCGCAGGACGTCGATCGGTCGAACGCGGAGCGCGGGCTACCGTTCGTGACGATCGACCGCCGGCGCCTCCTGTTCGGTGCGGGGGGTGTCGCCGCGTTCGTCGCGCTCTGGTGGCTCGGTTCGCTCGTCCAGCCGTCGTACGTCCTGCCGTCGCCGATCGCCGTCGCCGAGACGTTCGCTGCGGAGGCCGCGAGCGGCGACCTGACCGCCGCGCTGGGACAGAGCGTCCGCCACTGGTTCCCGGGTGCCGTCGTCGGGACGGGCCTCGGGATCGGCGTCGGCATCGCACTGGCGTGGAGTTCGATCCTCGACGACGTCTCGTCGCCGGTCGTTCGCGTGCTCCGGCCGGTGCCGCCGCTCGGGCTGGTCGGCTTCGCGATCGCGTGGTTCGGCATCAACCACGCCGGGGCGGCGTTCATCATCGCTGTCGGCGCGTTCTGGATCAACTTCTACGCCGCCTACGGCGCCGTCGAGGGGGTGTCGGACGACCTGCTCGACGTCGCGCGTAGCCTCGGCGTCCAGGGCGACCTCGCGCTCGTCCGATCGGTGGTCGTGCCGGCCGCGTCGCCGGAGATCCTGACCGGCGTCCGGACGGGAATCGGCCGATCGTGGATGCTCGTCGTCGCCGCCGAAATCTTCGGCGTTCCCGGGATCGGCCGGGAAATCCTGCGTGCGTCGAACAACCTGCAGGTCGACGTGGTGATCACGTACATCCTCGTGTTGAGTCTCGTCTTCCTCGTCGTCGACACCGCGTTCCGCGCGGCCCAACGGAGGGTTCTGGCGTGGCGGTAGACGACACCGAGGCGTCCCGCGTCCGGATCGACGATGTCGGGAAGCGGTACGAGAGCGAACAGGGACCGGTCCAGGCCCTGGCGGACGTCTCGTTCGAGGTCGAACCCGGCGAGTTCGTCTGTCTCGTCGGTCCCTCCGGTTCCGGCAAGACGACGCTGTTTCGCGTCGTCGCCGGCCTCGAGTCGCCGACGTCGGGGACCGTCTTCCTCGACGGGACGCCGGTCAGGGATCCGAACCCCGACATGGGAATCGTGTTCCAGGAGTACCACCTGTTCCCGTGGCGGACGGTTCGGGGAAACGTCGCCTTCGGACTCGAGCAGACGGACGTCTCGTCGGACGAACGGGATCGGCGCGTCCAGCATCTCGTCGATCTCGTCGGCCTGGGCGGGTTCGAGGACAGTTACCCGAAGGCACTCTCCGGTGGGATGAAACAACGCGTCGCACTCGCGCGGGCGCTGGCCGTCGATCCCGCGCTCCTCCTGATGGACGAACCGTTCGGTGCCGTCGACGCGCAGACGAAGGCGATGCTCCAGACCGAACTCCTCGATATCTGGGGACAGACGGGCAAAACGGTCCTGTTCGTCACCCACGACGTCGAAGAAGCCGTGAAACTCGCGGACCGAATCGTCGTGATGGCGGACGATCCGGGTCGCGTCCGCGAAATCGTCGAGGTCGATCTGCCCCGGCCTCGATCGCGCGCCGACGAGGCGTTCGGCGAGCACTACGAGCGCGTACTCGATCTCATTCGCGCCTGAACACTCTCGCACCGTAGCGCTCTCGCGCCCGATCGCGCTCGTTCCGTTCATCGCTCCGCCCGCAGCCGATTGCTCGAAAGGCAATACACTTCAACGCGCCACGCCGAGTACGGGTATGAGCACCGTCTCGTCCGCACAGGAACAGTCGCTCGCCTCCGTAGTCGTCGTCGACTACGGCCTGGGCAACCTGCGCAGCGTCACCCGCGGACTGGAGCGTGCGGGGGCCGACGTCGAGATCACCGACGATCCCGAGGCCTTCCACGCGGCCGACGGCGTCGTCCTCCCCGGCGTCGGCGCGTTCCGCGAGGGCGTCGAGAACGCCGACCCGCTCCGCGAGGACCTCCTCGAGGTCGCCGAGGCTGGCACGCCGCTTTTCGGCATCTGTCTCGGGATGCAGATGCTCCTCACCACCAGCGAGGAAGGCGAGACCGACGGCGAGTCCGCAGTCCAGGGTCTCGACCTGATCCCCGGCACCAACGTCCGCTTCGCGGAGGGCCAGAAGGTTCCGCACATGGGCTGGAACGAACTCTCCGTCGAGCGCGATCACCCGCTGGTCGAGGGCGTGGATGGGAAGTACGCCTACTTCGTCCACTCCTACTACGCGGTGCCGAACGACGAACCCGCGGCCGTCGCGACCACCGATTACGAGATCGAGTTCCCCTCGATCGTCGCCAGCGAGGACGGTACCGTCTTCGGGACCCAGTTCCACCCCGAGAAGAGCGGCGAGACGGGACTGCAGATTCTGCGGAACTTCGTCGAAATTTGCGCCGGCGAGTAGTTGCCGCGGTGCGACCGTTCGTCTTTCGGCACTCGATCGTCGATCGCGTTTCGTGGGCACCAGTGTCTCGAGGGTCCGGTCTGTTCTCCGATGACGTCATCCCGGTGCTGTCGGACGACGTCTCGGTGCTGTCGGACGACGCCGTCGCGGACCCTGAACGGCGTCGGGGCGCGATCGACGCGACCGATCTGACGACGACCGTCTGAAGGTGGTCGGGTGGGGACACACCCCTCGTTGCCGCTGTATGGGTTCGGGAGAGTTCTTCTATCCCGCTAATTCGGGGACCGTATCCCGCTAATCCGGGGACCGTATCCCGCTAATCCGGGGAACGACCGGAAGCCGACTGCTGGGGCCAGACAGAGTGTCCGGTCAGATGCCGACTCCTGGGCGGAGACCGATCGCTGAAGCGCTGGCAACTCGGAGACACTCACCAGAAATAGCCAATACTGAACACGAAATGACCAATACTAAATACTAGTGGCGTGTTAAATTCCATTGAGTCGATTGGACGAAGAAACGGCCGATCGCGATCGGACTCGACTTCGCCGCTCGAGGAGAACCTCACCATCTGTTCCTGAGTTGAAGGCCTCTATTTTCGGGTCCTGGGCGGAAGGCTTCCGTTTTCAGGTGGTGGCTGTAGCCATTGGGTGCGGTGGTGTTGGGTAGCGGTCGTAGCTGTGGCTGTGGCGTAGCGGTCGTAGCTGTGGCTGTGGCGTAGCGGTCGTAGCTGTGGCTGTGGCGTAGCGGTCGTAGCTGTAGCTGTGGTGTAGCGGTCGTAGCTGTAGCTGTGGTGTAGCGGTCGTAGCTGTAGCTGTGGTGTAGCGGTCGTAGCTGTAGCTGTGGTGTAGCGGTCGTAGCTGTAGCTGTGGTGTAGCGGTCGTAGCTGTAGCTGTGGTGTAGCGGTTGTGGCCGCTGCTTTCGGCACCGACTGCATCGCCGATCCTGATCTCTGTGCCGATGCGACGGACCCGGCTGCACCCCGATCGACCACCGTTTCGAGTCGACACACACCACCACCCCCTTACAGCGGCACCACGGGGTGTGTGACCCCTAATACAGCGGCACTCCGGGGTGGAAACCAACCGCTTCATATTCTATAGTAACACTTTTGACCTGATACAGCGGAACTACGGTACCCGTTCCGTGAATCGAACTGTGGCCGTTCTTCCGGTGTCCGGGCCCGAAATGCACGTGCTATCGACGGTCGTTCGATTCGGAGGACTCCCTCGGTGGATCGTCTCCCCGTTCGACTGTGCACTCGTTCGACTGCGTTCCGGCCGTCGTGTGGGATCACCAGCCATACAGCGGCACTGCGGGGTCCCCAGCGAGTGCCGCTCGACTCGGTGCGGCATTACAGCGGAACCGAGGGGTGCGATCGAGACAATACAGCGGAACCGAGGGGTGTATTTCTGGAAGTAACGGACCTAAAACGAGAATTTCCCGATTATACAGCGGCACTCCGGCCCGGAACGATTAAGTAGCCGTCGCGAGTTGTCGTCGATACCTGAATGTCGGATTCGACGGACTATTTCGGAAGTGAGAACGAAATCTTCCGAAACAAGGAGCTGTTGCAGGTCTCGCACCTCCCGGACGGTGACCGGATCATCGGTCGGGAGGACGAACTGACGAATCTCGCGAACGCGATCAAACCCGCCACTCGGGGCAACACCCCGAACAACGTCCTCGTCTACGGAAAGACGGGCACCGGCAAGTCGCTGTGCTCGAAGTTCATCACGAACCAGGCGATCGAACGCGCCGAGGGCAACGACGTCTCGATCGGCGTCGCCTACGTCGACTGCCTGCAGGAGTCGACCGAAACGCAGGCCGTGCAATCGGCCGGCCACCAGCTCAACGACCAGCCCGAGACCGACATCTCGATCCCCCACTCGGGGTTGAGCACGTCCGAGTACTACCGGCGGCTGTGGCGGATCATCGACACCCGCTATGACGTCGCCCTCATCATCCTCGACGAGGTCGACAAGATCGAGGACGACGACATCCTGATGCAACTCTCGAGGGCCGTCGAGTCCGGCAAACTCACCTCGAGCACCGTCGGCGTCATCGGCATCTCGAACAAGGTCCGGTACAAGGACTCGCTGGACGAGCGGATCAAGTCCAGTCTCTGTGAGCGTGAGTACGTCTTCTCGCCCTACGACGCCACACAGATCCGAGAGATCCTCCGCTCGCGATCGGACGCGTTCCACGAGGGCGTCCTCGAGGACGGTGTCGTTCCGCGCGTGGCCGCGCTGGCCGCCCGGGAACACGGCGACGCGCGGAAGGCGATCGACATCCTCCGCTTTGCGGGCGAAATCGCCGAGGAGAACGCCCTCGAGACGGTCACGGAGGACTGCGTCGATCGGGCCCACGAACGCGAGGAGACCAGCCGGCTGGCCGAACTGATCTCGAAGAGCCCCAGTCACGCGAAACTCGTCCTCGAGGCGATGGCGCTTCTCACACAGCAAAAAGCGGGCGACAACGCGCCGGTGACGACCAACGAGGCCTACGATCTCTACATGCGGCTCTGCGATCGCGACGGTTCGGAGCATCTGAAACTTCGCCGGGTGCGGGACATCCTCTCGGAACTCGAGTTCCTCTCGATTATCGACCAGGAACGTAAGTGGGCCGGCCGGGGAAAGGGCAACTACATGGAAAACCGGCTGATCGACGACCCGGAGGTCATCATCGCCGCCTGTAACGAGTCCGACTAGCGGCGAGGGACCGTGATCGCACCCTTCCTCGACCGTGGTTGCCCCTCTCCGCAACCGTGATTGTCCCGCCCCTCAAAGGAGTTCGCGCACGTCCGAGTACCACATGTCGTGGTAGTCGACGTAGCCGACCCGGCGGGCGATCGCGACGGCGATCGCGTGCCAGCAGAGGTCGGTCGGGTCCTCCGAATCGAGGTTGTACTCGCTGTCCTTGCAGGTACAGCCCCCGTCCTCGACGATGTACTCGTCTTCGTAGCCGACGACGATCGTGAAATCGCGGTAGGCCTTCACCCGGTTTTCGCTCACGGCCTCGATGGCACGGGCTCCCCGATCGCCGTGCAGATGCGTGATCTGCTCGACGATCTCGGGCGTCAACTCGCCCGCCTCCTCGAGGGCGGCCTGCCAGCGATCGACGGGTGTGGCCTCCGACACGATCGGAACTGTGCACCCAACTGTAAAATCGGTTTGGTTGTGGCGATCGTGCGGCGCGATTCGGTCCGTCTCGATCGAAGACCACGCCGTTTTTCGATCTCCGCCGACGAGAGGGGGTATGCGCGTCACCGAGGGTGGGGTCGAACTCGAGGTCCCCGGCGAGCAGACGGAGGGAGTCGAGGAGTCGGTCTTCTACAACCCCCGACAGGAACTTAATCGCGATCTGACGATCGCAACGCTTCGAGCCTTTCGCGATCGGGAGCTCCGGGCCGAGTCCTACCTTGACGCGATGACCGCCAGCGGTATCCGGGGCGTCCGTGCCGCGGCCGACGGCTGGGACGTCACCTGCTGTGACGTCGACGAGGAGGCCGTCGAACTGGCAAGCGAGAACGTAGCGCGCAACGGCCTCCGGGAGACGGCGTCCGTCGAGCACCGGAACGTCAACGGCCTCATGCACGACGAGGTGTTCGACGTGATCGACCTCGACCCCTACGGGACGCCGATGCCCTTTGCCGACGCGGCGTTCGCGAACTGTCGCGACCTCGTCTGTGTCACCGCGACCGACACCGCGCCGCTGTGTGGGGCCCACTTCAACAGCGGGGTCCGCTCGTACTCCGCCGTGCCGCGGAACACGGACTACCATCCCGAGATGGGCGTCCGGATCCTCCTCTCCGCGCTCGCCCGGAGCGCCGCCCGGTTCGACGTCGGCGTCGAGCCGATCCTGACCCACGCGACCAGCCACTACGTCCGGACCTACCTCGAACTCGATCACCGGGCGACGTCGGCCGACGCCGCGATCGACGAACTGGGTCACCTGTACCACTGCGAGGACTGCCTCTACCGCGAGCACGACCCCGGGCTAATCGCCGATCCGATCGAAACCTGTCCCCACTGCGGGGGCGACCGCGTGCTCGCTGCGGGGCCGATCTGGCTCGGTCCGGTTCACGATCCGGCGTTCGTCGAGCGCGTTCGCGGGGAACTCCCGGACGCGTTCGGCACCGCAGAGAAGGCCCGGGAGCTTTGCGAGACCCTCGAAACCGAACTCGACACGCCGACCCACTACGACCAGCACAAACTCTGCCGGAACTGGGGGCTCCCCGCCAACGCGATGGACGAGTTCCTCGCCGATCTACGCGAGGCGGGCCACGCGGCCTCGCGGGCCCACTACGGCGGGACGACGTTCAAGACGAACGCGAGCGTCGACGAGATCCGTGCGGCGACCGAGGACAACCTTGACTGATCGGGCGACGCCGCTGTGTCAGCACGGGCGTCGACGCCGTGTCCATCGGCCGTCCGAGAAGCCGTGACTCGCGATCGGATCCGTGACCCGCGGCCGTAAGTACCGGTTGCCTCCGAGTAATGTTGGTACGGGGGAGCGGAACG